>DASTQE010000094.1:0-25845 GCA_035761895.1 Nitrospira sp. | reverse complement strand
AATTGCCGTATCAGGTCGATGTCGCGTTCCGCCTGCGGTTCACACCACACCCCCGAGGCGCCATACATTTGTACCGCGATGGTTTCGATCTTCCTCTTCGTCGGCCAGGGGAGATCGTACAGGTGGGAGAAGAAGGAGGGCTGGCTGGCCGCGCGAATCACCGCCCGTGCAAGGTTCTCGGACCCTTTTCCTCCATCGGCATAATGCGTCGAGATGGCTGCTTCGGCCGCCCCAGCCTTGCATGCCTGCTGGCGGAGCCATTCCAACTCCGCGCTCGGGTCGTCTTTAAAGGCATTGATCGCCACCACCACCGGACTCCCATGAGCCTTGACGTTCGCAATATGCTGCTCCAGATTGGGAAACCCCCGTTCCAACGCCTCCTGATTGGGACCAGACAAGCCAATCGGAACCGGCGAGCCCGCCTTCACGACTCCCCCGCCTCCGTGCAGCTTGAGCGCTCGTAATGTTGCGACGATAATGCCGGCAGCCGGCGTCAACCCCGACAGCCTGCATTTGATATTGAAGAATTTTTCGGCTCCCAAATCGCTTCCGAATCCCGCTTCTGTCACGACATAATCGGCGCAGCGGACAGCAATGGCATCGGAGATGACCGAGCAATTTCCATGAGCAATATTGCCGAACGGACCGGTATGCACGAATGCAGGCGTCCCTTCCAGCGTCTGAACGAGATTGGGCAACAGCGCCTCCTTCATCAATACGGCCATCGATCCCGCACATGAAAGGGCTTCCGCCTTGACCGGTGATCCGTCTTTGGTCAGGCCGACCACAATGTCTCCAAGGCGGCGCCGCAGATCCGAGTGATCACTGGCGAGCGCCAGGATCGCCATCACTTCGGACGCTTCCGTGATGACGAACTGATCCGTACGCAGTCCGGTGGATTCATCCAGTGCAATTCGTCTCAGCGCCCGGTCACTGATGCCCACCGCTCGCGGCCAGGAAAGCCGCCCCGGATCGATTCCAAGCACATTACCGTGGAAGACATGATTGTCGATGAAAGCGGACAGCAAATTGTGGCTGGCGGCAACGGCATGTGCATCGCCTGTCAGATGGAGGTTGATGTCCTCCATCGGGAAAACTTGTGCGCGTCCGCCTCCTGTCCCGCCTCCTTTAATGCCGAAGACCGGTCCCAGCGACGGTTGACGGAGTGTCACCACGGCGCGCTGGCCGACCCCGCACAAGCCCATCGCCAGTCCGATTGAGGTCGTTGTTTTACCTTCTCCCAGCGGAGTGGGATTGATGGCCGTCACCAATATGTATTTGCCGGAGGGCTTGTCTTTAAGGCGCTCGAGAGCCAAGAGATTGATTTTCCCTTTATGCCTTCCGTATGGCTGCAGTTCATCAGGAGACAACCCAAGCCGTTTGGCAATTTCTTGAATGGGGAGAGGGTGATACGCTCTCGCGATGTCGAGGTCGCTCATAGGCTGAGCTGGGTGAGTATCCTAGTGGTGACAGACCGCGTGACCGGCATGGTCAAAAAAACACGCGCTATGCCGGACGACATAGCGCGTGAATTGGCCTGAGCAAGAAATCGTTCAGTCGAGGATATACTTCGTCGGATCAAAGGTCTGGCCGTTTACCTTCACCATGTAGTGAAGATGGGGACCGGTGGCGAGGCCGCTGCTCCCGACGAGACCGACGACATCGCCCCTCTTGACGCGCTGCCCTTCTTTGACTAGCGCCTTGGCAAGGTGGCCATACAACGTCTCGATTCCGAAACCGTGGTCGAGCTTCACGACATTCCCTAGCTTGGAATCGAAGCCCACGCTGGTCACACGTCCTTGGGCTGGAGCCTGAACCGGGGCGTTGGCCGCAGCGCCGATGTCCAAACCATCGTGCCACGCCGGCTTTTCAGTGAACGGCGACACTCGAGGTCCGAACCCGGACGTGACCCATCCTTTGACTGGCCAAATGGAAGGAGTCGCCGCCCAGCGGGAGGATTTCTGTTCGGCGGCCAGCGAGAGTTCTTGCAGGGTTTGCTCTTGGACATCCGCCTCTTTGGCCAGCCAGACAATTCCTTCCTTGACCGCAGCTACGAGCTCTTGCTGATCAACCTCTTTGGACCCCGTTGCGGCAAGATCGCTGGGGGTGGCGATCGCACTCGATTGCAGTTCAGATCCGCTTCTGGTCGGCTTGTCTGCCGGGTATACGGCGGTGCCCTCCGGAAGCGGTGTCTCTTCGCCGCCGCGACCGTTAAGCTGATCACCCGACTTGGGGGCTTCAATCCCAAGCATGACCCGAAGGCGTTGGTTGACTTCCTTCATGCTCATCAGACGCTTCCTGAGATCGTCAACCGCTGTCGAGAAAGCAGCGGTCTGCTGGCGAGCACTGAGGGCTTCAGCGCGAAATGCCGAGAGTTCCCAAACTTCCCCGGTCCTCACCACGTAGTGGGAGATGACTAGGATGTCGGCCGCAAGTAGAATTGCCCCTACAATCAACATCTTACGAACAAATTTTCTGGGAAAGCTGAAACGAAGCGGTTTGGCGGTCGAACCACGGAAGATGACCACCGTGTAAGAATCGTTGGACTCTACGCCGTGCACTTGTCCCATGTCCTTCACCCCCTGCTACGGGGAAACCTCACAGTTCTAGATATCGATTCCGAGTGTACCCATCTAGGCTGCCTTGGTCAACCCCTCAAAATTGGTCACTAGTTCTCTGTGGACCTCAATCTGTAGCGGTTTCTTTGTGAACCCACTCAAGATATGGATCTAGTCCTTTGTCAATGGACAAGGCGATGATCTCTGGCACTTCGTAGGAGTGCATCGATTGAACTAACTTTGCGAGGGCAGGATATCGGCGTGCGCTTGTTTTCATGATCAACAGCCCCTCACGACTACTCTGCACTCGCCCTTTCCAGCGAAAAATCGAACTCACCGACGGGACGACATTCCCACAAGCCGCCAGTTTTTTCCTGACCGCGGCTTTCGCGATCCGCAAGGCTTCCCGGCGGCTCTGCGTCGTTACGAACACAACCAACACTCTTCGGGACGACGCGCTCATCTGTCGTGACACCATGCCTTCTTGAGCAAGTCCCATGCCCTACCTAGAAACATAAATGCCACACACTCAGGTATCTCAACGAGTTAGGTCCCATTTTGCGCCAATTCAGCCAGCTTCTGGGCCCGTGCTGTCTTGTAGGCCTGTTGGTAGAGACTACGAATGGACGACAAAAATGAACAAATATTGTCCTCGGGTGAACTGCGTATCAGATACCGTCACCAAGTACATCCTACAGGGTGTACTAACGGCGAACGCCTAGGAGTCCGACCCGGATTGACAGTCTTTTCAGGGCTCACTTATGATGTTTTTCGATTCAGATCCACGGAGGCGACCATGGGTTATACCATCACTCCCATCGAACTCAAGAACAGATTGGACCGAGGGGATCATCTGGTCCTCCTTGATGTGCGCGAGCAATGGGAGTTTGATCTGGCGAAGCTCAACGGATCGACCCTCATTCCGCTGGCCACGCTGCCTCATTCTCTAGGCAAACTCAACCGGGATGCCGAAATTATTGCCATCTGCCATCATGGCATGAGGAGCGCGGACGCCACGAACTTTCTCCTCCAGCAGGGGTTCTCGAATGTGAAGAACCTGGTGGGGGGAATCGATGCCTGGTCGGCGCAGGTGGACCGTTCAGTGCCAAGGTACTAGCAAGCAGCCCCCTCAGGAACCTGAGCCGCTGCTCAATGCATCCGGGCTCTAAAGTACTCGACGGTCTTCTTTAAGCCTTCACTCAAATCGGCCTTCGGTTCCCACGAGACTTCTTGCCGCAGTTTCGTACAATCAATCACGCTCCGTGCCTGCTCTCCTTTTTTGGCGGGGCCATGCATTTCCTTACACGTGGAGCCGGTATGCTGGACAAGGATTCTGAATAGGTCGTTGATCGAGGTTTCCACACCAGTTCCCACGTTATACGTCCCCTGCGTTTCCTGTCCCATCATGGCAAGATTCGCTTCAACGACGTCATCGACGAAGACAAAATCCCTTGTCTGCCGTCCGTTCCCGTTGATCACGGCCTGTTCGTTGTTCAACATCTTTTGAATGAAGATCGCGACGACACCCGCTTCTCCCTCGGGATCCTGGCGCGGGCCGTACACGTTTGCATACCGCAGGCTGACGGCTTGCAGACCGCTCACGCGCTGGAAGTACGACAGGTATTGCTCTCCGCAGAGCTTGCTCAGTCCGTAGGGAGACAACGGCTTGAGTACATGGGTTTCAGGAGCGGGATAGGTCTCCTGCTCGCCATAGATCGCTCCACCGGAGGAAGAAAAAATCACCTTACGCACCCCATGCTTGACCGCCTGCTGCAACACGTTCAATGTGCCGAGCACATTGACTTGAGCATCGAACATCGGATCCTCGACCGACTTCCGCACGTCCATCTGAGCGGCTAAATGCATCACCACGTTCGGTCGTTCATTGCGAAAAGCCCGCTCTAAGCGCCAGCTTTGAACGTCCATCTTGTAGAACGTGGCGGCTCGGTTGATGTTCCTGCGTTTTCCGGTGACAAGATTGTCGACAACGACCGCATCATGCCCTTCCAGGATCAGCCGATCCACCAAATGAGACCCAATGAATCCCGCACCGCCCGTCACTAGAACTTTCATGCCTCCTCCACCTTCGAGCTCTCAGACGGACTGATTATACATTGACGACGAAAGCTCACAAGAATTTCCTGATTGCCCTTTCGGCCCTTTACCGGAGAATCAAATACCCCGGTCGCCTCAAGCCCAAGGTCGGCAGCGAATGAGACCACCTTCTCTGTCACGGCTCGACGCTGAGCCTCGTCCCGCACAATTCCGCCGGATCCCACCTGCCCTTTTCCTACTTCGAATTGCGGTTTAACGAGGGCGATCAGGCGTCCCTGATCACCCAGGAGAGGGACCACGCTCGGCAGCACTAGCGTCAGAGAAATAAACGACACGTCGATCACGGCAAGGTCGACGGGTTCAGGGATAAGCGACCGGTCGATGTACCGGATATTCGTCCGTTCACGCAAGAGCACCCGCGGATCCTGGCGAAGCTTCCAGTCGATCAGTCCGTAGCCGACGTCCACCGCATAGACCCGTTCAGCCCCCCGTTGCAAAAGACAATCGGTAAAGCCTCCGGTCGAACAACCGACATCCAACGCGATCACGCCGGTCGGATCGATGGAAAAGGCGTCAAGAGCTGCCGCCAACTTTTCTCCCGCCCGACTGACAAACGGAGCCGCACGCTCGATTTCAATGCGCGCGCCCCGGGGAACCAACCTGGCCGGCTTGTCGACGACGCTGCCATCCACCAACACCCCACCCGCGAGGATCGTCCGGACCGCCGCCTCCCGGCTGGCGGCAAGGCCATGGTGAACCAGCAGACGGTCCAACCGCTCTTTTTCATCGGGCGGCCTGGCATGCATAGCGCTGTCAATGGAGGGGATACCGGGAGGCTGGACGACCTGAGGGGCGCTCCACAGCAGAATCAACTCGATGACTCGTCCGAAGAGTCATCCGCTTCCTCATCGGGCGAGAAGGCATGAAGCCGCTTCTTGCCGTTCTTGTCCTGAACCAGCACTTCGACCTTCCGCTCGGCGTCTTCCAAGATCTTGAGGCAACTCTTGGAAAGGCGAATGCCCTCTTCGAAGATCTTCAACGATTCATCCAGAGGTAAATCACCTTTTTCCAATTCTCCGACGATCGCTTCCAACCGCGCCATTGCCTGTTCAAATTTGACCCCGCCCACAACCACACCTCTCCTTTGCTTTCAGGTGAAGGCATATTATACCGGGCCCGCTTCCGATTTACACCAATGGATCGGGCAATACGCGCTTGACCGTGCAGCGAAGTTGACCCTGAGCGAGACGCGCAATGATTTCCTCCTCGAGTTGCGCATCGACCGCTTTTCGAAGAATCGCTCCATCCCGCGCGCGGGAAAGGATGCTGTATCCACGCCCGAGAATCGCCAGGGGGCTCAACTGCGTGAGTTGCGCCGCAATGGCTGCCAGCCGGCGCTTCCGGCTTTCGCTCAAGACCGTCATTTGGCGTTCCAGGCGCTGCGCCAGGAATGTGATCATCGCCAGACTTCGTTTCACAACAAAGACCGGATTGAGGCCGGCCAACCCACGTTGACGGTGCCGAACGGCATCCCGGTTTGCCGCGATTTGGTTGCAGGTCAGAGTCCTTAAGCGGTCAACAGCATCCTGTATCCGTTGCCATTCCTGGCGGATGCGGAACCGGATCTCTGCCAGCCTGCCCATCTGGGTTTCCAGGCGTCGTTGTTCAAACGCGCAATGCCTTCCCATGGTCTGGACGCTGCGTACCGTCAGTATGCGCAAGCGTTCGACCACCTCAGCCAGCACCGGCACCACGGTTTCTGCGGCGGCGGACGGTGTGGCGGCTCGACGATCGGCGGCAAAATCCGCCAGCGTCACATCTATCTCATGACCCACTGCGGAAACGACGGGGACACGGGACGCCGCAATCGCGCGGACCAGCACTTCTTCGTTGAAACTCCAGAGATCCTCCAGTGAACCTCCGCCCCGCCCGACGATCATGACGTCGACGAGATCCTCCTCATTCAACAGTGCCACCGCATTCGCGATATGCTGGGCGGCGCCTTCTCCCTGCACCGGCACGGGGACGACAATAACGTAGAGCGTCGGCCATCGCCGATAAAGCACCGAGAGCATGTCCCGAATCGCCGCGCCGGTCAACGACGTCACGATGCCGACCCTGCGCGGGAATAGAGGTAACGGTCGTTTCTTCGCCTCGTCGAACAAGCCTTCGGCGGCGAGGCGGGCCTTGAGTTGCTCAAAGGCCAATTGCAGAGCGCCGATTCCTTTGGGCTCAACGCTGTCCAGGACGATCTGATATTCTCCTCGCAGTTCATAGACGGTCAGGCGTCCTCGGACAATAATGCACATGCCTTCTTGCAGAGCGAACTTCAACCGGAGTGCGGTGGACCGGAACAACACAGCGCGGATCTGGCTGAATTCGTCCTTGAGCGTGCAGTAGACGTGCCCTGAGCCAGGGATGCGGAGGTTGGAGACTTCTCCTTCGAGCCACACATCTCCAAACTGGGATTCGATTGACGTGCGGAGCATGGCGCTGAGTTGGGAAACCGTCAGCACTGACCTGGCAGGTTGGAATAATGTTTGTTGCTTCGTGGCCGACATCCGTTAGTCGAGAATGCGCACTCGTTCGATCGACAGCGCCTTGCCGATCCGCGCGTCCAACTCGATGAGGGCAGCGCAAAACACCGTCGGCCCGCCGGCCACCTCAAAGCGCCTCGGCATGCCCGTCAAAAACTTCTCGATGGCAAGTTCCTTCTTCACGCCAATGACGCCATGCAGCGGGCCGGTCATACCGATATCCGTCAGGTAGGCCGTCCCTCGGGGCAAAATCTGCTCGTCTGCGGTTTGAACATGCGTGTGAGTGCCGACCACGGCCGTCGCTTCTCCGTCGAGATAATGCCCCATTGCCATTTTTTCCGACGTCGCCTCGGCGTGCATATCCACGATCACCGCAGCCACCCGCTTCCTCAATTTGGCCATTTCACGCTTGGCCACCTGGAAGGGGCAATCCAAGGTCGGCATGTAGGCCCGTCCCATCACTTGTAGGATAGCGAGCTCTTCCCCGTTCTTGGCTTGCACGATCACGCTGCCCTGTCCAGGGACCCCTTCCGGATAATTCGCCGGACGCAGCAAACGGCGCTCGCGCGGAAAGTAATCAAGAATCTCCTTCTTGTCCCAGGCGTGATTCCCGGTCGTGATTGCCGACAATCCCGTCCCGAACAGTTCTTCAGCGAGATCCGGGGTAATCCCAAAGCCTCCCGCCGCATTTTCGCCGTTGCCCACGACGACATCGATCTGGCGTTGAGAGACGAGGCGCGGCACCAGCCGGGCCACGGCGCGCCGGCCCGGTTCTCCCATGATGTCTCCGATGTACAAGACTTTCATTTGGCGTACTCGATGTACCGGCTTTCGCGGATGACCGTGACCTTGATCTGGCCGGGATACGTCAATTCCTGCTCGATCTTCTTGGCCAACTCCCTCGAAAGCTGAAAGGACTCGCTGTCCGTCACGTCTTCCTGGCGGACAATCACGCGGATTTCCCTTCCCGCTTGAATGGCATAGGCCTTCTGAACGCCTTTCTGCGCATGAGCGAGCGATTCCAGTTTCTCCAGACGCTTGACGTACGACTCGAGCGCCTCGCGCCTTGCGCCAGGACGGGCAGCCGACAAGGCTTCGGCGGCGGCGACCAGCACGGATTCAGGGCAAATGGGCGGCACCTGTTCATGATGGGCCGCGATGGCGTTGACGATTTTTTCACTCTCGCCGTATTTCTTGGCGATCTCCGCTCCGAGCATGGCGTGAGGCCCCTCCTCTTCATGGCTCACCGCCTTGCCGATGTCGTGTAATAAGGCGCCACGTCGGGCCAGCCGCACGTCCAATCCAAGCTCCGAGGCCATGATGCCGCAGATATAGGACGCTTCGCGCGCATGGTAGAGGTTGTTCTGCCCGTAGCTCGTCCGGTATTTCAGCCGGCCCAGGACCTTGATCAACTCGGGATGGAAGTCGGACAGGCCCAGCTCAAAAATGATTTTCTCCGCTTCTTCGTACATGAGCTTGTCGATATCGACCTTGACCTTTTCGACGATCTCTTCGATCCGCGTCGGATGGATGCGTCCATCATGCATCAACCGCTCGAGCGAGACCTTGGCGATTTCCCGTCGCAACGGGTCGAATCCTGAAATAATCACCGCCTCCGGCGTCTCATCGATGATCAGATCGATGCCGGTCGCCGCTTCGATCGCGCGGATATTGCGTCCCTCGCGGCCGATGATGCGTCCCTTCATGGCATCGTTGGGAATCGGCACCACGGAGATCGTGGATTCCGAGACATAATCACGCACCACCCGTTGAATGGATGTCGTGATGATCTCCCGGGCCTCCCGCTCGGCATTCTCTCTGGCTTCTTCCAGTGTCCGTTTGGCGATGCCGGCAGCATCCAGGCGTGCCTGACTTTCCATTTCCTGAAGCAACTGCTTCTTCGCCTCGTCAGCCGTCATGCCCGCGACGCGTTCCAACGCCTCCCGGTGGTCACGTTCCGCCTGCGCGCAGGCCGCTTCCTTGGCGATCAATCCCTCTTCTTTTTTCATCAACTCGTGTTCGCGCTTTTGCGCCTCGGCATCGCGCTTGTCGACGACGCCGATACGTTTATCGATCGCCTCTTCCCGCTGAACCAGGCGCTTTTCTGCGCTGGCCAATTCCAACAGCTTTGCCTTCTGTTCCTTCTCCAACTCAGACTTGGACTGAAAGATCAGATCTTTGGCTTCGAGCTTGGCTTCCTTGACGATGTTCTCCGCTTCACGTTGCGCGTTTTGGATCATTTGCCGTGACTGTTCCGCTTCCTGAGCCCGCTTGGCACTTGCAGAGGAACGACGCACGATTTCATACAGCCCGACGCCCAACAGCGCGCCTAACAGTCCCACGAGTATGTACAGCAGCATGGAAGTTGACATAGGACGGACCCTTTCACGATTGAGGCCGCACTACCGCATGATTCACATGGCACAGTTGGAAAGGTAGCGGAAGGAAGAAGACAGATGGGTGCGTCGGAGGAGGCCGATCGACCAGGTTATCCCGAGGAACGACTTCGGAAGGATGAACGTGTTGTTGGGAGAGCGGACCGCGCCTGCCTCCACACATGGCCTCCCACCGATCGTCGAACAGGAGAGACTCGACCGCGTCGCAATCCGATCGATCGTGACGGCGCTGAGACCGTCACCACCGCGGGTCTGCCCGCACCGAATTCCCGTTCGGTGGGCAGCACGTACTCGGCGAGTCTGTTCAGGATGGCAGCGAGGGTAGAGAGGAGAATTAGAACCCTTTGCGGCATACGCCACTCTCTCAACGGAACCAGCATCGACAAACCCACATCCATTCTTGCAGCGACAAAATCGTATCCCGGATTCCTTACCGGTGTGTGATTGACCTCATCCTCATCCCAATCAATGAACCTGCTTCCGCAAATACCACTACCACAACACCACGATAGCAAAGGCTTCGCGGCCTTTGCAAGCGCATTCATCGAAACAGCGAAGTGGGCACATGCTCTTCGATCGATTCCATCAGCGATGTCATCCGGCGCTCGACGTCGGCTTCGCCTTGGGCGCGCTTCTTTTCCGCTTCGAAGAGCTGGTGGGCAAGATTGAGCGCCGTAAGGACCGCCAACCGGGAGGGCGTAGTGGTATTCATCCCCTCGGCAAGCTGCCGCATTTGCCCGTCCACGAAGCTTGCCAGGCGGCGGATATAGGCATCATCCGCCTCGCCTCTGATCGCATACCGCTGGCCGTAGATTTCGACATCCGTCGTCTTAGTCAAAGGCCACCTCCTTGCGTTCTTCAAAGCTCTCCAACACTTCGATATCGCCGAGGACTTTCTCAATGCGAACCTTAATGTCCGATCGCTCCTTCGCCCAGCGCCGATTCGAATCGCTTTCGTCGGCCAGCCGCTGCCGCGTTAAACGGAGATCATCTTCAAGGCCGGCATTTCGCTTTTTCAGCTCCTGAATGAGCTTCACCAGGTCTTTGATGCGTGTCTCGAGCGCATCTAAACGATCCAATGCCACGTACAATCTCCCGGAATCTCTACCACCTATTGTGGCGCACTATAGGAACTTACCCATAGCTTGTCAACGCCGTCAGGACAGCCCGCCGAGGCGCACATACTCGCGATAACTTCGCAAAACCCGTTTGACGTATTGTCGGGTCTCTTGATACGGGATGAGCTCAACGAACTCGTCCTGACCCTGCCCCCGATATTGGGCAATCCAATTGCCAACAGCCAGGGGACCCGCGTTATAGGAGGCGATCGTATAGACCAGGTTGCCGGAGAACTGCTCCAACAGCTGCTCGACATAGCGGACACCGATGCGGATGTTCGTCTCTTGATCAAACAGATCTTCACGTCCTAGGGCGGGCAGCCCCACCCGCTGGGCCACAGTGTTTGCCGTGGCCGGCATGACCTGCATCAAGCCGATGGCTCCCACACGGGAGACCGCTTTCACGTCGTACTGGCTTTCTTCACGGATGATTGCGGCAATCAGATACGGATCCACCTCTTTGGCGCATTGAAGTTTGATCGCCGGCAGGAGACCTGTTGGATAGGCGACGTTCCACAACGTAGGGGCGAAGGTCCCACCTGTTCGCTCGAGCTGATCCCGGAATCGTGCCCGCGCAAGCCGCAGTGCCTGGTGATAGGCTCCGACCTCATTCAACATCGTCGACAGCGCCACGAGAGCATCCGGTTCCCGGCTGTACCGTTCCGTCAAGACAGCGACTTCATGAGCGGCATCCCCGTCCAGACCCAATGTCTTGAGTTCGATGGCCCGGCGGTACGCAGTCTGCTGCGCGATGTCGGCGCGCGTGACGACCGCCGCGGTTGGCTGCCCTTCAGTTGACGGTTCGGCGGAGACCATGGACACGTCAAGCGGAGCTTCGAGGCCCGGTGAGGTCTTCATACGCTCGCGGGCCAACTGGCAATAATAGGTAAACCGGTGCCGCTGGCAGAGCTTCCTGTAGTACTCCTGGACCTCAGGCTGTTGATGTTGTTCGCCGGCTCGTGCCATCCAGTAGAGCGCTTGTGGTTCGAATTCGCTGTCGTGCTGTTCGGCAAGCGCCCGCAAGCTCTCACCAGCCTCGCGGTAGCGTCCCGTACGATAATAGACCCAGCCTACCCGCCATAAGCCTTCCGCACGCTGTGAAGCCGGCTCACCTTGTCTCACCACCTGCTGATATTTTGCGATGGCCTCGTCGTATTGCTTCTGGTCTTCGAGCCACATGCCGACGAACAACGTAATTTGTCCCTTCTGTTCGGCGGAGAGTGACGCGGAAGGCAGCAGCCGCCCAACCTCCAACAGCTTGTCTCCCTGTCCCTGGCGGAGATAGACACGCGCGAGCCACACCGTCGCCTCCTGCGATTCGGGTCCTCCCTCCTTGGCCAAACCGCGGAACGTTTCACGCGCGTGATCATACTGCTTGAGCCGTACCTGCGCGATGCCCAGCTTCAACTTGGCCTCGGCCCGCCGGGATGAATGCGGATCGGCGGCGAGAAATTTTTTCAGCTCTTCGATCGCTTCGGCATGAAACGCCTGTCCCAAGAAGGCCTGCGCGCGGGTGAGCCGATCCAGTGGTTGCACAGTCCAGGTTTCCCCGCCGAGATTGGATGATAATAGGGCTTCGGCCTCCTTCGCTTCCGGCGTGTAGGGAAACCGGACCCAGAGTTGCTGCAGCATCTCGCGCCCGTCGGCCGCGTTGTTCTCACGCAATCGGCACGCGGCCCGGCGCAGGTACGCCTGGGGAGCGCTCGCATCCTTGTCGTTCATGGCGACCGCCTTCGTGAACCAGGCCGTGGCCTCCTGACAGCTTGAGGCTTGATACCAGGCTTCACCCGTCTTGTAGGCAGCCTTCGCGAAGATGTTAGAGTCAGGCACGGCCATCGGAATGCTTTCCAGCAAGACGGCCGCTTCCTTCGCCTCGCCGAGATTCAACTGTGCCTGAGCGATCCAGAGACGGATGTGATCGTCGAGCACCGTGAAATCGCGTTGCGCAGCGCGAAGGAACGGGATGGCCGCGGCAGGATTGCGCTCGATCGACAGCACACCGGACAACAGGCCGGCCCGTTTGGCCCAAAGGGTATCGGGAAACCGCTCCATCAAGCGTTGGAGACGCTCAAGCTTGAGCCCCAGCACCTGCTCTTTGGTCAACGCTTTACCGAGGCGTTCCTTGGGAAGAACCGCAGCCTGAAAACAGGCCTCCGGCTGGTCACAGGTATCTGATTCACCTGAGAGAGCGGCAGATCCGGCCACGCCGCTGAGGAGAAGCAGCAGACTGCAAGCACACCACCGAATCGCGATAGGCAGCACTTGGACCTCGCGAGGCCGTTCGTAGCTCTACAATAATATATAGCAGCGTCTCTCCATCCTTGCCAGCAGAGCTCGCGTATATGGTAGGCTGCCCCATGAATGCGGTTTCTCGTCCCACGCACCACCTGCTCTCATTGAACGAATCGGAGATGGCGGAACTGGTCGCCGGGTTCGGCTGGCCGGCATACCGAACCGGCCAGATCCTTCGTTGGCTGTATCAGCGACGGGCACGGGCGATCGCCGAAATGACGGATCTGAGTCAGGCGGACCGCGCCACGTTAAGCGCCCGGACGAGGGTCGGACGGATTGCCGACTGCGTCGTCTTTCGCTCGGCTGACTCCACGAGAAAGCTGGTACTGAAGCTCGAGGACGGACTCGAGGTAGAAGCCGTGCTCATTCCCGACAGCGACCGGCTGACGCTGTGCGTGTCCACGCAGGTTGGCTGTACGCTCGACTGCGGCTTCTGTCTCACCGGCACGATGGGCTTGGAACGGAATCTCAAACCGCATGAAATTATCGAGCAGGTGCTGACGGCTCAGGATCACCTCGAAGCGGGCGAACGATTGTCGAACATGGTCTTCATGGGAATGGGGGAACCGCTGGCAAATCTTAACGCGATGTCGGAAGCAATCCACCGGCTGACGAACAGCACGTGGGGACCGGGATGGTCCCCCCGGCGCATCACGGTATCGACAGCAGGCCTGGCCTCCAGGCTGAAGGATGTTGCACCGCTCGGCGTGAACCTGGCCGTTTCGCTGAATGCCACCACCGACGAGCAACGCGCCCGACTCATGCCGGCGGTCCACGGGATGGCATCGCTCAAGACACTGTTGCTCGCCTGTCGCCGTTACCCATTAGCACCTCACAGACGGCTGACGTTTGAATATGTGTTGCTGGCAGGCGTCAATGATCTCGAGGCCGATGCCAAGCGCCTGGTCAAGTTGATTCGCGGCATCAGGTGCAAGGTCAATCTGATCCCGTTTAATCCCTTTCCCGGCAGTGCGTTTCGCCGACCGCCCGACCGGGACGTCCTGGCGTTCCAATCGATCGTGCGCGATGCCGGCATCGACGTCTTCATCCGGAAGAGCCGCGGGCGTGATGTGTTAGGCGCGTGCGGACAGCTCGGCAATCTCCCGCGATCCTACGATGGAACCTTGACACAAATTGAATCTCGTTGTTAGCATGCAGCAGTCCATTCCTCACCATCAATCATGATCAGTCTGCGCTCCCGACACAGCCCGTTCCGGTGGCTTCCGGTCCTGACCGCGCTCTGCTGTTCGCCCCTCATGGCGGTTGCCGCCGACCCCCATGAGCACATCCTCTCGAACGGCATGAAGGTCCTCCTGGTCGAAGTTCCCAAAGCGCCCGTTGCCACCGTTCAGGTCTGGTACAAGGTGGGCTCTCGCAATGAAGTGATGGGCCGTGCGGGCCTTTCACACATGCTCGAACATATGATGTTCAAGGGCACCGCCAAATATCCAAAAGGATCATTCTCTCGTCTCATTCGCAAGAACGGCGGCATGGACAATGCTTTTACGAGCCAGGATTTTACCGCCTATTTTGAGAATCTGGCCGCCGACCGCGTCCAGCTTGCCCTGGAGATGGAGGCCGATCGCATGCAAGGCCTCATTCTGGACGCGAATGAACTGAAGACCGAGCGCGAGGTGGTCAAGGAGGAACGCCGGCTGCGTACGGAAGATGATCCCCAAGGCGCTCTCGTCGAAGCGCTGTTCGCCCAGGCGTATCTCAGCCATCCCTATCACTGGCCGGTTATCGGCTGGTTTGGCGATCTTGATGCCATGACACTCGATGATCTGCAGCGGCACTATGACACCTACTATTCGCCTAATAATGCCACGCTGGTAGTCATTGGTGACATCAAAGCCGACCAACTGCTGCCAGTCATCAAGCATTTGTTTGAACCCATTCCTCGCGGCCCGGAACCGAAGCCGGTGGCGACCATGGAGGGGGAGCAGAGGGGCGAGCGCCGCTTTCTCCTGAAGCGGGAAGCGCAGGTACCGTTTGTGATGATGGTCTATCGCGTTCCCAACCATGTCAGCGAAGACTCCTATGCCCTGGACGTCCTTGAATCCATCCTCTCACGCGGAAAGAGCTCTCGCCTGTATCAAAGCCTCGTGTACGACCAGAAACTTTCGCTGGCCGTCGGTGCGGAGTATGGTTTGATGCAAACCGACCCTGGCCTGTTCTATTTTTATGCCCTGGTGAGTCCCGGACAAAAGGTCGAAGTGGTCGAAGAGGCGCTCCATAAGGAAATCAAACGGCTGCAGACAGAGCCTCCGACCGAACAGGAACTGCAACGGGCCAAGAACCAGGTCGAAGCCACCAGGGTGTTCGAACAAGACTCCAACTTTCGGCACGCCATGTTGCTTGGCCAGGCCGAATCCGTGGGAGCGGGATGGCGTAAGGTGGATCAGTTTTTAGAGCGGATACGAGCCGTCACGGCCAAGGATGTGCAGCGCGTCGCCGCGCAATACCTGATCGAGGACGGCCGAACAGTCGGCACGTTGATTCCCGTCACGCCGAAATCGCCGGAATCACCCACTGCGGCAGTCCAGGGAAAACCGTGATCACACAATTCGTCCGTTCGATGCGTCCGTCTCTTCGACACCTGTCCACTTGGCTTCTGCTCGGCTGCCTCATAGGTGGCATCGCTGCCTCCCCGCTGGCCGCCGCAGAGATTGTCCCGACCAAACTCGTGACGACCAATGGCATGACGGTCCTTGTGCTCGAACAGCATTTTCTGCCGATTGTCGAAGTCCATGCGTTGGTCAAGAGCGGCTCGGCGCAGGATCCTGCAGAAAAAGCGGGCCTCGCAAATTTGGTCGCGAGCCTCCTTGATGAAGGCACGACCTCCCGGTCCTCGAAGCAACTCGCCGAACAAATCGACTTTGTCGGTGGTGCCCTGGAGGTGAAGGCCGGAGAAGATTTTACGACCGCATCCGTCCGCGTCTTGAAGAAGGATGCGGAACTGGGGTTTACGCTGCTGGCCGACATGCTGCAACACCCGGCGTTTCACAAGTCTGAATTCGAGCGGATACGCTCCCAGATCCTCGGCGAGATGGCCAGCGACAATGACGATCCGGGCCACGTGGCCATGAAAGCCTTCAATCAGCTCGTGTTTCACAGCCATCCGTACCGCTGGCCGTTGAATGGCACGGAAGAATCGCTCAGCCGGATCACCCATGCGGACGTCGTGGGTTTCTATGCGCGGGAATACACCCCCGGTCAGGTGATTCTGACGGTCGTGGGGGATGTGACCGCGGACCAGGTGACTGGATTGGTGCAGACGCACTTCGGCGGCTGGAGAAAAACCCCGCCGCCCGCACGAAACATGAAGAACCCGCCGCCGGTCGAAAAAAAGACGGTACAGCTCATTGAGAAGGACCTGACGCAATCGAACGTCATTCTTGGCCACGGAGGCATCAGTCGCACCAACCCCGATTTTTACGCCGTCACCGTTATGAACTACATCCTCGGCGCCGGTGGATTCTCTTCGCGGCTGATGGATTCGATCCGTGACAAACAGGGCTTGGTCTACGGTATTATGAGCCATTTCGATGCGCGGCTGATGCCGGGCTCCTTCTGGGTGAACTTTCAAACCCGAACTGAAGCCACGAATCAGGCGATTCAAGGCGTGCTGACCGAACTCAAGAATATTCGCGAAACGCCCGTCACCGATCAGGAACTTTCGGAGGCCAAATCCTTCTTGATCGGAAGTTTTCCCTTGCGGCTCGATTCCACGGCGAAGCTGGCCCAAGTCCTGGCGCAGGTGGAGTTTTACGGCCTCGGGTTCGAGTACTTTTCCCAGTATCCCAAGTGGATCGAGCGGGTGACCAAGGAGGACGTCCTGCGAGTCGCCAAGCAATACCTCAACCCGCAGCGGTATGCGCTCGTCGTCGTCGGCAACGCCGCGAAGGCCAAACTGAAACAGTAATCGCCATGCTCCCAGCACTTTTCACGGATAAACTCGATCGTCTCCGGCACATCGTGGCGGATATGCAATCGGTGCTGGTCGCGTTTTCTGGGGGCATTGACAGCACACTGGTTCTCAAGGTAGCCCACGATGAACTGGGCACGAAGGCGGTCGGTATCACGGCCGTGTCGCCCACCTACCCGGCCGCCGAATTGGAAAGCGCGACTCGTACCGCACAGGAAATCGGCGCCCTGCATGAAGTGGTCTCAACAGACCAGCTGGAGATTCCGGCCTTCGTGCAGAACGACGCAGCCCGTTGCTTCCATTGCAAAACGGATCTCTACCGATTACTGGAAAGGCTGAGAGCCTCGCGGTCCATGCAATGGATCCTGGACGGCACAAATATGGACGATCTCGGCGATGACCGTCCGGGCATCAAAGCCGCCAGGGAATGGGAGGTGCGGAGTCCCCTTGTGGAAGCGGGGTTGACGAAGGCCGACGTCCGAGCGGCCGCTCATAGTCTCGGCATTTCAATGTGGGATAAGCCTGCGGCGGCCTGTTTGTCTTCGAGGATTCCCCGCGGGGTGCCGATCACCGTCGAAAAGCTACGCCGGGTCGAGCAGGCAGAAGGGATCTTGCAGGCTCTAGGCTTTCGGCAGGTCCGCGTCCGAGATCACGGCGACATTGCGAGGATAGAAATCGCCCCCGCGGAATTTCCGCGGCTTGACCAACCGGCTCTCCGCTCATCACTTAGCGCCCGCCTGCGAGAGGTCGGGTTCCGTTTCATTTGTGTGGATTTGGAGGGCTATCGGCCGGGTGGTACCGGCTTGCAGTGAATGGCGAGCCCTAGCGCGAGGATTTGGACAGCGCGTCGAGCGCTTCGTCAGCCAATCGCCGGTGATCCGCGTCGGTGAGACTTCGTTGAACCACCTTTTCCGCCACCATCAGGGCCAGATCGGTCGTCTGGGTGCGGATCTCTTGAATCGCCTTTCGCCGTTCATGGTCGATCTCGCGCGTCGCGTCGCCTTTGATGCGATCCGCTTCGGCGATGAGCCGCTGCTCGTTCTCTTCCATCAGCCGCTGTGCCCGTTCCTTCGCCGCCGATAGAATCCCTTCAGCGTCGCGTGAGGCCCCTTCGAGCTTGGCTTCGTACTCCTTGAGTCTCCGCTCAGCCTCTGACCGGTGCCGTTCGGCCTGATCCAGGCTGTCCTTGATTTTCTTCTCTCGCTCTTCCAGGGCGCTGAGAATGCCGGGGAAGGCAAACTTATAGAGAATGAAGAGGAGAATGCCGAAGGACACCACTTCCCAGAAAATCAGGGAAGAGAAAAAATGTGACTCAAATTGCGGCATGCTTGCTCTCGTGAAACGCTATACGTGAATCGTTAAACGAGAAGTGTTCTCGATTAAGGGTTCACGAGTAACGATTAACGCTCCCTATTTTCGGAGGCCCATGATAATGAAGGCAATAACCAACCCATAGAGCGCGATGGCCTCGACCAGCGCGAATCCAATCCACATATATTTGCCGACGCGCCCCTCCGCTTCTGGCTGACGTGCGACCGCTTCGATCATCTTTCCGAAGATGTACCCGATGCCCACACCTGCACCGGCAAACCCGGCGGCGGCGAGGCCCATGCCCAACAGTGCTGCGGCTGCTGAATCCATCGTGTCCTACTCCTCTCTTGCTTAAATAAGGTCCCGTTGCGAACTGAGGCCGGCCGCTCGTTCTGCGGCGGCGTCACCTGTCCTTAGTGCGCATGCTCGTCATGCCCATGCAAATGGAACGCATCGCCCAAGTACACGCACGTCAATACGGTAAATATGTAGGCTTGGATGAATGCGATGCCAACTTCCAATCCATTCATCGCGATCGTGAACGCAAACGGCAGCCATCCGATTAAGAGGCCTCCGCTGACAGCCAGCCCGAAGAGGACGCCCAGGATCACGTGGCCGGCCGTCATGTTGGCAAACAACCGCACGGCGAGCGAAATCGGACGAGCGAGCTGACTGATGAGTTCGATCGGAATCATCAAGGGCAACAACCAGCCTGGCGTGCCCGGCGGCACGAGGATGCCAAGGAATTTCCCTCCATGCAAGACGAAGCCCATCAGGAGGCTCAACGCATACACGGTGCAGGCAAACACCGCCGTGACCACGATCTGACTGGTGACCGTGTAGGAGCCGGGGATCAGTCCGATGAGATTGCAGAACAGAATGAACAGGAAGAGTGTCGCGATCAACGGGAAAAACTTCATGCCGTCCTTCCCCATCGTATCCAGAATAATGCCGCGGATGAAGTCGACCATGATCTCGGCGAGGTTCTGCAATTTGCCCGGCACGAGCCGGCGGGTGGAACCCGCCATGATCATGAGGATGGAGATAAGCCCCACGACCACCCACATCATGATCACGGCTTTGTTGATGGAAATATCGAGGCCGCCGAGATTGATCGGAATGTAATTGTGGAGTTCAAACGGATGCAGGGGACTTTCTTCCATGGCACCTTTCGCGACGTATCACTCGATTACTTTGGCCACCGCTGCGCCATGCGATACGCATTCCTCACACCGGCCGCCGCACCCAACATCATCCCGACAATCAGTGCCCAGGGGCCTGTTCCCAACAGATAGGTATCGATGACCCACCCGAGCCCACCACCGACAATCATGGCAGCGAGCAGTTCTGTTCCAATCCGAACGGCTTGGCCGAGCCCCGCGTAAAACGGATCCTGTGACTGGGGCATGTCCGTGACCCACTGAGGCGAGTACCTGAGTAAGGACTCTCCCGAAGGGCGGGCGCGCAATTCAAGCAGAATGCCCGTGAAGTTGTCAAGTTTCGGCCGGCTGGGAAATCACCGAATCGCTGGGGTATAGTGAGCGGTCTCGCTCGAATCGAGCCGGACGCATGATGACCCGATTCTCACAACCTTCCTTCCTGCGCGGCGCACCGCGGCCGCTGGTACTCTCCATAGATGGCCGGGGCGAGCATCCCCTCGGCCTGTACGAAAAAATCGCGTCGCAT
This sequence comes from Nitrospira sp., assembly GCA_035761895.1. Lineage (GTDB taxonomy): Bacteria > Nitrospirota > Nitrospiria > Nitrospirales > Nitrospiraceae > Nitrospira_C. Next base: position 5,964 of record DASTQE010000094.1, on the reverse strand, counting down.
TCCCAGCCGTCGTTCCTGTTGGAAAGCGGCAAGGGGCAGACGACTGAGACGGGCTATTCATTTTTGGGAAGTGGGCCGGTGGCCATCGTATCTGTCCCGGCACGGTCGATGGGAGGACCCCTTGAAGACCCGTTCGAACCCCTCCGGGAGGCGATCGGTAAGCCGGGCATCGAACCGGCGCCTGACCTGCCGCCTTTCTTCGGTGGTGCAGTCGGATGTTTCGGGTACGACTTCGCCCGCCGTCTCGAAACGCTGCCCTCCATTGCGGCGAACGATCTGACGGTTCCGGATCTGCAATTTGCGCTCTATGATCTCGTGACGGCGGTGGATCATCGGGCCAACAGCATGCAGATCATTTTTTGCCCGTCGTTGGACCGATTTCTGGGAGAGGCTCGCGAGAAACTGTACCGTGAAGGACTCGACCGACTGGCGGAATGGGAAGCCCGCCTCACGGGTCCGCCGCCGAAACAGGAGCCGGTGGTGCTCGAACCGCTGGCGCTTGCCCCTGAACAGACGAGGGAAGCCTATCTCGATCGCGTGCGGCGCACGCAAGCTTACGTTGCCGCGGGAGACATCTATCAAGCGAATCTTTCTCACCGGTTCGCCGTTGACATTCCGGCTCGCTATCGTTCCGGACCTGACCGGTTGCGCTATGAGCACGCGCTCTACCGGCAGCTTCGCGCCGTCAATCCCTCTCCCTTCTCCGGCCTCCTGCGCTTTGAGGATTTCTCGTTGATTAGTTCTTCGCCCGAGCGGTTGGTGCGTCTCCGTGGACGGCGCGCCGAGACCCGGCCGATCGCCGGCACCCGACCGCGAGGATCCGATGCCGACAACGACCAACGTCTTGTCGGGGAGCTGCTGGCGAGCCCCAAGGAACGAGCAGAGCATGTGATGCTCGTAGACCTGGAACGTAACGATCTCGGCCGCGTCTGCGAGTTCGGGAGCGTGAAGGTTGATGAGTTCATGGCGATTGAGCAATATTCGCACGTCAGTCATATTGTCTCGAATGTCTCCGGCCTCCTCCGCGAGGACGCCTCCCCGTTTGACCTGATCAGGGCGACCTTTCCGGGCGGCACGATCACCGGCGTTCCGAAGATCCGTTGCATGGAGATCATCGAGGAACTGGAGCCTGTACGCCGCGGCCTATATACCGGATCGTCGGGATACATAGGATGGAACGGGGATCTGGATTTGAACATCCTGATCCGGACGCTCGTCCTCACGGGGACGAGAGGGTATCTGCAGGTAGGAGCGGGAATCGTCGCCGACTCCGATCCTGCGAAAGAATATGAAGAGACCCTCCACAAAGCAGAGGCGTTTTTCAGTTCCTTCCGGCGGGCGTAACGGTGTGGATCTACCTCAATGACCGGTTCGTGCGAGAAGCAGAGGCGCTCGTCTCGGTCTTTGACCACGGCTTTCTCTATGGTGACGGCGTCTATGAAACCATTCGCTCTTATGCCGACAAGCTCTTCATGCGTGATCAGCACCTGGCGCGTCTCCGTCGCTCCGCGGACGCCATCGGCTTGGCCATTCCCGCCCGCGACTGGCCGTCGCTGCTGCACGAATCCATGATCCGTAACGGCGTGGGCAATGATCGCACGGACGCCTACATCCGCGTCACCATTTCACGCGGGGCAGGCGACATCGGCCTGGATCCTGCGCTCTGTCCCCGACCGACGCTCGTGATCATCACCCAAGCGCTCAAGGCGCCTCCGCCAGACCGTTATCGGACCGGCGTCAGTCTCGTGGCGGCCAAGACGAGACGAAATCTGCCGAGCGCGCTCGACCCGCAGATCAAAGCCACCAATTTCTTGAACAACATTCAGGCCAAACGGGAAGCGATTGCCGCCGGCGCGTTCGACAGTGTCTTGCTCAATTGGGAAGGACACGTGAGCGAGTGCACGGTCAGCAATATCTTCTTCGTGCAAGCCGGGCGACTCTGCACGCCTGCCCTGTCGTGCGGCATTCTGGACGGCATTACACGAGGCGTGATTCTAACCTTGGCGCGGGACGCAGGGATTCCGATGGACGAAGGACAATTCAACCTCGAGGCGCTCATGGCGGCGGACGAATGTTTTCTGAGCAACACGACGATGGAAGTCATGCCGGCAACGCAGCTGAACGGCCGACCCATCGGCAACGGCAGACCCGGACCATTGACCGAGCGGCTTCGTCAAATTTTTGTCACTGAGCGTCGAAAATTCCTCGAATCATAATCCTTCACCCTCCGATCCTCTTGTTCTTCTTCGTTATTTTTGCGCTGTCATCCGGCATGGGATCTGCATTTTCTTGACAGGCTGGAACAGACTGCTATCGTGAGGACATAATTATGGCTGCTCACCATGAAACAGTCTCGCGCCAGATAGTAGGCCCGGTGCGCGCGATCGTTGTTGCATCGGGTTTCAGTCTCTTGCCCTTCCTGTGGCCGGTCGGGCTGCAGGCGGAAATCTATCAGTATGTAAGCTCCAACGGCACGATCTCGCTCACCAACGTGCCCTCCGATGCGCGCTATCGAAAGATCGAGGTGGAGTCGGCCCGTTTCCACGCCGTCCTTTCAGAGCGTGAACTGGAACCGCTCATCAAGCGCCATTCATTTCAGCAGCAGTTGCACCCGGCGTTGATCCGCGCGGTCATCAAGGCGGAGTCCAACTTCGATCCCCGCGCCGTTTCCCGCGCGGGAGCCATCGGGCTCATGCAGCTGATGCCGCAAACCGCCGTGCGGCTCGAGGTACGGGACATGTTCGATCCGGACGAGAATGTGGGAGGCGGCACGAAGTATTTGAGACAGTTGCTCGACCGGTTTCATGGCAACCTGCCGCTGGCGCTGGCAGCCTACAATGCCGGCGAGAACATCGTCGATCGCTATCAGTCGTTGCCACCGATCGATGAAACGAGGCAATACGTCCGCAAGGTGCTGCGCTACTACCGGACTTTCCTCGTACGCGACGGCGTGATCACCGAGCGGCCCGTCACCCGGCCCGCCCCGTCAGCGCCAGCAGAAGTCCACGAGATTTCCGCGGCGCCGTCCCGCTGAGTCCATCTCCCATCGACAGCCGGCTGTGTTGCTGCCATCCGGGCCGTTTCGTTTGAGGAAAGTCCGATCGGTAATGGGCCCCGATGCTGTTTTCCCGCCACAGCGCCGCTTCCGCAACACACTGCGCCACCTGCACCATGTTTTTGACCTCGAGCGCTGCGCGCTGAGAGAACGGTTGCGCGACGAGCTGCGACCAGCGCGAGAGCTGCGCGCAGGCACGAATCAGCGACTCGCCAGATCGGATGACGCCGACCTGTCCCCACATCGTCCGGCGTAGCGAGCTCCGCAATTTTTCAGCGTCGTCCAGCGAGCCATACTGCTCGTGCTTCAAGGCGGCTTCGTGAGCGGCCACAGACGGTATCTCATGCCTGCCCCCATAGGCGACCGCCGCCGCCGCGGCTCGGACCCCGAAGACCAATCCTTCCAGCAAGGAATTGCTCGCCAGGCGGTTGGCTCCATGCACACCGGTGCACGCCACTTCGCCCGCCGCAAACAGACCGGGGACCGTCGTCGCACCGTTCAGGTCGGTCCACACGCCGCCCATCATATAATGCGCACTCGGCGAGACGGGGATCCACTCTTCGGTGATGTCGATGTCGTAGCGCAGGCAGGTGGAGTAGATGGTCGGAAACCTCCGCTTGACGAATTCCGCGCCCAGGTGCGTGACGTCCAGATAGACATGCCGCGATTTGGTCGCGGCCATCTCCGCCCAAATGGCGCGTGAGACGATATCGCGGGGAGCGAGGGCTGCCAGCGGATGATAGCGCTGCATAAAGGCTTCCCCCTTGCTATTGCGTAATTGAGCTCCCTCCCCGCGCATCGCTTCTGACAGCAGAAAGGGCGGGCTCGAAGGCAGGTACAGGGCCGTGGGGTGGAATTGGACGAACTCCATATCCTGCAAGACGGCCCCGGCACGAAGCGCCATCGCGACGCCGTCGCCGGTAGCATTCGCCGGATTGGTGGTCCGGGCATAGATTTGTCCGGCTCCGCCGGTCGTGAGAACGACGGCCCGGGCGGGCAGGAGAGACCTCCGTCCCGAGTGCTCGTCCAGGACGAGTGCGCCGCAACAGCGGCCGTCTTCCACGATCAGGTCGACCGTGAAATGATAGTCCAGCCGCTGGATGCGGTTGCGCCGCATCGCTTCGGCGATCAGCACGCGCACCATCTCATTTCCGGTGGCATCGCCGCGGGCCCTCAGGATGCGGCTACGGCTATGCGCGGCCTCCCGGGCGAAGGCAAATTTGCCTCCGGTCTTGTCAAATCTGGCGCCCCACCGGATCAGCTCCTGAATCCGGGCCGGCCCTTCTTCGACCAGCACACGCACGGCCTCTTTCCGGCACAAGCCGTGACCGGCCTTGAGCGTGTCGGTCAAATGGATGGCGACGTCGTCTTCTTCGCTCAACGCGACGGCCACTCCTCCCTGTGCATGAATCGAACTGCTTTGAAGCGGGTGGCCCTTGGTAAGCACCAGCACGCGACCGCTTCGACTGAGTTCGACGGCCGCGCGAAGCCCGGCGACGCCGCTCCCAATCACGAGAAAGTCTGCCGAGAGAGGAGGTGGAGACGGGCGGGCGCGCATAAGTGTTATTTCTTGCCTGAAACCGGGGACTGACTCGTCAACGCCTGACGACCCTTCGCGCCGAACGGGACATCGCCCTGCACGCCGACCAATAAGATTGATGTCGTTCCGACCCATTGCAAACGCGAATGGCCGCGATGACGCATGCCAGGATCTTCGGGATCCTTCTTCCACAACCCTGACCAATGCACGTAGACATCGACGTTGTCATTGTCGATCATGATCCGTTCGATGCGAAAATCCATGGCAATATCGTGGAACGTTTCAAAATCGCTCTCGGCCTCCTGCTGCAGGCGGTCGGTCGCATCGACGGGCACCATGAGTGAGCTCAAACCCGAGGCATTTTTCTCTACGTACGCCTTGCGCAGTGATTCCACGGCTTTGTCGATGCGCAAATACCGCTCATGGTCTTCCGGATACTGAATGGTCTTGCCACCGCATCCCGTCCCCGTGAGGGCGAGACAGCCGAGTAACGCCAACGCAGCACTGAAAGGATTCGAGAGTTGCATGGTGAACGCAGTATAGGAATGGCTCATCTACCTGGTCAAGCATCCGCCTCTTCGCGTTGATGCGAGGCTGCATCAGCGCGCCGTTGTCTTGCATTTTCGTCAGAAAACTTCTAGACTCGGGCTCGTAAGGGAGACACTCTATGGCCAGCGTGCTCAAGAAGCGCCGGAAGAAAATGCGCAAGCACAAATACAAGAAGTTGCGCCGGCGTCAAAAGTTTCTGCGTCGTAAAAGCTAGTCTCAGACCGGCTCCGGGAGGAGGGACCTGTGCCAGAAGGCAAGAAGGTTCGCATTCGCGTCCGTACGGTCAACTGCGTGTATGTTGGCGACTTTCTGATTCCGCCCATGAGAAACCGGGTCTCGGACGCGATCAACGAGGAGCAGAGGCTGTTCATCAGTCTTACCGACGTCGTCATCAACGACAAGGACCGCTCGGATTTCGTCGCCGTCAATAAGAATCTCATCGAATCCATCGCCCAAATCTAATCGTTTCGTCTTTCCCGCCCTCCGGGCTACGGTAACACCATGCTGGTTTTTCGAGCCGGTGTCCTCTAACATCCTTCCGTTGCCATGTCGACCTTTGCACGCTTCCGGCCCTTCTTAACACCCTATCTCTTCCGTATGGTCGTGGCCGGCCTGCTTGTGATGGCGGTCGCCGCCATCAATCTGGCCTTGCTGCGCCTCGCCGGCATGCTGTGGGATGTGATCACAGTCCAGCATGATGCCGCTCGAATGAACGAGTTCATCGTCCTGTTTCTGGGGCTGGTCGTGATTCAAGGACTCTGTTCGATGGGACACAGCTATCTGACCGCGTCCGTGTCCCAAAACATCTTGGCCGATTTCC
>DASTQE010000093.1:0-46665 GCA_035761895.1 Nitrospira sp. | reverse complement strand
CCGTGATGTCCATTGTTATTGTTGGCCATGCCCGGTTTGTTCAGCAACAGGCGTGATCCGGTACTGATCGTCTTTGGCCCTGATGGTACAGCATACGCATCGAGAACCCGCTCATAGAGAGTCATATAGTCGTGTGCCATGCGGTCAGCGGTAAAACGCTCCTCAAAAGCTGCGCGGCAGTGTCGGCGATCAATGGTTTTGATACGCCCGATCGATTCGACCATTTCGGGGAGGCTCTCGCACACAAAGCCGGTCTCGCCGTCCTCAATGATTTCGGGAATCGATCCGCGGCGGTATGCCAGCACCGGCGTCCCACAGGCCAGTGCCTCGATCAGGACTAGACCGAATGGTTCCGGCCAATCATAGGGGCAGACCAATGCGAGCGCATTGCCCACGAATTCATTTTTCTCATGATCAGAAATCTCGCCGATGAACTCAATAAGTGGGTGATCCAGCATCGGTTCGATCTCAGACATGTAGTATTCCCGATCGGCGGGATCGACTTTGGCTGCAATCCGAAGTGGCAATCCGGCCCGTTTGGCCAGCTGGATCGCGTGATCCGGCCGCTTTTCCGGCGAGATCCTGCCCAAAAAGGCCAGGTATCCTTCAGACTCCGCATGGAACGAGTAGAGATCGCGGGGCAGCCCATGATGGATGGTTGCCTGCCAATTGGCCCAGGACATCGGCCGGCGCTGGGCATCGGAGATGGATACCAACGGCATCTCGGCATACTCACGGAAGACGGGCTCAAGCTCGGGCAAATCCAGCCGTCCGTGCAATGTCGTCACCACCGGTCGGAAGCTTCTGCGTGCGAGAGGAAAACCGAGAAAGTCCAGATGTGAATGGACAATGTCAAATTCGCCGCTAGCCCCGAGAGAGCGTTCCTGCAACATGACCATCGAAGCATCCCGATTGAAGATACCGGTATAGAGTCTGAGCGCTCGTGGACAAACCGCTTCCAGTTGCGCAGCAGTTTTGGAATCCCCGCTGGCGAACAGAGTGACCTCATGTCCCATGCGAACAAGTTCTTCGGTGAGGTACGAGACGATCCGCTCGGTGCCACCGTATAACTTGGGAGGAACGCTTTCCCACACCGGAGCGACTTGTGCGATTTTCATCACTGGTGGTCCCCTTTGCGTTGTTGCGGGCGTGTTGATGTCTCCTGCCTTGACTAGCGTTGTCATCCTACGCACGGAGTGTTTTCAGAACAACAGACAAATCACATCCCCGACAGGAGAAGATGTCCAATGTCGAGCAGCAGACGTGAAGATGCCTTAAAAGTGGGATTTGGTAGGAAAATGTGGATCAGACTCGGGATGATACGTGCCCATTATTATTGCCCATGTCATACTCCTTAAGTATGGGAGGGATGTATTCGGAACCCTGCAATCCTACAGTCCACCCCTCCTTCGTGCATGACTTTCACGGTCTCCCGGAGCAAGGAGATCCAATCTTCTGATCAAAATGTCGAATCGCCGTTTTCCAATAATTGAGACAATTCCGAAGCAAGCCGACTGACCCTCAACTTCATTAAGGGATGCTTGAACGCAGCTACTGCTCAGTTCCTCTGCCGTCTCTTCCAAAGGCCTACGGACTACACGGCCGCTGATAACGCGTCGGCAGGCGTGCATATGAACTTCGAGGGGATGTTGTGAGAGAGAAGGACGGGCAGGGAGCGGGTGCGCTCTATGCCGCAGAAATCCTCTGACGATACGCGAGTGCGTTTTTGACGACGCGGTGCAGAAGGTTGTGATTGATAGGTTTTTGGATAAACGCTAACGCGCCCTCCTGCTTCGCGCTGCGCTCCAACTCTTCTGTTCCATATCCAGTCAGTAGGACGACAGGTGTGTCAGGGCGCAGCTCCAGAGACAACTTCATAAACGCGAGGCCGGTGATTCCTGGCAGCTTGAAGTCACAGACGACGAGATCGTAACGGGTTTTCCGCACTTTCAATAAACCCTCCTCCGCGCTCGCGGCCGTCTCAACTCGTGTTCTAGAAGCCAGTCGTTTGATTTCAGCTTCAATGAGATGCGTGTCGGCCGGACTGTCGTCGACGATCAAGATGTGACAAGGTTCGTGAGGATCAACGGCCATGGTCACCTGCTACTACCCTTTGGATTGAGCATTCTCCGTTGACCCGTCCATGTCCGACCCATCAACAGTCAAGAGTGCACCGCAGGTCGTACAGACATGCCGCCCTGTAAGGTAGTGACCCAACGAAGATTCAAGTTCCAACTTGGGATGTTTGCAGTGAGCACTGCCATGTTCTTTCCAGTTCTGTCTCAACTTCGCCGCTGTATCTTCGTGCATAATCGTCAACTGCCAGGAGTTGTTGCAACCACAGGCCACCTGACACGGTGGGGATGAGTAATATGCTTCATAGCTGGGGCGCAAGAGCCATACCATGCAGGCGCTACGTAAGTCCTTATGATAGAAGGCCGGAATGCACCACATGCAGTGTGCGGTGAGGAAAGACGGCTTCCGCACTGTGCGGAAGGCGGGAAGTGCGAGGAAGTCTCAGTAACAGTGTTAAGGGCTGGATTGAGGCTTTTCAAGACCGTGCTTTGCCAATAGGCGGTGCAACGCCCAACGGCTGATGCCCAGCGCTCCCGCCGCCTGCAGCTTGTTGCCTGACGCCTGTTTCCAGGCGACCAGCAACTGATCGACACTAATGGAGGCGGTTTTGCGTCTTGCGGCTGCCAAGGCACTTTCTTCCATGGTCATTAGTGGACCGGTCTGCTGCACCTCAAGTGGAAGATTCTCCGCAGAGATAATGGCGTCCGGAGCCAACGTGATGGTGCGTTCAATCACGTGTTCCAATTCCCGAACGTTGCCGGGCCAGTTGTAGTTTTTGAGCAATTGCATCGCGCGATCGGTGAACCCTTTCACGTTGCTGCTCGCGCCGTATCGACTCAGAAATAACTCTGCCAGCAGGGGAATATCGTCTTTCCGCTCACGCAGGGGTGGAACCTCGATGGTGATCGTTTTGAGTCGATAGAAGAGATCTTCCCGAAAGGTTCCCCGTTTCACCAACACTTCAAGATTATATTGGGATGCCGCAATGACACGGAGGTCAACCGGTACATTGATATTGCTTCCGAGGCGCCGGATCTGACCTTCCTGCAATGCGCGCAACAGTTTGGCCTGCCCGGCGGGGGACAAATCGCTGACCTCATCCAGGAATACGGTGCCGCCTCCGGCTTCCTCCAGAAGGCCGCGTCGGGAGTGGAGGGCATTGGTGAAAGCCCCTTTGACATATCCGAAGAGCTCGCTCTCCAAGAGACTATCCGGTACGCCGGCACAATTGATGGCGATGAACGGATTGCTCGCTCGCTGGCTGTTGTCGTGCAGCGCCCGCGCAATTAATTCTTTACCGGTGCCGGTCTCGCCGTAGATCAGGACAGAAGCCTTGGAGGGTGCTGCCTTACCCACCAATTTAAAAATCTCGACCATAGGCCGGCTTTGCGCCACGATGGAGGTCGCCCGCACACGCTGATCGAACGCCCGCCTCAGCATTTTATTTTCGCGAACCAGGCGGGAATGTTCGAGCGCCCGCTCGACGATGACATACATCTCGTCCAGGTTCACCGGCTTGGTAAGGTAATCAAATGCGCCATGTTTCATCGCCTCGATGGCGGTCTCAACCGAGCCGAATGCAGTCAACAATACGATCGGAACGTCTGGGAACTGCTTCCGAAACCATTTGAGCAGCTCGATTCCTGATACCGCTCCCATTTGGATGTCCGAGACGACCAAACCAAACTCCTGTTCCTCGGCTCGTTGGCAACCCTCTTCGCCGCTGGACGCCGTGACAACGGCGTAACCCTTCGGACTCAAGGCTTCGGTGAGTAATTCACGATTTTCCTGATCGTCGTCTACAATGAGGATGCGCTCGGCCTTCTGTGACATTCGTCACCTCCTAAAGCCACCGGCAGATCAATGGTGAATGTGGTGCCTTGCTCGGCCGAACTCTTCACCGCCAAACGACCGCCTGCCGAAGAAATGACTCTCCGGCAGATGGCCAGTCCTAGTCCGGTCCCTCCGCGATCATGACGGGTCGTGAAAAAGGGCTCGCCAATCTTGTTCAGGACACTCGCTGGAATGCCGATGCCGGAATCTTGGACCATCAGCCGAACCATGGGGCCCTCATGAGAGACAGATTGCACTAATAGATGCCCGCTCATGTCCGTCCCGTCGGTGAGACGGGTCGTCAGAGTGAGCACTCCGGCATTGTCCATCGCCTGCACCGCATTGATGACCAAGTTGAGGACCACGCTGTGAAGGGAAGTCGTATTGGCAACGACGGCCGGCAGGTTCGGCGTAAGATGGGTCACCACTTTGACTTCCGGTGCTTGGATGACGGTCAACACGTCCGTGACGACCTCATTGATCATCACCGCTGAAACCTCTCCTTCGATACGAGTCGATTTCAAGATATGCTGGATGACATCGCTCATTCGACTGAGCTGGGTTTTGATCACGTCGAGGTGGCGAGCGATATCGCCCGAGATGGGCAAAGCCTTGAGTAGTTGCAGGCGTCCGTGTACGGCATTCAACGGATTGCCAAGTTCATGCGCCATCATGGCAGACAGCTCTCCGAGAGCCGCAAGGTTGCTATTGCGTTGCGCCGCCAGTTGCGCGGCGCCCACCTTGTCCTTTTCTTTCTCCAAGTCCATGACGGCCTGTTGCACTCGGTTTTCCAGACGCTCGTTCCAGGCCTGAATCTCTGCGACCAGCTTTTCCTTCTCACGAATGGCCAAGTGGAGCTGGGCCATCATCTGGTTGAAGTTCAGCGCCAGCCGGCGGATCTCCAATGGGCCGCTGAGCGGCGCCTCGAGGCTCAGGTTTCCTGATCGTACCTGTTCCATTGTCCCGAGGAGTCTGGCAATCGGGCGATGAAGCTGAATTCGTACAAGGAGCAGCATCGTCAGCGAGGTGACGATGACAGCGCCAACTGCAACCTGTTTCGCGACCTCCTCTTGAGCCTGGATCAACTGATCATACTTTGAAACGGAAAATCTCCCCCGCAGTGCGCCGATGACCGTGTCGTTGGATGCGATGGGCACGGTGAAGACCCATGCTCTATCGGCACCAGAGTCATCGAATCGGGAAAGGATGGTGTTCGCACGAAGCTGCTCCAGCTCTATTTTGGAAAGGGCTTCATCCGAGTGGTTGCTGCCGGTTTTCGCCACAGATTGCACTGCGCCAGGGGCGAATTCCAGTGCTTCAAGAGCACGGATTCCCGGTCGCAGGTGCTGGATATCTTCGAGAATCTGTTTCATCTTGATGGTGTTCCGTAGATCTTCGGGGCGGTGAATCTCCCGGCTTACAAAGGTAGCAGCCCTGATGAACTCGGCATGCCGGTTATTGGCCGCTGCGCTTTCAATGACCTGCCGATCCAGGATCTTGACCGTTGCCACAGCCAGGGCGACCAGCACGATGCCGGCAAGCAACATCGACACGACGATGGCGTTAAACAATCGCAGTCCCTTCGTCGTCGACCGCATGGGGAGTCCCTCGTCAACAGATACAAAGTAGGATGCCGTGCATGAGTGTCGGCCATGGTACCGCAATATGGTTGCCATGCTCTAGTGGAAGGGAAGTGGGAGGGCACGATCGCACGTTATGCTGACCCGGGGCCAAGCGTTGGAACAATGGACAAATTGACGAGTGACAAGCGGTACTTGTCCAATGCATGGCACCTGTCCGGCGCGCTAAGATTCATCGCAGTTCCTAGTCTATAATCAACGTGCGGTACTGCAATGGGCATTCAACATATTTCCTAGACAGTGGACAAACTGGATCAGATTGTCACGACGGCAGACGAATTTGACCGAACGGTCTCACAGGCGTTGCCATTTCTGCTGGATCGCGCGGCGGAATACATCAAAGCGTTCTTGCGCGAAACCGGTCAGTGGAAAGATGATGTCGCCCATGAAAAATTTGTTCTGAGATGGGGAGCGGAGTACCTGGAACAATTTCTGGTTTTGGGGCGCAACGAGGTTCCCTGCCGTCCTTTGTTTCTGCTGGATGCTGTAGTCGCCCGGCAGCACAGCAAGCCGGAGCCGTTTTGCTATCATCCGGACCTGATGACGCCGTTGGGCCAAGTCATCGATGGGTTGCTGGGGCGTGCTTCGGTGAGCCGCGATGCACTCGTCGCCCTCTATCACCATTGCTACGGATTGGGACCGGGGCAGGTCATTGGGGTCCTCGGGCTGAACGGGCCGGACGGTCATCGCATCTACAAAAACTTTCGGCGCTGGCGGGATTCGGGTTGGCAGCGCACCATGGAGGACATGGGCATCAGTGACGCTACCATTCAGCGTCTTTGCGATCAACAAGAACATAACCCCCAACAGTTTAACTTCGAAGCTGAACGCATACTTCGTGTTGCACAGGCCCATTACCGCAAAAGCGAGCCGAACCACTATCGCTGTTTTTCCGTGCGCGAAGGGGAAGAGATGTACAGAGAGGGGTACGGTTTCGAATACCGGATATGGCATTACGCGCAGTGTCCGGAGTGTCTTTGTGCCGCGTGGGAGTATGGTTTCGGAAGGGACGGATCTGTCGACAAGCCAAAAGTCATGTTTCACATCAGACCGTAGCTGAAGAACATGGTTGGACCGACCAACGGCGAGGAGGAAGGTATGGAGAAGCATTACGACCTGGCGGAGTACCGCGACCGGCTGCTTCAGAACATCAAGTCCGGTTCGACTCGGTCGGCGTGCAGAGTATCGGATTCGGTGCAGGTGTTCGTGAATCAGCGACGCATGGGTTCACTGGACGGATCCAAGGGGGAGGCGACGCTGCATGTCAGGACAGAGGGCCGCATAGAAGACGTGCAGCTACGGTCGGAGGACGGCGTCCTCCTGGGCGGCCTATCCGCGCCTCACTACGGTGCACGAAACAGCCACATTCGGCTTGACCGTGACACCGTCGAACTTCGGGTACAGAATTACGGAGAGGGTGGATCGGTCAACGCCTTGTTTATTCCTGCACCCAGACTTTGGCGTTCGGCCAAGAAAGTCTTGTCCAGCGTTGCCGGTGCAGCGATACCTGCCGGTCAGTTAGTGGTTCCCGGCATGCGGACAATGGCGTTCACGCAGGTACTGCTGGCTGTCCTGCTGGCCGGACTCGTGGCCGAGACCTTCACCGGGTGGAAATTGTTAGAGCGCCCCTCTGCTCCTACGGTGGTCAGTCCAATACAAGCTCCCTGGGCAGCTCCTCTTTCTGAGGTGGCAAAAGTTCAGCAGCAAATCGCTGAGCTCTCCCAGATGCAGGCCAAAGCTGTCGACACCATCCAGGCACAGCAACAGGGGATCACTCAGTTACAACGAACCATAGCCAAGCTGTCTGCGAACCAGGAAACGATGGCCTCAGGTGTGTTGACTGTGAAGCAGGAGATGGAACAACGGCGGAAAGGCAACGGACGTGAGGTCGATCGCCTGACGCGCATGCTCATGAGCAAGGCGCAGAACGAACAAGAGCAGCTTGAGGCCGAAATTCAGAGCTTAACGGTAGCGAACGACAAGCTTGCAAAGGAAATGTCTAACCTGGAGGAACGCAATCAGGACCTAAAGAAACGTCTTAAGGCGGCTGGAATTGATGTGTCGAAGGCCGCGACGCCGACTCAAGAAAAACCCATGGTCGCACAGGCGACGGAATCGTCTCCGTCATCCGAGGTGGCAGAGGCACGGCCGTCATCTCCGCAGTCGCCTTTTCTGTTTTGGGTGACGTTCAGCGACGGGACAAGCCAGGAAAGCATCGACAACTGGGTACGGGACATGCGAGGGCGGAAGGGCCCATTCGCCGATGGTTGGCAGGCGGTGGAGATTCAACCGCCGACCGAACCAATGGAGCGCTTTCTCGATCACATCAAGCAGGCGAAGATCGTCAAAGCGGTACGCGTGAGCCGATAGGAGTAGGACAGAACGGCTTAATGCGCTGACGACGCTCCGCTCACTTCCGCACTGTGCGCTCGTCCTTGGTTGAATTTCTATTGAGTAGAGTCGTGTTTTTTCAGCCGCTTCCGTCGCCTCCCGGTGGTATGTCTCTTGCCAATTACTCCCAGCCGCCTTAGACGCGTGTCTTAAACGCGTGTAAGGTGGCGCCCATGCAGAATGGGAAGAGAACCGTGGAGGAACCGTGCTTGAGTAGTCATTTCTCATATTCCGAGGTCGTCTTCACCCGACAGGAGCTCACCGAATATATCGACCAACATAGGTTTCAGTTCTTGGACCGAGCAACACACCAGACTCGGCAATTTCTCAAAGCGACAGGACAATGGAAAAATGACATCGTGCATGAAAAGATGGCGACACGCTGGGCATACGAAACACTCGAGCGCTTTCTTAGGCACAATCGTGCAGAGGTCCCTACGCGGCCTCTTCCGTTGTTCGATAGTTTTGTGGCCAGGTACTACAGCAGGACTGATGGTCTTCCCTTTTCGAGCGACACGCCGAGTCCATTATCCTCTTTTCTCCATAGCCTGTTCTCTCGGGCTGTCTATAGTCGTGACGCATTGATCGCCGTGTTCTATCACTTGTACGGGTTGGGACAGCAACCCGTAGGGAAGATTCTCGGTCTCGGTCCGGTTCAACTAGACAGGGTGTACAAGAACTACAAGCGCTGGCGAGAGGTGGGATGGCCTGTCATGGTACAGGAAGCCAAACTCGGAGAGTCTGTGTTAGCACGACTTGCTCGACTCGCACCGGCTCAACTTCATCGGGAGGCGAACAGGATCATCCCGGATCTCCAGAATCACTACAGAAAAAGTGAGCCTCTCTATTATCCATGCGTTACACCTTCGGAATGGCGCGGGATTTACGATGATGATTGCGCACATGACTATCGCGTCTGGCACTTGGCCTTTTGTTTCCCGTGCCTCAAAGATTTGTGCCGTGCGAGGACTGTTTCAGGGGCCGGCCTTGAGACGTTAACCATCGATATCCGCGTCCTACCGCCTTCTAGAATTGAAGGGTGCGGCACGGGACAGAGATAAGGTCTTCTTAACCAGTCATACGGTCATGCGGCCGGCGGGACTGACCTCTTAAGCTTGTACATTAGTTCATGCAGCCGGCCCATTTACCTCCTCATCGTTTTTTGGTGATCGATGACAATTCCGTAGATTCGATTCTCCTCGTGGAGGAGATCAGACGCGGGCGACCTGAGGCAGTGATTGATACAGCCAGAACCGCGGAAGAGGGCTTGCTGAAAGTTCGCAAGAAAGCCTACGATCTCGTGCTCTGCGACTTCAAGCTGCCGGGGATCAGCGGACTGGCTTTCATGAAATTGTCGCTGGAGCTGCAACCGAACACTCCGGTCATTCTGCTTACGACACAGAGCACCGAAGAATCAGAGCAGGATTCATATAAAGGCGCATATGGTTTCTTGCGCAAACCGGTGCGTGCAGAGATTCTTCACCGCGTGATTCACAGTGCGTTAGCTGGACAGCGACGGATTCGTTTCGAGTGAGCGGAACGGTCCCAACGGGCAGGGCCAGGATGCTTCGGCTATTGCTGCGCTACTGGGGGAGAGCCGGCCGAGGCGCCGACCGGGGGAAGCTGTGCGACCGGGGCCTTATGGGCCTGGTCATAGAGCGCCAGCGCTTCGGGCATGTGTTCCGTCAGTCGTTTGATGCGTGTTTCGTGGCCCGGATGTGTCGAGAGAAACTCGTGAGGCTGGCCTCCGGAAGATTGCTGCATCCGTTGCCAGACACGCACCGCTTCCTGAGGATCGTAGCCGGCGTCTGCTGCGAGAAGCAGCCCGATATAGTCTGCCTCCGATTCATGGGCGCGGCTGAACGGCAAGAGCACGCCAACCTGGGTGCCCACTCCTAAAGCGGACATCGCGGCCTGGCTCGTCATCGGACTGAATCCCTGAGTCTGCATGGCGATCGAGGCGCCGACCAGACCGATCTGTGCGAGCACACCCTGACTCATGCGTTCGGAGCCATGGCGGGCAAGCGCGTGGACGACCTCGTGGCCCACGATGGCGGCAAGCCCAGATTCATTGTCTGCCACAGGGAAAATACCGGTGTAGACCGCGATTTTTCCGCCCGGCAAGGCAAAGGCGTTCTTCGTGCCGTCTTCCTTGATCACGCTGACTTCCCACTTAAACTCGTTTGCCGCCTCAGCGTATTTCGACCGTTTTGCGGCTTCAATGATGCGGGCAGCGATCCTCTGGACCGGCGCGACTTCGGAGGGATTTTGGGATATCTTCACTTTCGGGTCGCTCAAGACATCCTGATACGCTTGAGCCCCCAGGTTCGCCTCATACGATTGGGGAATCATCAGCAACTGCCAGCGCTTGGTGTAAGGATTCGTGACGCAGCCTGTGGACTGCAATAGAAACGTCGCAAGAAGAAGGAAGTATGGCACAACCCGGCGACTCGGCATCACTGCCCTCCTTGCATATGCAGTGGTGTTATTGTACCGGTTCCTCTTGTGAATGGAGCTTAGGAATTTCCCTAGGAGAGTGGCCCGAGGTATCGTGAGAAGGGAGAATGGCGCATGCAAAATCTATCCGATACCGTGTATCGTGATCGGCTGGCACGACAACGGACCGAGTTGGCCAATGAACGCACCTTGTTGTCGTATACGAGAACCGCATTGGGATGTGTCGCCGTCGGCATTCCGGCGGTCTGGTGGTTTGAGGACTCTGTGGTTCAAACGCTTGGAGTCGTATCGCTCGTCTTGGGCGTTGTGCTCATGGGAACCGGGATCTATCGCTTTTTCTCAGTTAAGGCTGAGATCGATCGAGAGCCGTGAAACAAAGGCACTACAACGGCCGGTCTGGCTGAAGGATGCGAAAGCGTACTTCATCCGCTTGCGTGTAGGCAGAGGTCCGTTCGCCGGCGAACAGGCCGCACCGGTAGAGGCCCGGCGTCCATCCCTGGTCAGGCCGACCCAAGGTAAAGTATCCCGACTGGTCGCTCATCGCCATCATCACGCGATCCTGCGCGATCGCCCCTTGCTCGCCTGTGATCTCTGCGGCTTCCAAAAAACATTGTGACGCCAGCGGCACGGCATCGTAGGAGTCGGACACGAGTCGAAAGACCAGATAGATTTCCTGCTGGGTGGTGGGAAAGCTGTCGCTTGGGTTGAGCGGAATGAAATCATGCTGCCCGGTGGGCAGATCGTCGCGCATGACTTTGCCGGCCGGAATCACGAAGCGAAACCAGCTGAAATCAGCGTCCCGGCCCGCCAACGTCCCGCCCGTATCCAAGGCCCGCTCGGGCTTGAGCCGGTCCAGCACCGCGTCCACCTCCTCCTTGGTCGGGCCGGCGTCGGTGTTTGTGCGGTCCGAAGCCGCCGGCATGTCCGTCCCTCGTTCGGTCTCAAGAGCGGCCAGTTCGGCGGGGACATGCGGGCGGACCCTATCCAGCCACCGCGTGATCTTTTTCTTGTCCAGCACGCGGGTACCGGGAGGAAGCGCGTTGTCCTTATTCTGAATGTCGAACTGCACGGCTTGCTCGTAGAGCGCATGAAAGTGCATGAACGCTTCCTCCCATCGTTCCAATTCCGCCAGGCACTGCCCCATCCGAAACACGATGTCAGAGTACTGGTCCTCGGTGGGATCGAGATCGGAGACCTTGCCGAAGACGGGGAGTGCCTCCTCGCATTTGCCCAGTTGCATCAGCGTCAGACCGAATTGATGGGCGGCGGACGGGTCCCGTGGATTCAACGCCAACAGCGTGCGATACAGCGGCTCGGCTTCCTTGTAGCGGCCGGCAACGAACATTCTCCAGGCGTCCGCGCGCATGAGGGCCCATTCCTTGAGTTGGTCCGGATTGATGTCTTTCGGCGTAAACACCGGATCGAAGCGCCGGCCGCGGTCTTGTGAATGTCCGTGAAAGACAGTTGCCAAGGTGTTGGCCGGCAACTCGAGTGGAGAGTCGGGAGGAAGTCTATCCAGGACGTATTGCACGTGATTTGCGGCGGCTTCGTAATCCAGCACGTCGAAGTGTGCTCGGGCCAGGGCCAGTCGCCAGCTCAACAACTCTGGCGCGAGTTCCACGGCCTTCTTGTAAGACTCAAGCGATTCTTCGAGGCGATCGAGTTTGCGGAGTTCACGCGCGAGACGAAAATGAATCAACGGATTGTGAGCATCGACCTCGGCGATGCGTCGTAACTCATTGATCGATTCCGCTCCCTGTCCCGATCGAACCAACAAGCTCCACTTGGACCAGCGAACGTCGAGCGCGCTTGGCTGTTTGATGAGGACGGCGTCATAGGCTTGAAGCGCTTCCTGCGAGGCGCGGGAGGTGGCAAGAATATCGCCGCGTAACTTGAGCAGTGCGAGCAGCTCAGGGTGGGCTTCGATGCCTTGGTCGAGCAGTTCCAGGGCCGGAGCAGAAGCCCCGCTTTCCCAGGTCGATTTCGCACGTTCAATAATTTGACCATCAGAAAGACTCTGAGCATCCTCTGCGCAGACCATGGCCGTCGCAGCAAACAGCTCGGTCACACTCAGCCAGGCGAGGATCCATAAGGAGAGTCGTGACATGACCGCCTCATTATAACGTAGGAACTTGTTTTCTGAGAGACCACGTGGAGCGAAAAGATTCGTTGTTGGTCAGCGGCTGCCGTCCTAGAGTTCTTTTGACCAAAACACGAAGAAGCCGTGCCGGCCCGGCAATGGTGGCCCACCTCCACGGTCACTGTAAATGCCGAAGTTGTAGCTGTAATTGATCTCAATTTGGGAACGCCATGGCCCACCCGTCACGAGCCCCCCGCTGACGGCAGGCATGGCATCCATCTTATAGCGGATGGAGCCATCCGGTTGGAAACGTGGCTGCTCGACGATGCCCCATGAGCCGCGAACGTAGGGAAAAATAAAGAAGATTGGTTCGTAGCGGTATTCCAGATGTGCGATGCCATACCGTCGTGGAAACAATTCATTGAAGGCGACGCTGGGCAGCATGGGTAGGGCCAGCGCTTCCCATTCATAGCCGGTGGGCCGTCCGGGCAGGCGGAACGTCGAAAAGCGGTCAAGGTTCTCTCCGATCCCCGCATACACGGATGCGACCAGCCGGTGCCGCTCACTGTTGACGAAAGGCACGCCGGTTGCTGCGACGGCAAACACGCTTCCCATCAGATAGGTGCGCTCGTTCGAGAGACCAAAGGGGCCTCCCCCCCAGGTGCTCCAGGTGGCACGATGTCCGTAATAGAAATCTCCTCCGTACGCGTAACCTCGATGCGGCAATTCCATGAGATTGCGTTCCAGTGCATCTCGGCGCATGCGCGCATGCACGCGTCCCTCATAGGTGTCGTCGGGGACGATGAAGTTCGGTGACGTCTTGCTTGTGCCCTTGAACCACCGGTAGCCCGGCTCGTAGGTCAAGGAGAACTCCAGGGCGTTGTCCTGATGACCGGGATCCAACAGTCTTCGATAGGCAATCCCAATCCCGCCGAACACGTAACTCCATTCCACTTCGACGTCACGAATGATTTGCCCTTCGACATATTCTGATCGGCCGAGCGGAATGATCATGGTGTTCAACGTCATGCGAAGCTCCCATCCGCTGGATGAGTGGGATCCCGCATTGTACGTCAAGTCGTTGACCGGGCCTGAGAAGGTCCCGCGAAACCGCCGCCGCATATCGTCGGAGTTGCGCCAGACATACAAAGCGCCGAACGGCAGAACCTGATAAAAGCTCGGGCCGTCAGGAAGATACTGCACTCCAAAGCTCGCGGCGGTGACATTTTTGCGGTCCCGTGCGGACACTTTGACCGGCTCGCCCATGACCTCAGTATCGAATTCCTCACCGGCCAATGGGGTCGGCGGTTCTTCTTCCTCACCATAGGCTGGAGAAAACAGCAGAAGCACACAGAGACCTGTCACAAGGGCCAACCGCACGAGGCCCGCTCTGGCGGGGTCGACATCGGCCCGAGGAAGCGGCTTGTTCATTGATCCAGCATCCGCTACGGTGGAACACGCACAAACTAGGGACCGCCCTAGGGCGACGAGTTGTGTATTTTACAGGATGCCGGAAGGGAAGGCTCAGGGTCGGGGGCATCAGGAGGAGGAAAGAAGCGTATGTTTGACGTCATCTTGTATGAGCCGGAAATCCCGCCGAATACGGGAAACATCATCCGGCTCTGTGCAAATACGGGGATGAGGCTGCATCTGGTGAAACCGTTAGGCTTCTCGCTGGACGATCGGCAGATGCGGCGGGCCGGCTTGGACTATCACGAGTATGCGACGGTCAAGGTGTATGACGATTGGCCGGCATGTGCCGCATCTTTTCAAAACAAGCGGGTGTTTGCCGTCTCGACCAAAGGATCGCAACGCTACGATGCCAATCGCTATAGCGCCGGCGATGTGTTTTTGTTTGGTCCGGAAACGAGGGGATTACCGGCTGAGGTGCTCACGGACTATGCCGGCGAGCGCCGCATCCGCCTCCCAATGCTGCCTGACAGTCGCAGTCTGAATCTGTCCAATGCCGTGGCGGTGGTCGTCTATGAAGCGCTTCGCCAACTGGATTTTGGCGGGTGTGTGTAGTTGTACGTCGAGCCTGTGAGCGATGTGAGAACGAAGCGTGGGTAGAGAGCGCGTCCGGCGCCTAGTTCAACATCCTAGGAGAGGGTACGTGCGTCGGCGAGTTGGTACTGTCCGCGTGCGGTGACGGGATAGAGGGAAAAGATCGGCGTGTGAGCGGGCACGACGGCCGTCGTCTGATTCGGCAGCAATTGAAGATGCATGTTCACGTAGTTGAAGCTGAGGCCCTCTTGCCACGGCTGGCTGCCCGCCCCCGCATACGCCGCGATTTTTTCGGAGGCGTAGGTTCTTGTCAGGAGTCCGGCGCCTCCTTCCAAGCCATATTCGTGCAAGTCGGGCGCGCCCTGCACGAGCAAACTTACGGCACTGGCGTCGAACCACACCTTGATGTTGCAGCCGACTTGCACATAGGGGCCGAGCGAGTTGGTCCCGTCAAGAAACGCGCGCGGCAGCCCAATCTCGAACGGAACATCGTCAGGGACCGGCCGATCCACCTTCCCGAGATTGGTCTCTCGCAAGGGCCCGGCCGAGACGAACAGGAGGTTCGGATCGCTCATGTCGATATCGAGCACTTGGTCGTCATAATAGCTGCAGAGTCGTCCCATGTCGTAGCGAAGCGGAAAGGAGTATCCGACCTTTGCGTACCAGATACGCATGGCTGCGTCCAACGGATCTTCCGGCGATCGGCTGATCTTGAGATCGAACGGCAGCATGACATGCCACGCGCCGGTTCTCGCCGCAACGAACGGGGCGCAGGCTCCGGGGAACTCCTTGTGGACGGCCGTCGTCTCCGGCTCGAACTTGCGGGTGATGGACGTAAAATGTTGCGCGATTTTAGATTCTTTCGTGAGGCGATACTTTTCCTGGTAATAAGCGGCAGCCCGCTGCTGAGCAAGGGAGAGATAATAGTCGGGCATATCGGTCTCGACGATGATTCGCTGAGGCGGACTGCCTGACGCCGGACGTTCCGGTCTCATCGCTGCGCCATAGAGGTCCAACTCGGCTTTTAACCGCTGGATATCTTGCTGAATATGCCTGGCCAGTTCGGGGTCAAAAAAACTGGCGCCGGGCAGGACGTCGAGCGCCTTCTGAAGACAATCCAGTTTGTGCGTGTAGCGTTTCGGCTCGTCGGCAAAGGCCTCGGCAGTCGCCATGAGCAGATTAAACTGCTCTTCCGGCAAGAGTTTTAAATCGTTCAGGTTGTGCTCTTTGATGAACGCAAAGGCCAATGGACCGAACGTTTCCGCTTTCCGGATGCACAGGGTCAACAAGAAATTGTACTGAGCGCGTGCCTCATCCTGCGTCATGGCGGGTCATCATAACGGGGCCGCATTCGAGGGGCAAGGGCGGCTTAGGGGTCTCGCCAGTGGATTCTCGCGCGGATTTCCCTGATCCTCCTGGCCCATGAAATCAGTGAGCCTGGGCGTACTTCTGCTCGTCTCCGGCTGTGCCTGGATGCCGTTCTCGATCGTCCATCCCATCTCGGTTGGCGAGATCGAGTTCGATCCTTCGACGATCCAGACGATTGGCGTCAGTCTTCCGGTGTTGGCCGGCGACGAGAATTATGACGCGGCAGTCCGTGTGTCCTACCGCCCGGCCGGGACTTCCGAGTGGAAGGAGGCGCTTCCGCTGCAGCGCGTACGACCGGAGACGCTCTCACGCGCGGTTCCGAGCGCATTTCCAATTGCCGAGCAGTTTGCCGGGAGTATTTTTGATCTGAGCCCGGCTTCAGCCTATGAGGTGCGTCTGGTGATCGAAGATCCAGACGGTGGAAGCACGACGCGAACAGGCAGGACGGAGACCCGGGCAGTTCCTCGCGCTACCCCTCAGTCCCCTCGCGTCGTGGAGGTGGAGTCGGATGACGCGTTGGTCAAGGCGCTGGCGCAAGCCAAACCCGGCGATGTGATCACGCTTGGCCAGGGCCGCTACAAAGGGCCGCTGCGCATGGAACGGAGCGGTACCTCTACCGACCCGATCGTGCTTAGAGGACGCGGTCGGGAAGAGACGTTCATTGAATCCCCCGGCGAAGAATATGGCGTCCGCATTGCCGGCGCTCATGTCCATCTTGAAGACATGACGATTCGCTCCAGCACCTGGGGCGTCGCGGTGACGAATGGCAGCGACGTCGTGATTCGACGGACGCACATCCAGAACGTGTCGTACGGCATCAATGGCAGAGCCGGCATCAATAGAAACCTGTACATCTGTGATAATCGGCTGGAAGGCAACGGCGTGGCCTGGCCTGATACGAGCGGTCACACCTGGAATTACGAGGGCATCGTGGTGACCGGAACCGGGCACGTGATTTGTCACAACACGGTGACCGGATTTGGCGATGCGTTGGGTCTGTCACAGCCTGACATGATCCCGAATCGTGCAATCGATTTTTATGGAAAC
The DNA here is from genome assembly GCA_035761895.1 of Nitrospira sp. Classification (GTDB taxonomy): domain Bacteria; phylum Nitrospirota; class Nitrospiria; order Nitrospirales; family Nitrospiraceae; genus Nitrospira_C. Next base: position 29,769 of record DASTQE010000093.1, on the reverse strand, counting down.
GATGTCCTGTGGGGCGGAGATGACGGCATCGAACTGGACTACAGCGAGCGGAATGTGCGCGCCTTCAGGAATCGTGTTGGAAATGTCGCCATGGGGATGAGTTTCCAGCCGGTGTGGGGAGGGCCGGTCTATGCCATCCGCAATGTCATCTACAACACGGCCATTGCCCCCTACAAGCTCAACCAAGAGCCCAGCGGATTCTTTATCTTACATAACACCTCGATACGTGCGGGGTGGGCATGGCTTCAATATGGGCATTCCGTGTCCAACTTTTCGTTCCACAATAATCTCACGATCGGCACCGACAAAGCTGTCTATCTGATCCCGTATCTTCAACTGGCCGGCATCGACTACAACGGTTGGAGCCCTGACGGTGAATTCAAGTTTGATTATTCCTGGGATGGATTCTCTTCATTGCGACGGACGTCGCCCTATGAACGGCACGGTCGGCTGCTCACCAGTCCGGTGTTTCGCACTGCGATCGCGGTTCCACTGAAGTTTGAAGGGTTCATGCCACCGCCTCCGCCGCTGATGCTCCATGCCGGCAGCAATGCCGTCGATGCGGGTCTGCGGCTTCCGAACATCAACGACGACTATACCGGTGCAAGACCGGACATGGGCGTGCTCGAACGCGACCACGACACTCCGTGGTACGGGGTCCGTTGGAGTGAATCGCGTCCTTAGGGCTGGACTCAATCTCCGTGGCTTTGGTACGGAGGCGGAAAGAGCAGCGTCACCAGCGAGACGTCGTGGTTCCAAAACCACATTCCCGCGGCCAGGACGAGGCCAACGGTGGGCAGGATCAGCACTGCCAGCGCCGTGATGTCCATGATCGACAGCGGTCTTGTGATCAAGGCGCATTGTCCATGCTCACCGTGCTTGATGGTGCGCAGGAGCAGAGCGGCGTTGAGTTGATGGCTCTTGAAGATAAAGGAATAAATGTCCCCGAGGAAGGGGATGGCGCCGACCACGCCGTTTTTCAGCAGATTATAGGCCATGCGCAGCTGCACGTCCCAAGAGACCTGCAGCTGCCTCGCCATGACCAGGATCGACGCGCCGCCAATCGTCACGATCACGTCACCGACAATCGGAAGCAGACCAACGAGTGGATCGATGCCGAACCTCGAACGTAATCCCGGAAGGGAGATCGCGTTATCGAGTACTCGGGCGATGCTTTCCGCCTGCGCTTCTTTCTCGCGAACGTTCATCCGGACAGCCTAGGCTGTCGTAAACGATGTCCGGCACTAGGCATAACCCCGGCGCAGAAACATCACTTCATCTTGTTCGGATCCTGATAGATCATCAAGTGCGAATAGGGGCTGTCCTCGTACATGATGTAGACGCCAGAAGGATTGGGCGCCGTCGGTAATTTCGAGGCCGTCGGATCGAAAGGCCACATGATCATCCAATGTGGAGGTTCTTTCTTCACCTTAGCCCCTTCTCCTGACATCACGACTTTGCCATCCTTTTCGTAGTGTGAACCGCCCCGTGCCATGTAGGCGATGCCTGGCACCGTGTTTGACGGCTTGGGTGCGTTGCTCATGATGTCAGTCATCCACTGATGGCTGGCCGCGTCCATGCAGATGGGATCAGGATCGGGAAGGTTCATCACGGTTGGAATGCAGGTGAATCCATTGCTGCTCTTCCTCACCTCTGTCAGTTTGCCATCGGCGCCATAGATCATGACCCCGGCCTCCTTGGCGATGTGCGCCGGCGCCGCGCTCAGGGCGAGAGCGGTCTGGTCCTTTTCCGACAGGTTCTTGACTTCTTTGACCGTCGAGCCTTTTTTGGCAGGCTTGTCGCCAGAGAGCGCGATTGTCGGAATCAGGAGCAAACCGATCATGACAAGACTGGGAGAAGCAAGGCGCTTCATATTGTCCTCCTTTCGCCTTCTTCAGGTGGAACGACCATACTTTTTCATTTTTGCGAGCAGCGTTTTGTAATCGATATCCAGGATTTTGGCCGCCTGCGTTTTGTTGCCGTCGTTGGCATCAAGCACGCGTTGGACATGCAGTCGTTCGATCTCATCAAGTGAGTAATGGGAGAGATCCCCCGCCTGGAGGCCGCCCGAGGGTTTGGGTAACACCGCAAGGAGTTCTTCGCGCGAGATGGGGCCTTTTCCAGCACTCATCATGATGGCGCGTTCGAGGATGTTGCGCAATTCACGGATATTGCCGGGCCAGGCATAGGAGGTCAGCACGGTCATGGCTTCCGGTGACAAGGACCGGGCGGGTAGTCCGGCCGCCCGGCTGCCGCCTAATATATGCTCCGCAAGGACAGGGATATCTTCCTTGCGCTCACGCAGCGGGGCGACCTGTAACGTGAGGGTGTTGATGCGATAGAACAGATCCTCACGGAAGCGGGCCTGCGACACAAGTTGTTCAAGGTTCTGGTTGGTCGCCGCCACCACACGGACATCGGCGTGAAACGTGCGCGTGCTCCCGACCGGTCGATACTCACCCCGATCCAGAAAGCGCAACAGACTGACCTGCATGGGAGGCGGCATCTCGGCCAACTCATCGAGAAAGAGCGTGCCTCCATCTGCAGCCGTCACGAGGCCGATCTTCGCCCCAACGGCCCCCGTGAACGCGCCTTTCTCATGCCCGAAGAGTTCGCTTTCGAGCAGCTCGCGACTTATGGCTCCGCAGTTGACGGCGAGGAACGGTCCCTGGCTTCTGTCGCTCAACTCGTGCACGAGGCGCGCCACGACCTCTTTGCCGGACCCGGTCTCGCCCTGGATGAGCACAGGGGATTTCGATGACGCAGCTTTGGCTATTTGCGCTCGCAGCGTCTTCCAGGCCAAGCTGGTCCCCTCGATAATGACGTCACGTGTGTAGCCGCCACGGCGAGCGGCCAGGTTTTCCTGTCGCAGCGCACGGACTGTCCGGAGCTTGGCCAGCGCCGCTTTGACGGTCGCGCCGTCGAACGGCGTGTCCTTGATGAGGAAATCCCATGCGCCTTGCTTCATCGCTTCGACCGCATCTTTGACGTCGCCGTGTCCAGTCAGCATCACCACATCGATCCCCGGCTGATGATCGGTGACCCATTTGAGGACTGCTAAGCCGTCAATCCCTGGCATACGCAAATCCGTAATCACACAGTCGAACGTCTCGCCTTGGAGGGCCGCAATGCCGGCTTTGCCGTCCGAGGCGACCACGACGTCGCAGCCTTCTTCCCTGAGCGTTTGCTCGAGCACGAGGCGCACATAGTGTTCATCGTCAATGATCAAGGTCCGCATCACGACGCTCCCTGAGGAAACACGAGCGAGAAGGTGCTGCCCTGCTCCGGCGCTGACTCAACCGCGACCCGCCCTCCATGCTTGTCCATCACCAGTCGGACAATGGAGAGGCCCACTCCGGTGCCTTCATATTCGTGAGGCCCGTGCAGACGTTCGAACAGCCCAAAGATCTTCTCGGTCTGAGAGACGTCGAATCCAATGCCATTATCCCGGATGCGTAGGATGCGCTCGGAATCGTTCTGCCTGCCGTCAATCCAGATTTCGGGATGCGCCCGATGGCGGGAAAACTTAATGGCGTTGTCGAGGAGGTTGGCGAGGGCTTGCCGGATGCTGACCGGCTCGCCGTAGAGATCGTCAAACGGCAATTCCAGATGAACGGCCGGCAACGCGTGCTGCGTGGCACCCATCCGGTCATTCAGAAGGCTGCTGATCATCTCGCGCACGTTGAACCGTTGCTTCGGCAGCGCTTGCTGCTCCAGGCGAGAATATTTCAAGAGGGCATCGATCATGTGCGTCAGACGCAGCGCGGACTGTCGGATGACGCCGATGTGGTGTCTGACTTGCGGATCGGCGGTTTCGGAAAATTGCTTCTCGAGCAGAGAGGAAAATCCCTCGATCTCGCGCAATGGCCCTTTCAGGTCGTGGGCGATCGAATACGTAAACGCTTCCAGCTCTTTCGTCTTGCGAAGGAGCGATGTGCTGTGTTCACGCAGGCTCGCGAGCATCGTCGTCAGCGAACCGGCCAGCGTCCCCACCTCGTCGCGGCCGGGCCAGGGGGTGAATTGAGCGGAGAGATCGTGATGGGCCACGCGGTCTGCGGTGGCGGCCAGGCTCGTCAACGGTCGGACGATATGCCTGGTGGCAAGGAGATAGGTGGCTGCGATGACCAAGGCCAATAACAGGGTAAGGGAGAGGGCGATGAGGCGGGCATGCCCAAGGAGCCGGTCGCCTTCGTGCTTCATTTCAATGTCGATGCGGGTGTGCGCATCCACGAGTTGATCGAGAGCGGCCGTCAAACGCGTGATCAGACCGCCGGTCTCCGATGCGGCCATTGTGTTCCAACCTCGGGTCAAGGTCTCGAGTGAGGCGGCAATGGTTTCGATAGCACGGTCCTCCTGTTCCGCAAGATCGAGGCGGTCGTGATCGGCCAGCATGGCGTACAAAATGGGATGCGTACGCGCGGCATGGGTCTGCTTATACACATCGAGTGCATCTCTGATGGCCCTGGTATGACGATCGATCCCGGCGGTGATGTCCCCGCGCGTGTCAGAACGGTGATCGTCGTAGAGGTGCAACGTGAACTTCAAATCATACGCCTCGCGTCGCATTTCAGCCGCCGTCACAATCGCGGGGACCGTAATCCGCTTGTGTCGATCGACGTAGCTGTTGATCCGGGCGAGATAAAACAGCAGCGCCGTCAAGCTTAATGCCAGAAGGGACAGAATGAGTCCAAACGAGATGAGCAGCTTTTGGCCGATCGAAAGGTGGCGAAACCACCCCTTGAAAGAGCGGTTCATGGCGCTACGGTACCACAGGAACCATGCGCGTACCAGATCATGAGGTGGACGCCCCGGTCAGCTCCGTGCTGTCCCCCAGCGTCGGTACATGAATCGCTCGGTGGGGGCGAAAAGAGATTTGTCGACCGCCAGTCCGATGATAATGATGATGAGGATGACGCCGATGACTTGATCCATGGCATGGAGTTCCCGGCCGTAATGGAGGAGCTGGCCAAGACCAAAACCGCTGAGGATCGTCACGTAAATCTCGGCGGCCATGAGCGAGCGCCAGGCGAACGCCCAACCCTGTTTCATCCCGCTGAGGAGGAAGGGGAGGGCTGCGGGAAGAATGACATGTGTCCAGGTATGCAGGCCGGTGGACCCCATCGTGCGGGCTGCTCGTCTGTAGATGGGCGGTATCGTCCGCACCCCATTGTCCGTGGCGATGATCAAGGACCAGACCGTTCCCATCACCACGACAAACAGCATGGCGGCCTCGGTTTGTCCAAACCACAACAGCGCCAGCGGCACCCAGCAGACGCTCGGCAGCGTCTGGAGGCCCAACGCCAGAATGCCGATCGTGTCATGGCACCATCGAAATGACGCCGTCAGCAGCCCCAGCGGAAGTCCCACGAGAATGCCTAATCCGTAGCCCATGAGCAGCCGCCGCACCGTCACCAGGGTAGCTTCCCAGAGCGTGCCGTCTTGTGCGGCGCCTTTCAGATAGTCAAGGACGCTGGCGGGAGAAGGCAGTAACAGTGGCGACCAGATTTGAGCCTTGACGACAAAATGCCACGCGGCGACCAAACCGACAAAGAACAACGATGCCGCCAGCCAGCGTGTGATCAACCGGCCACCTCCGACTGGACGTAGCCTTTCAAGACACCCATGATCTCCGTGGCGTAGCGGGCGAGGTCCACACTGTTGATGTCACGCGGTCGGGGGAGCGGGATCGAGAATTCTTCGCGGATGCGTCCGGGGTGGGGTGAAAAGAGGATGACGCGGTCTCCAAGACAGACGGCTTCGCGCACGTTGTGGGTGACGAACACGATGGTTTTTCGGTGTTGACTCCAAATGCGTTGGATGTCGCCGTAGAGCTGTTCGCGTGTCAGCGCATCCAACGCCCCGAAGGGTTCGTCCATCAACAGCACACTCGGATTCGGCGCCAACGCGCGGGCCAGGGCCACCCGTTGCTTCATCCCGCCTGACAGCTCATGGACGTTGGAGTGCATGAAGCGCTTGAGTCCTACCAGTTCCAGGAAATACTCAGCCTTCTCCCGGCGCTCTGCCGCCGTCATACCATTGCTGAGCTTCAAGCCGAAGAGGACATTGCCCAGGACGGTCAGCCAGGGAAACAGGGCGGCCTCTTGAAACATCATCAAACGATGGGGCCCGGGTTCGTCGACGGGCTTGCCGTCGGCTTGGACGATGCCACGGTCAGGTTGCTCGAGGCCGGCGATAATGTTGAGCAGGGTTGATTTCCCGCAACCGCTGGGACCGACGAGACAGACGAACTCTCCCTCTGCAATGCGGAGCGTCACATCGTCGAGGGCGTGCACATGCAACGAGCTGGTTTGGAACCATTTCGACACATGTTCCAGGACGAGTTTCGCGGCTTGTGATTGTGCCGGCGGATGTTCGGTCGTCAGCATGTCAATTGACTCGTTCGATCAGACGCGACAGGTCGGGAACCGACCGGATGAACCCGGCGCGTTGCGCGTCGGCGACGAAATGACGATATTCGTCCAGAGAAGCCTCGGTCGTGAGCCCGATGCGCTTCCAGGCTTGGGCAATCAGATCGGGCGACACGTCGGCTTTGGTTTCGGCAATGAGTTCCTGCCGGACCATCTGTTTGGCCTCCTCGGGATGCGAGAGAATCCAGTCTGTCAATTCACGGTGCGCGCGGACGAACGTTGCAGCCACGTCGCGCTTGGTTTTGAGAAACTTGACACTCGAGACGAGCACCGTAATGCTGTCCTTCGATTGCTCGACAAGGACTTTGCCGCCTGCATCACGCTCCAGTCGCGACACCCAGGGCTCAACTGTCCACACCGCGTCAAGCTTCTTGCTCTTGAAGAGCGCAAGCTGATCCGGATTCGGCGTCGGAATGATGAAGGCGTCGCCGCCCGTCTGCGTGGTCTTCAGTCCTCCGTTGCTCAGCCACGCGCGGCAGGCAATGTCCTGCGTATTGCCGAGCTGTGGAGTGGCGATCTTCTTTCCCCGAAAATGAGCGGGCTCCTTCAATCCGGACTCAGGCTGGACGACCAGCGCGGCACCTCCGGCAGCAGCAGCGGCCACTATTCTAATCTCTTCCCCATTGGATTTTGTATAGGCATTCAAGGCCGGACTCGGCCCCACGTAAGTCAGATCAATGGAATCCGCCAGAATGGCTTCCATGGCGCTCGGGCCTGCATTGTAGATGTACCACTCGATCTTCACGTCCGGTCCCAGGCGTTGCTCAAACCACCCTTGGCCCTTGCGCGAGAGATGGTGCGCAACCAGGCCCTGGACATGGGTGATGTTGGGGAAATGGCCCACCCGGATCGTGGTGGTTTCCGCCAGGGCAAGCCCGAGCGGTGAGAGAATCCAGACGGCGACGGCGATCAAAAACACGAGAGGCATGGTCCACCCATAGCTAATTGGAAGTGAAAAGGACAGCGGCAGCGACGTCGTCAGGCCACGCGGACGGGATCACCTGCTGCAAGGCGGCGATGGCCAAGATGCGTGTCGAATCCAACAGCGGAAGCACAGGCTCCTCCTTCTGAAGCAGGAGTGGAAGTTCCGTGCAGCCGAGAATGACCGCCTCAGCGCCTTGGGCGGCCATCGTGGAGATGATGTCCAGCACGAACGCGCGAGATTGAAGCGTATAGGCTCCTCGGATGAGTTCGGCCCGGATGATCCTGTCGAGTCGCACGCGCTCAGGCGGTTGTGGTAACAGAATGTCGATGCCGCGTGGCTCCAGGATCGGCTGGTACACGGCTCCTTGCATGACTGTCTGTGTGCCGAGGAGGCCCACGCGACGGAATTTCAATCGGGTTGCCTCGGCCTCGACCGCTGAGGCGATGTGCAACCAGGGCACCGTAGTCGCGACCAGGTCGAACGCTCGATGCAAGGTGTTATTGGGACAGATGATCAACTCAGCCCCGGCTTGCGCCAACAGCGACGCCGATCTGGATATGAGGGCAGCCACACTGGCCCAATCGCCGGCGTCGATGTGGGCGAGATATGCGTCGAGCGGCAGCGCATGCAGGGTCATCTCAGGATGCGCATGTCGACCCATCAGCCGCTCCGCTTCATGGCACAAGGTTCGATAGCAGAGTGCCGCGCCGTCAGCCGTACCAGCCACAATGCCGATATGAGGGACTTTTTTGAAGCGTCCTTTCGTCATGAGTGCTCTTCGACCATGATCAGGGCTGCGGGGGCTTGGTTCGTTGTTGCGGTTCCAGGCCCGGATAGCTGGGAAGCGCGGCAAGCGCTTCCCGATACATGATCTGGAGTTCCTCCCGTTGATCCGGAGAGAAGAGCCTTCCGCCGGACTTGACCGTAACCAGATACTCTTCCGGCTCAAAGGTCACATCAAACGCGGCCGACTGTTCCGGCACGTTCGGCATTTGCCGGTCATACTTGCTGATGTCCGGTTCAGGCCCATGTCGATCGTGCACCTCGCTGAGTGATAGATGGAGCGTTCCATTTCGGATCGAGAGCCACCCGGTGGTGCTCTCCTCTTGTCCCTGATCGGTCGCATGACTGAGGTGGAAATAGACCCGCTCATCGGGGGCCGCCTGGGCCAATGCCTTGGAAATGGCCGGTGCCAGCAGCGTGATCTCCTCGTTGCGGAAGGCACGCGTTCTATCGGCTTCTCCGGAAAATAACCGGTGAATGAAATTCCGCCGTTCCCAAGCGCGCACATTCCGGAGCAGTGTGCCGATTTCGGTCGGCGAGAGCGCGGCCGGGTGTGCGTTGGAGGTGGAGTCAGAATCTTTCACCACGCGCACTTGGTTCCGCCCGGATTCGTAAATGATCTTCGGCGCAGGGTCAGGCGTGCCGGCGCAGCCGGTCGCGAGCAGCGATCCGAGGAGGCCGAGGACGCCGAGGACGGGGACCATCGGCGTCATCTGCGCGCGAGCGGCATTGAGGGTCGTGGTCCACCGCTTCATGGCTTCACCTCCTGTGTGCTGGCATACCCGACGTCAGACACCGCCTGATCGAACCCAAATTGCTTGAGCTGCGCTTGGATTCGAGCAGACAGCATGAATTGGATGAAATCGGCAGCGCCCGAAATGTTTCTTGCCGTCCACACGACCGCCACTCCGTAACGAACCGGATTGTGGCTCTCTGCCGGCGCGGTATCGAGAATTCGGACACGATCCTCGGTCACGGCATCGGTGCGATAGACCACGCCGATTTCCGCTTCACCCTTGGCGACGAGATCGAGCACGGCCCGGGAATGCTCGCCGAATACGTATTGCGACTTCAACGCCGGCTCCAGTTTGCTGTACTTCAGAAACTGGGCGGCGACTTTTCCCACTGAAGAGCTTTTGGGGTCGCCGATCGCGATCCGGCGAACGGGAACCGTGCGCAGGTCCTCAATCGACCTGATCGGGGCGGGAAGGGTGGTGCCGGTGATCAACACGAGCGAGGTGCCGGCGTACACGCGTTTGGTGCCTTGGATCACAAGGCCCTTTTGATCGAGTTGATCGATCTCTTCGAAGAGAGACGGTAAATAGACGTCGACAGGGGCGCCTTCTTCGATCTGCTTGCGGAGCGTCTGTGAAGGCCCGTAAATCACCCGGACGGTGATCTCCGGATGTTCGGCCTCGAACAGCGGCAAAATCTTGCGGAGCGCATCCTTGACGCTGTTGGCGGCGGCAATCGTAAACGTTTCCGGTTGAGCCTGCGCAAAGCCCGGCGTCCATAGCGTCACGGCCGCGAGGCCGATGACCGGTAGGAGATGGCGTGTGAAGGCCTTCATGGGAGTCCTCATCGGGTCTGCGTGTGGGTGATCGTCATGGTTAGAAGTAAAACTGATACTGGACATTGATCCGGTTTTCGATCAAATCCCGGCCGAAGCCGGGCTGGCTCTCGAACGGGAATCGGTCTGGCGCCCGCCCGCCGCTGCCCAAGGTGATGTTGCTGTAGTCCACGACGAGACGGTTGTTGTACGTCCCGTCAAAGCTATAGTTGACGGCCACGCCAAATTCTTTGGTCAAGTCGTCCTGCTGCTTGGTGGAAGGATCCATCATTCCATACCTCGCCGCAACCTCGAGTTTCCGCGGAATCAGATACTTTCCCACCTGCACGTACCATCCCCAGGCTTGGCCCAGATCCACCGGGGGGCCCAGGAACTGCGGCGCGGGGATGGTGCTGAGATCGAACGGGACGGTGCCGCTGTCGCTGTTTCGGACCCGCTGATGCCGGTAATACCCTTCCGATTGCAGCGACCAGCCTTGATACTTGGCAATCAGATCGACTTCGTACGTCTGAAAGTCGTAAATGCCGCCTGCGAGAAGCCTGCCGTTGCCGTTTTTGGCCACGCCTTGGCGGTAGGCCCGATCGACGATGTCCGATCGAATCGAGCTCAGGTAATTCTGGCCGGGGTTGTAGGCGTAGCCGAAGGCAATGGCCGCCTGGGGGGCACGGGAATTCAGAATGTCGCCTTGGCCGTACCCAGGGTTGCCTGCGATCTTGTACAGCAGCCTGGCCGTATACATCATCTCACCGTTGAGGAAGCGCGTGTTGTAGTTGTATGTACGGGTCGTTGCCGCAGGCGGCCCGCCGCCGCCGGTGGGAGGCAGCACGGTCTGACTGACCGAAGTCCCATCTCTGGTGAGATTCGGTCCGGCGCCATTCCAGATGCCGAACGCGTAGTTGACTCGGTACTGGTCTTCGTCGCTGAGGATGGCGATGCCGACGTCGCGGTTGTTGATCAGGTTGGCCGCGAACGCGTTTTGAACCCGCATGTTATCGGCAAATGTCGATGTCGCGATTGAACTGATCTGCGAGCGGTTGAACCAGACACGCTGTTGACCAAGCTGAAGAGTGGCCCATGGGATATGCCAGGAGGCAATGTAGGCGTCGAGCAGCCGGGCCCGTCCGTTGCCTCCCTCCTGGTCCCATGACGTCTGATCAAACGCCCACGACACGTTGTAGCGAAAATCCGGGTCCCAGGCATATCCCATAAATTGAAGCCGCGCGCGCGGAACGGAAAATGTGCTGGTGTTGTTCTGATAGCGGACGGCGCGATATTCGACTTGTCCGCCGAGAATCTCGGGATTCCGTGAATCCCCGACGGTTCCCCACGCGGAATTGTACGTGGCATAGCTGTATCGGGCCTGAGCCAGCAGCCGGAGCTTCAGCAAGAACCGCTCTCCCACTCGGATATTCAAGCCGTTATTGACCTCCACGTTGAACGTGGGACGAGTCAGTCTTTCTTTCGTTTCGATCACTCGTAACCCTTTGTCATACTCTTCTTGGGTAATGATGCCCTTCATGTAGAGATACTTCAGGCCGGGATCCTCGCCCGAGTAGTACTCCCACTTTCCCTCTTTCTTGATGAACTGTCCCTCTTCAACCGCCCGAGCGACGCCGGGAGGGACGAGGAGGACCAGCCCCGTCACTACGAAAACGACGACTCCGGAAATTCTCATGTCTCGACTCCTTCATGACATGGGAACTTCCGGTGGTCCGGTCAGTTCGCGACTTGTCTGTCAACCCAATGCTCACACCTTCAGTCGTCTGATAGGCGTTCGACGCGCACCTTCTCTCTGCGCTCGATCTGCACGACCTTTGAATCGTGGACAATGATTTCCACGGAGCCGAAACGCAGGTCCTTCAGTGCCTGCAGGATCGTCTCTTCAATGCGGGAAACAGCATGAGAATGCATAAAGGCCTCCTGGCGTCCCCTCTTGTCTTAAATCGCTAAAGAAATGCAGTGGCTGTTGAATCTACAGTATTCCGCTCGAATTTGTATTACGCATGTATAAATTATCATGATCTAATTTGTCAACAAACATTTTAGCCTGCTCGCATAGGTAGGATTGTAAGTAGCTAAGTGTGATCTTATTCAATTACAAAAGTCATGTATACTTGACATAAAGCAAGTATACATGCTACTAGAGTGCCCATTATGGGCCAAAATAATCAGGCGGAACCTCGTCATTTATTTCAGAATCATCTCAAGAGTGTGCGAGGAGCCAAAGGCCTTTCGCAAGGCGAACTTGCTGCGAAGGCAAGCATCACGAGGCAAGCCGTCTCGGCCATTGAATCTGACGTCTATCTTCCTACCACCGCCGTCGCCTTGCGCTTAGCCTCCGCGTTGTCCTGTCGTGTGGAAGACCTTTTCAGTCTTGCGCAATCCGATGAGGTCATCGAAGGAACGTTTATCGGGGAGCCGCCCGTCGAGCCGCAGGCGTTTCCGCTCCGTGTCAAAGTCGCCACGGTCGGAACGAAATCCATTGTTCGCCCGGTCACGGGAGTCGGCGATGTCTTGTCTTACACGGTGCCGGCCGATGGGTATTTGATCGACGCGTTCGCACAGCGTTCCAACATGAAGGCGCGCGTGCGCTTATCGCGGGAACGCGCCGCAATCGATCAGGAAATATCCGTCGCCGGTTGCGATCCCGCCATCTTTCTGGCTGGCGAGCATCTGCGACGGCAAAAGGACCACGCCTCAGTCATCGGCTGGACCATGGGCAGCATGGCCGCGTTGCATGCCTTGGAGCGGGGGGAAGTCCACGTGGCGGGGCTTCACCTGTTCGATCCGGTCAGCGGCGAATCCAACCTTCCATTTCTCAAACGCGCGTTGAAAGGCAAGGCGTATGACGTCATTACGTTCGCAATTTGGGAGGAAGGGCTTCTGGTGCGGCCGGGAAATCCCAAAGGGATCCGCTCGGCCGCCGATCTGGCCGAGCCACACGTCACGGTGATTAACCGTGAAGAGGGATCCGGAGCGCGGCTGATGCTCGATCAACGGTTGCGTGCCGTCGGGGTGGAGCCCGCTCTCGTGCGAGGCTACGACACTATCGCGCGGTCGCATTTCGAGGTGGCCCGCGCCATCGCGGGGCACCAGGCTGATGTCGGAATCGGCATTCGATCGGCGGCTCGTTTGTTCGGCCTTGATTTCGTGCCGTTGCAAACGGCCCGGTACGATCTCGTCGTGCCGACGACCTATCTGAGGTCTCATCCGACGCTCGCGAATCTCTTCGATACGCTCGTTACCCGCTCGTTCCGAAACGAGATCGAGGCACTCGGCGGCTACGACACCCGAGAGACGGGCAAGCTGCATTCGCTGCGATAGAGGTAATCAGATGGAGTGGTATCGGCTTCTCACTCCCGGCGTTCTTTGGGTGGCCCTGCAGATCCCACCGGCGTTCGCGACGGAGCCATTGGTCATCGCGACCTCGCCCAGCATGCGTGCTCCCGTCGAGGCGCTGGGCAGCCGGTTCGAGAAGACACATCCGGACATCACGGTGCGGCTCTATCTGGATTCGGGGCTCGACCTTCGACGCACCATCGCCGGCATGGAAAACAACCCCAGAGGTCAATACTTCATCGGTTCAGGGCCGCTGCATCTCGTGGCCCCAGGCGGCGATGAGCTGATAACGCGTTTGGAGCAGAAATATTACGTCCTGCCAGGCACCAAGCGGACATACGCCGAGGTGCCGCTCGTCATGGTTGTTCCCGAGGCGCTCGTGGACGCTCCGGCATCGTTTGAAGCCTTGGCCAGCAATGAAGAGTTGCGGATCGCGATCGGCGATCCGGACCTGACGACGCTGGGACAAAAGACCAAGCAGCTGCTGACGGCATTAGGGATTTGGGCATCTGTGGAACGCCGACTGGATGAGGCGAGCGACACGCGGTCGGTGCTGGATCATCTCCTCAATGGTCAAGCCGACGTCGGCATTCTCTTCGGTCCCGACGCAGTACAGGAAAGCCAACGGATCCGGATCGTGGCCGTGGCGGAACGCGACGCGATTGCCCCCATCGTCCACTCGATGGCGATGGAGCGCTATTGTCCCAATCGTGCGCTCTGTGAAGAGTTCCTCAATTTCATTCAGTCCGCAGAGGCCCAGGCGGAGCTCAAGCGCCTCGGATTTACCCCGCCTGCATCCCTTCGCACTTCTGACATTCATCCATGACAGGCCAATCGGTCGTTCAAGAGGAGGAGATTCATGTCTCGTTATGAAGTGTTCCCCTTTGGCCTTCTTCCGTATGTCTTGATTTCGGGGGTGATCGCAGCGGGCTGCCCGCGCCTTCCCTATACTACGACAGTCGTGCATGAGGATCGACGCGTGATCGTGTCGCTGCAGCGGGATCCGGACGCGGCGCCGTTCACCCATCCTGTAGAGCTCCAAGCCGACGACCTCAGTGCTGTGCTGAGCGGATTTTCGTTCCGTGAGAAACAGCGCTTGCCGTTGCGTTGGTTCGCTGAGGAAGTGCCCCCGAAGAAAATTTTCCGGACGGACGAAATGCAAGCCATCGTGCCCTTCCTGGTTGAAGGCCTCGCAAAGGCCGCGCCCGACGAGCGCGTGTACTTCCAAGTGTTGGCGCCAGGGATGAATCCAGCGGCGGAACGCGACACGACAGCCGGATGGATCGCGATGAGAGAACCCCATTTGTACCTGGTGCTCGAGCACTACCACGCCCAATTTCCCGTTCGAAAATCGGAGCAATGGGATCTCCGTTATCCCGCCACACCGCCGCTGCCGAAAACCTACATGCTCTACTTCGAGCCGGGACGCTTTTGGGTGACAGAGCCGGAGAGCGGCCGGCAGGCAGTGCAGCTCCGGGAATTCCTCAAGGCCGTGATTCCCGCGTCTCCGAAATAGATACCCGGCATGGAGATGATGCACCCGTCTGCATCTTGGACTCATTCATTTTCTTTTTTTTCGGAGGGAACATGGGATTGGCCAGCTGGGATTCCATCGCGCGGCCGTGTCGCCTCATACACGGTATCATCGTTGTGATAGGCATCATCATCTGTCCTGTCATGCCGGGCGTTTCTGCTCATGCGGTTGAGTCGGGCAAGCTCATCGAGAAGGACGGCCAATACGTCTTTGTGGAGAGCATGGACCCGGCCACGCGGCTCCTGCTGGAGCGGGCGTATGAGAAAGGTATCATCAGTCAGGAGGAACGTGACAAGGCGATCAAGGAATCCGAAACCCGCGCCTATCTGATGCAGCCGAGCTTCAAGCTCTGGTACGACCGCGGCTTCAATTTTTCGATGAACGACAATGCGTTTCTCCTCAAGATCCGCGGACGCCTTCAGTTGCGCGAGACGACCCGCTGGAGGAATGACGCCTGGAGAAACCCCGGCGACGCCAAGAACTTTCCGGAATTGTTGGGCGTGTTCGGAGACTACCGAGCCAACCGGTCGGATGATTTTTCGTCGCAGTTCAATCTTCGGCGTGCCAGGCTCTTATTCATGGGGCATCTGCTCAGCCCTGACTTCAAATATTTCCTACAGCTTGGATTTGAAACCGCCGAGAATGCGCAGACGCCGGGATCGGCCAATCTTCTCGATTACTATATTTTGAGCACGCATTTCCCACTCATCAACGTCCAGCTCGGCCAACACAAGGTCTTCTTTAACCGCTCGCAGATCAACAACACCGCCTCCATGCAGTTTGCCGAACGGGCGCTCGTCATGGATGCCTTCACGGCCAACGGGCTGAATCGGCGTGATATCGGTCTCACGATCATGAACGATGACGAAATCTACCCTGTCAATTATTACCTCGGGATTTTCAACGGTGCCGGGCCGCTGTTCAACCGGTACGGGACCTACAACAGCGAAGAGGCGACACCGGGATGTCCCGGGGGGCAAACCGGTGGCAATCCTTTTCCGTCACCGGCAGGATGTCCGACCAACTCGCGCAACCTGAATGCAAATTTCCGCGACGAAATCGACAAGCTGATGTATGCCGGCCGTTTGCAGTGGAACATCATGGGACGGCCGGGCTACGGCGAAGGCGATTTGGCCTATTCTGAAATGCCGCAACTGGCGGTAGGCGGCGGCTTGGCCTACAACCCGGGTATCAATACCAGTACGGGCAACGCGTTCGTCGGGATCGATTTAGCGAATCTGAATTTCCGCCGACAGTTGGCCACGTTCGGGAACGCCCGGCAGCTGGGCTGGGGCGTTCTCAATTATACGACTTACGCCTTCGACAGTGTCTTCAAGTACAGAGGGTTCTCGCTGCAGGGCGAATGGTACTTCAAGAACATCGAGCGGACCTTCAAAGGAAGTCCCTGTCTGCAATTCAATGCCGCAGGCGCTTGTACGGCTGTGACGCCCGGCCTCTTGGGCAATGCGACCGGCTGGTATGTGCAGTCCGGCTATTACCTGATCCCGCGTAAGTTGGAAGTGGCCGCACGGTATGCCTATTGGGACCCGGATACCAACGCCGCAGGCGATTTGATCAAACAGGTGGATGCCTCGCTCAATTGGTTTCCGTTCGGGACCTACGACTATCAGCTCATGTTGACCTATACCAACCTGGCGATGGGCACGGGCGGCTATGCGATCGGTCGTAGCGCGCCTCTGCCCACGCAGCCTCCGGGAGCCGTCAACCCATCGGGGACGGTGCCTCTCGACGCACAGGGAGGAACATTGATTGAGAATGCCATTCGTGTGCAGCTGCAGATCTTTTTCTGAGCTGAACGGAGCAAACAGCGATGGACCCGCTCCTGATCCAACAAGTGGAAGCCGGAACCGTGTATACGGTAAAAATGCATGGGGAGGAATAGTGCGAGGCATGCCTAATGAAAGGACGCATCATGAGCGGGGTGAAATCATACATCCAACAATTATTCTTGGCGGGTTGTGTGGCGCTGGTCGCCTGCGTGGGCAGTCATCTCGCTCTGCCTCAGAGCACGTTCGCTGAAGAGATCGCGATTGCCGCGGCCTCCGATTTGAATTTCGCGATCAAAGAGGTGATTGCAGAATATGAAAAGGCGACGGGGAACCATGTGAAATTGTCTCTCGGTTCGTCAGGGAACTTTTACGCTCAGATTCAAAACGGCGCGCCGTTCGATCTGTATTTTTCGGCGGACATCGGCTACCCCAAGAAACTGGAAGAGGGAGGTCTCATCGTACCCGGATCGCTGTACCGCTATGCCGTCGGCCGTATCGTCCTTTGGACCAATCATGCATCGCATCGCGATGTCTCCAAGGGATTGGAGGTCTTACGCGATGCCGCCATCAGGAAGATTGCGATCGCCAATCCGAAGCATGCCCCGTACGGGCGGGCGGCCGTGGCGGCGATGCAATACTTCAAGGTCTATGACGATGCCAAAGACCGATTAGTGTTCGGAGAAAACATTTCGCAAGCCGCCCAATTCATCGAATCCGGCGCCTGCGATGTGGGCATCATCGCGCTCTCCCTGGCCCTGGCGCCGACCATGAAGGCGGCGGGCACGTATTGGGCAATTCCCGGAGAAGCCCATCCGCCCTTGGAGCAGGGAGCCGCCATCTTGAAGTCGTCCAAGCAACTGAAGACGGCCCAACAGTTCATCGAGTTCATGCAGGGGACTCAAGGACAGGAGATCATGCGCCGCTATGGGTTTACGCTTCCGCAATAGAATGGTCGAGCTGTTGGCGCTCTTGCTGTTGAGCGGGTGCTCCGATGCGGTGAACCTGACGCATGAAACGGAGCAGGGCGGGGTGGTTACCTTTCTCTTCAAGGAGGATCGTGGCGGTCCCATGGGATCGCCGCACCGCAAGGCCGCATTGAAACGCATCGACGAGAAGTGCCCATCGGGCTATACCGTGTTGCGCGAAGGAGAAATGAAAGGGTACAGCAGCATGTCCAGCGTGGAAGGTCAGGAAGGGGAAATGACGAACCGCCGATGGGGAATTCAATTCCGATGCAAATAGGAGCATGTATGCGTGCTGTTGTGGTCGCTGTCAGTCTGTTGTGGTGGCTCACAACTGCGAGCGCCAATGTCGAAGATGATCCGGCCTGCGGGTCTTCCACCGCAGAAGGATTCTCCAACATCCAAATCGAAACGTCGGACATCACCTTGCACGAACGATTGTTTGAGCAGGTGCTTCACGCGCCCAGCATCCAGCGCCTGGACCATCCGCAAACGGATCTGATTCGCATCTACTGTCTCCGTGATGTGGTCGTGACGATCAGGCAGGATCTTCGTCATCCTCGTCAGACCGGATGGGTGCAAATTAATTTCTGGGTCAAGGATGTGGCGTCGGTTCAGGAAACGCTGCAATCGGCCGTGCGTCACTCGGCATTGGCACAGCTGGCTGAGGCGGACCGCGACAAAATCATCCGGTTTCGGATGAAACCGGGGGTCATGCGAGGCCATCGAAAGGTGGACCGTTTGGAAGTCTATGGACCCGAGGGGTTTCTGATCGGGTTTGATCAACCCACACCATAAACCAGAGGTGGACACGATGAAGCTGAGCGCACGCAATCAATTTCAGGGAACCGTGAGCCGTATCACCGAAGGACAGGCGATGGCGGAGGTGGCGGTCAAGGTGGGCAATCTCGAGTTCATCGCGGCGATCACGGAGGGATCGGTCAAGAATATGGGTTTGAAGATCAACGATTCGGTGACCGTCGCGGTGAAAGCGACCGAAGTGATGATCGGCAAATAGCTCGTGAGGTTTAAACCAATGCGAAGTCAGGCTGGTCAAGAGGACCATTGTTCTAGCCGCCCGACCCCGAAGCGCCGAGACGCTTCGTTCCGCGGTCGGCCGCAGCGATCCTAGAGGCAGCGTGAACTGGACGGCGATTTGGGTCACCTGCAAATTGGCAACACTTACCTCGATGGCGCTGCTGGTCATCGGCTTGCCGATTGCCTACTGGCTGACCTTTTCGAAGTGGCGATGGAAGTTTCTTATCGAATCCATTGTGGCGCTTCCCTTGGTGCTGCCGCCGACGGTGCTGGGATTCTACATCCTGGTCGCCATTGGTCCGCACAGTCCCTTCGGCCGGCTATATCACGAGGTCGTGGGACATACCCTCCCGTTCAGCTTTCAGGGACTGCTCCTGGCGTCGATTTTGTACAGCCTTCCGTTTGCCGTGCAGCCGTTCGTAACGGCCTTTGAGCAGGTCGACCGCAGACTCATCGAAGCCTCATGGACGCTGGGTCTCTCAAAAGCCAAAACCTTCTTCAAGCTGATCGTGCCGCTGTCTGCCGCGGGCCTGATCACGGGGGCCGTCTTGAGCTTTGCCCATACGCTGGGCGAATTCGGCGTTGTCTTGATGGTCGGCGGGAACATCGAAGGCGTGACGCGAACGGTTTCCATCGACATCTATGACGAGGTGCAGGCCCTTAATTATGGCGCTGCGGCGAAGACGGCGTTGTTTCTTCTCCTGGTGTCCTACACCGTCTTACTGTTCATCTATGCGATGAATCGCAGGGTCTGGGCGGTATGGCCGCAGAAGTAGCCATTGACATCACGAAGACCTTTCCCGGCCGCGCGCCCATCAGCGCGGTGCTGAACTACCAGCTCGAACAAGCCACCGCGCTTGTCCTGTTTGGTCCATCAGGATCCGGAAAAACAACGGTGCTCCGATCCATCGCCGGTCTGGAATGGCCGGAGCGAGGGACCATCCGCTTCATTTCGCGAACCTGGCTCGACACAGGTGCAGGGATTCGGGTGGCGCCGCAGGATCGCCAGATCGGATACATGGCGCAGGACTATGCCTTGTTTCCCACGTATACCGTTGCAGGAAACATTGCCTATGGACTGGGGGCGCTTCCGATCGCCGTACGAAGAAAGCGTGTGGATGAAATGGTGGAGCTTTTTCAATTGCGCGGCTTTGAGGGGGCGAAGCCCCGTGAACTCTCCGGCGGCCAGCAGCAGCGGGTGGCACTGGCCAGGGCCGTGGCGCCCAGGCCGCAGTTGCTCTTGCTGGATGAGCCGCTGTCCGCGCTGGACCTTCCCACAAGGATGCAACTCAGAGGAGAGCTCCGGACGCTGCTGAAACACCTTGCCTTGCCATCGATTATCGTCACTCATGATTGGACTGAAACGCTGAGCCTCGGAGACGTCGTGGCGGTGATGGGAGAGGGACAAGTGCTGCAGGTGGGTCCGCCGCAAGACGTCTTCTGCCGGCCTGGCAATGCCGCGGTAGCCCAAATTGTTGGTGTTGAAACGGTGATCGAAGGCCACGTCGTTGACCAGTCGAATGGATTGGCAACGGTTCGTGTGAACGACACCCTTCTCAAAGGGCTGGGAACCCATGAAATCGGCTCGCCTGTCTTTGTCTGCATTCGCGCCGAAGATGTGGTGTTGGAGCAGGGCGGCACAGGGCTGACCAGCGCAAGAAACCATCTGAACGGAAAAGTCAGTGAGATTGTCCCTCACGGCGTCATGGTCCATGTGAAGATTGATTGCGGTTTCCCGCTAGTCGCTATGGTGACCAGAGGAGCGCAGGACGAGTTAAAGATCGAGACGGGATCTCCTGTCGCAGCAGTCGTCAAGGCTGGAGGGGTTCATTTAGTGCGGAGAATAGCGTGAAAACATCGATACTAGGGGTCTCCCCAGCTTCTGTGGATAACTCTGTGCGTAAGGTCGAGGTCTGCACTAAAATTGCTGCATTTTCTCCTTCATCTCACTGATTGCCTATATTTTGGGCATAGACAACGCCAGGATCACGCCACCATATCTAGTGGTTCTTACGCGTAAAAGTGAATAAACCGCTATTCCTGCGGCTGGGCGCGCAATTCCACGAGTTCAACTCCGGACTATGAAGCCTGGATTGGGTTTTCACTCGAAGTTATGCACAGACCCTGCGCTGATAAAGCGTTTACGCTACCTATAAGAAGGTCCAAAACAGGGCTTGACAGCGTTCCCTCCGGTATGTAACCATTGGTTACATCATGAAGCCGACCGATCTCAAACGCATTCGTGAACGACTCGGTTTGACGCAACAGCAACTCGCTGATGCGCTCCACACAACCCGTGTGTCGGTTGCGCGGTACGAAGCCGGGATGCGTCGGATTCCAGGCATGGTCAAAGTGGCGATCGATCGGCTGAGCCGGGTGTCGGAGATTCCAATGGCCGGTATCGTTGCGGCGGGTCTTCCGATCGAACCGGTACAGCAGTCGGAGCTTATCGATGTGCCACCTAGCATGTTGCAGGGGGGGAAGACCTTCGCCCTGCGCGTGAAAGGGGAGTCGATGAAAGACGAGGGCATTCTTCCCGGCGATCTTATTGTCGTGCGCAAACAGGAGACAGCCCAGAACGGTCAAACCGTTGTGGCGCTGGTCAACGGTGAGGCCACGGTCAAGACCTATTTCAAAAAGCCGGAGCACATCGAACTGCATCCCGCCAATCCGGCGATGCAACCGATCCTCGTGCAGCCGGCTGACGAGTTTCACATTGAAGGAGTGCTCATCGGCGTGATTCGACATTGTGCCATCTAGGATCTTACCAAGGAGGCGATATGGAGGTGGGAGTCACCAAGGAACGGCTGATTGATCTTCAACGCACGGTGGACTCATTGCAGGGGCGCGTGCAAGACATGCAGTGGGAGCTACGACAGGCCAACCGGCGTCCATTGACAGAGCGGTGGTGGAAGAACCTCCTAGGAGCCAGGTCAAGCAACGCATTCATGTCGGCCTGCTGTAACAGGCGGGTCCGACCGAACACGAAAATGGTGGACTATGTTGGTACAAGAAGCCATCAGTAAAACACAAGTGGGCGGGCCCTGTGCCGATTGCGGGATGCTTGCGGAGCAACGGATCGCCTGTGTGGATGGTGTCACCCACTCATCGGTCGAGCTGTGTTATGCCTGCTGGGTCGCCTGCCAGCAGCGGCAAGTCTTTGCGGGCGGGTGCTGCGGATAATGGGGCTGGCCATGCATGCCACGGTATCCACGACAGAACCAGCGGCGCTTCCGTTCGTCCACCCTCAAGTTCAAGCGCCCTCGCGAGGAATACCCGAGGCATGTCGGGAGTGGTGTCTCGGCCTGCGCCATGCGCAGATTCCTTTTCACTCGGATGAACGGCTGCTGTTGTTCTATGGACATCCGCTCGTCTTTCGATTGGGCCTCTATGCCGCCGGTGACCGCGTCCTGGCGGGCGAGCCGGTCGTGTATCTTGACGGCGCCCACACCTTCGATCAGTTGTTCATCGGGCGGATGGCCCGTGCACATCGACGGCAGCCGCGCACCCTCCTGACCATGATTCATGTTGCTCGCGCCTTTACCTGTCATCAGTTGGAGCGGCTCGTCTCCGATTGCCTCATGTCCGCGCTCGAGCGCTATCAATCGCGAATCGCCATTCTCTCAGGATTATTCGACACCTTCTACGATCAGGCGGTGCCTGAGCATGAGGCGATACGACTTTTCGGCCGTATGATGGAAGCGAGCCATCGATTGGCCCAGCAAGGCTTCACAGTATTGTTTCTCTGCCCCCAAGCTCCCATGCTCACACGCGCGAGCCGCCGATGCCTTGATCAGCTGCGCACCCAGGCGGACCGGGTGATCCGCGTGCAGGAGGAGCAAGGAATCGTCAAACTTCATGATGAAGGGGAAACGTCCGGTCACCATTGGGAGATTCCACGCACGGCACTCGAGATGTCATGACGCCCTGTGCGCCTGTCATCGGCAGGGCACTATCCCATCGCCGCCCACAGCTTCTTCGCGTTATCACCGGTAAACGTGATGTCATCCTGCGAAGCTCCCCGCTCGAAGTAGAGGCGTAACAACCCGCCTCCAAAGTGGGCTTCCCGCACCAAGTCCAGATTGATCGCCACTTCGCCGGGTCGTTCTTCATCTTGCACCTTCACGAACTTCATCCTGCCGCTCCTTGTTGGTATGGTGAAAAAGTTGGACGGGATTCCGAATGTGAACAACCTATGGGGGGAGCACGAAGTTGTCAAGCAATGGCGCTAAAGGATTTACAACCGAGTACGCAGTGGAGAGCGAGCGGCTACTTCTTATTGGACACGTGCGTGACTAATAGTTCAGAATCCTGGCCCACTGGCAGGAGGCACTTCAATACGCATATGCTTTCAGCTGCTTCTCGACGCAACCCCTTCTTCTGGAGTTCTTCGATGCGACGACTACTTGTGTGGGTGTGTGCGGTGCTGATCAGCGGATGCTTCACAGAGCCCTTATTATGGCAACGGTACACAGAGAAGGATTTTCCTGCACGAGTGCGATCCGTGACCACTGCGCTAGGAAACGTCTTGGACGAGAAGCGTGTGCTGAAATACGGGGCCTGGACGGTCAGCTTTGGCAAAGGCATACCCTACGCGTTTTACAAATGTACTCCGCGGGAATGCGAGATCCTCATCAGGAACCTGAAGTGCGATGCTTCTGACGGGCGGGTTCCTTGTGAATTAAAGCTGCATAATCAGGAGAGGCCAGCGTGCGAGCTCATTGTGCCTGGACGAGAGACGTTGCAAATTTTATGTCCGCATGATGTGTTGCTCGAACGAGACGTGATTGTCCCTCGAGGCAGGCGGTAACTATACCCAAAAGACTCTTCCCAAATCCTCGCCGAGCCCCCTGGCCTGTTGGCAATGTGTACAGCGTGCTGCCAGACAGGCGCCAGTCGCCATCCCGGCATGGAAGGTCAATTGATAGGTTCGGCCGCCGCAGGAGCTACAGGCTTTCCCAACCAGTTCTCGTCTGATGAGTCCGATTTTGCCCAGTTGTTTATTCCTCACGGATTGCCTCCGTCTTGATTGATATCCTTCGAGAAGAACACGACTGTCTGAGCTTAGACCAAGGGAAGATCTGATAAAAGACCAATAAGAGGTACCTCGAAAGAGCTATCGCTCACTTCAACGGAAGCTTCACGCTGATGGCCCCGCCAAGTTCTCCTTCCTTTCCGCCCTCCCGGGGGTACCCTGAGATATCGCGTTGGCCCTTTGGCTCTCCGTGGCATTCGAGGCATGCCTTGCTGTAGTACAACGGCAGCATGAGACGGAGGGTTTGGCCGCCATCGGTCACTTCCCATTTGGGTGGTGATTCTGCCGAGGTCGAGGGCTGTTCGGCAAGTGCTTGGAGCACAGCGGCTTCATACGTATCGGGTTTGTTTTTTGCGTTCCGCAAAAACTTCTCCGGCGCGATTTGTCGAAGATAGATGCCGGACCAGGTCTGAAAGCGTTTAGCCGTCTCCGTGCCAAAAGTGGCGGGAATGAGTCCCTTGTAGCGAATGCCGGGAATGTTGATCGGCGTTTGGTAACTGTCGATCGTTTTCTTGCTCTCTTCCAACAGGCGGTCGAGGAGGGGCCGGGCTAGGGCAGGAATCTTCTCGCCGGAGTTTGACAAATTGATGCCCGTTCGTTGCTGAAAAACGGTCAACACCTGTTTTTCGAAGACGGCGGATGTAAACCCTTTGTCTCCCTTCGACTCATCGTTAATGAGTTCCTGATTCATTCCCACGACAAGCCGGCCGGAATCGAAGAGGATGGCCAGAAGACGGGAGGCATCACGCTCCTGCTCATGGTCTTGTGCACGTCCCCGGCTGGAGAATACGGAAGCAATCATGACCACTGATAGCAAGGCCATGAGCGTGAAGCGGAGCGAAAGCGGCCCTAACACCCGCGCGAAAACAGGCATAGAAGGGCGCTATTCTAGCCAGGGGCCGAGCTGCAGTGCAAGGGCGGGTTTGTGATTACGGAGCCAGAGCAGTGCGGGCAATTCTATACAGAATGAACACCAGAAGGATCCAGAGCAGACAAAGGGTGAGAGATACCCCGATGGCAAGGACCAGCTGCTTGGGCCGGAAAACGGGCTGCTCGAGGGGGTTCATCTCGCCTCTAAAACCCTGCAGCAGCCTGAGAGTAGGACGCTTGGATCTTGGGTGAGGCGCTGGGGAGAGGTCGCCGGACGGGGCTAAAGTACCTTCGGATTTCCAGGGGGTCTTGGCTTTCCTCAACATGAATAACGCTCCACCGACGACTCAACACCTTGGTGGGAATCCGCTTCGGAAGGCCTTTGTCAAGTATATCATCGGGACGATTCACCAATTGTGAGACGGTGCCTACGTATCTTGCTGCAGGCGGTTAATACCAACCCCTCCCGGTACTTTCGTAGGGAAGATTTTACAGGTAGGCGCTCTTTACAATCCGTCCTGCCGGCCGCCTGAGGCCGAAAGGATCGGATGCACTACGGAAAGTCGAGCGTTACACTCCTCTGTGCACTGACGTTGTCCTGTTCCTATGGCCTCAATGGCTGCTTGTCAAAGAGCGATGGCGGAGGGTCAAAGGTCCAAACTTCTTCGCTTCCCTCCGGGACAGTGAACCAGCCCTATTCCGCGTCCCTCATTGGGGCTGGAGGCAAGCCTCCCTATACATGGGCCGTCTCTCCGGCACTTCCTGCCGATCTCTCTCTCAATGCGACAACCGGCGAAATTAGCGGTACGCCGGCTGCGGAAGGAACGAGCTCGCACACGTTTTCGCTGACCGATACCTCCTCACCTCCGCAAGTGGCACAGATCTCGTTGGGATTAACGATCAATCCGGCCCCGCAACCGCTGTCGATTACGACCACCTCGCTCCCTGACGGCTCTGTCGGTCAAGTTTATAACCAGTCCGTGCAAGCCATTGGAGGCACTGCCCCGCTAAGCTGGAGTATCAGTGCCGGCACCCTCCCGCAGAATTTTAGTCTTGATCCGACAACCGGCGTCATCTCCGGAACTCCGATTGTCATAGGCACGTCCTCGTTCACGGTCCTGGTAGCAGACAGCGGAGGGCAAGAGGACACACAGGCGCTCTCCATACGCGTCAACGCCGCCAGCCCGCCGCGGATTACGACCTCATCGCTTCCAGGAGGAACGGTAGGTCTGCCCTACAGCGAAACCTTGAGTGCGGACGGAGGCATTGGATCGCTGGTCTGGAGTGTCTCTTCGGGATCGCTTCCGGCGAATCTCGCACTCAATCCGACTGGAACCATCTCAGGGACGCCGACCGGCACCGGCACTTCGAACTTCACGGTGCGTGTCACAGACTCATTGACGTTGTCGGATACGGCGTCTCTGTCGATCGCAGTCAGCGCCGCCTTGACCATCACCACAACGTCACCATTGCCAAACGCCGAAGTCGGTAAATCCTACAGTAGAACGCTACAACGGTCGGGAGGTGTCTCCCCCTTTACGTGGTCGGTCACACCGGCGCTTCCAGCGGGGCTTAACTTGCGCGAGTCTGACGGAAGAATTTCGGGCACTCCTGCGGCTGGAACGGCGGGGACCTATACCTTCACGTTCACTGTGGAGGATTCGTCGACACCGTCGCCGCAAACAGCGAGTAAGGATCTAACTCTGACGATCAGGCCCTAGCACGCCTAACCCGCGCAAATACGACGACAAGCACTTCAAAGCCCACCCCATCTCCAGAGTCCGCGAAGAGGACGGATAGGAGAGAAGGAACAGCACCAGCCCGGCCATGGCCACGCAAAACAAAACGAGGGTGGAGGGTTCAGGAACCGAGGTAACGGCTAATGGCGTTCCAAGGGCAACCGGCACGCCATTGTTGATAAACACAGGACCCGAGAGGAGAGTTCGAGAAGTCGGTGGTGCGATGCCATCGGTAAAATCGAGCCGCAACGAACTCAGCGCTTGGCCTCCCGACACAGAGGTGAATGACGAGGTGAGCGTGCTGTTAAAGCCGAACGAGAACGTCGAAGGCCTGAGTGTGGTGCCGCCCAGTGTCCCGTTGGCATTGGCGAGCACGGCGACCGGGGGGCTCGGATCGCCGGGCAACACCCAGGCGGGCTGTGCACCCCACGATACGGAGCCCAGGCTTCCAAGTGTTGACGACCCCGACAGGTCCAGGGCTAGGGCGGTCATGGTGAAATTGGTAGACGTCACTGAGTTTGTGACGGTGGTGCAGCTTGGAGAGGCGGTGCATCCTGTCGTGACGACCGGCAGGGACTGAAAGGTGTTGAGGAGACCTGTTATTTGGTGTACGCCGGTCACAACGCTGCCATCCGTTAGCTGCACAGCAAACGAACCTTGCCAGCCGTTGGCAGCAGTTCCTTCCAGAAAACCAGTCACGGGAACCGCCCAAACGGATGTCGTCAAGAGCGGTACGAAAAACACAAGGACAAATGGGATGGCACGTTGTTTGGAAACCATATGCGCCTCCATCCGTCACAAGGACGAGGCAACATTATGCTTTCACATCAGACAAATCAATACTAAGGAAAGGAAGCGTCACCAAGAAGAGACAGTGAGGTTTCTAGCAACGGTCAAGATACCCCTGCGAGTGCCGGTTCAGGTTTCCTCTGGGCGCGATGAAGACAGCGATTAAGACAGCCCTCTTCAGTGGGCTCCATCAGAAGGAACTCGAGGCCGTATTCATGTTCGTTCACCCATCGAACCCACGTGAGCGAAACCGTTAAAGGAGTCATCGCACTGGGCACAGTGATAAGCAACTTGCCAAAATCACCCGGTGCGACGGTGGTTTTACCCTTGACTCTGCACCCTGTCACCGATAAATCTGCGATCATTCCAAAGCCGCACGGTCTGTGATCAGAGGCAACCCTTGCAGGAAATTCCACGCGATAGCGAGGATACTGCCGCTGCTCCTTCTGAGTTGAGGGGCGTTGCTCCTGGCATGAGAGCTTGACGCGTCTGTGCGTCAGCCAGTCCGTCGTGGATATCCTGTAGCGGTCGCCAATGCCTTGTGTTCGAAGCCGAAAAACGACCCGCAGAACCACAGGAACAATGGCAAGGGCTGCACACCAGCGGACCGACGATGCTTTGAGGACAATATCTTGTCCTCCCAACATCCAGCTTGCAAGGCCGACCAGCACGGTCACCGCCATGGCAAGGTAGAATGCCAAGACCCAAAGGATCAGTGCCTCGATCAGTAGATGCTTTGGTGGAAGGTTCATGTGTCGCTCCAGCCAGAGAGGTGGGGATATTATTAAGCTGGACTATCAGAGAGCGAAGTGCGACTCAAAACAGCGGGAGTGAATGTATATGATTATGAGTGGAGCGGTTAGAGCCGGAGTTCCCTAGAGATGACCCTTACGTGATCTGCCGAGTGATCCGGAACATAGATTATGGTGCACCTATTGCTCCGCTTTCCGCTGCGCCACGAGCATCTCGCGATTCGATTGAAGCGTCGAAGCCGCCATGGATCGTCTGTGGGCCGAGACTGAGCGGTTTGCATCAGAGGTCAGGAGGCAAAAGGAGGACTGATGGACGATGACATGAAAGCCCGCCTGCAACAGTACATTGATGTGAGGAGAAACCAGAGAAACGACCTCATGAAGGAGTTGGGGCTCTCCGAGGAAGAGGCAGAGCAAGCGGTCTCGACGCTCGAGCTGTACTACCACATCGAGGCATCTGAGGATCAGTGGACGCAGGCGTGGAAGGCGGCCAAGCGCGATTTTCTGGCCGACGGCGAGCGCACGGGTGTGCGGCTGGCTGACCTTGTCGTGAAATATGTCGACATCGCACGCCTGGGTGGAGGGCCACAGCGTCGATGGACGTAAAACCGGAGCGGTGTATCCGGCGGCTCAATGAGAGGGCTTCGGTTAGGGGTTCTATGTACGTGGTTCGCGCACTTTTTTAACTTGAGGACAGGCGCTACGCTGGCCATCCGCCTCAAACGACAGGAAGGTATTGGCTTGCTGTCCGCGGATTGCACGCAGGAAGACATCTCTGTTCGGGCCAGGGGACAAAAATGCATCTATTTGAGAGCGCAGTGCAGGTGAACACCTCTGATGAGGCATTGTCATCTTGTCCTTTCCGGCGTATCTTGCAGCCTCTACGACCGCCTGTATGACACACAGATCCTTACAGTTCTCCGTTCATTCGCATGGGGCATCAGCTCTGTCTCTGAGGAGCTCATCACCAGCCCCTGCAGCGTTTACGGCGACCTTCAAAGCTGAGGTGCCCACATGAGCGAATTGCTTGTGTTCGTATTGGTCGCATTTGTGATGGGGTTCGTATGCGGTCTGATTTACGCCCTACGGCTCTACAAACGGATCGAAGCGGGTTCTGACCGCGAGTGGGCCAAGCGCCGGGGGATGCCAGAGATGACGATGCAATCAGGTGAGCTGCCGGTGCGGATCAATCCGATCCTCCGGCGGCGGATATTGTGAGGGCATTTACCCTACCGCTCTCGTTGCGAGTTTAGGTTCGGCGCAATGAACGATGTTGATGCCACACGGCAAAAATGATCAGCCCTACAGCGAACAAGAGGACAGTTCCTGGCTCGGGAACGTTTTGCACTGAAGAGGTCGAGGTAGAAGAAGAAGCAATAGTGCCTTGGTAATTGCTCGAACCGGTGACGCCGCTTTTCGCAACCGCACTCACATAGGAGCCGTGATTGGCATCTCCATTCGTCTTCGTCTTGGCGGCTTCGCTCACATAGGCTCCATGATTGTCAATTGGTACTGCGCCGGAAACAGAAGCGAGTCCCGCAATGAACGCAAACACCGTCAGACCGACTAGGCTTGCAATTTTCATTTTCGAATCCTTTCGCGATAGGGGTACCTCCTGTGTAAGCTAATAACAGGAAAACAGTTACTAGGCGTTACCCTAGTTTTAATATTCAAGAAATAAAAACTAGGTATGTATTGGTACGTAACTCATTTGCTCAAAAAGGCGAAATGTAAGCACACTGGAGGGGTTTATCCGGCGGCGGAAGGAACACTGGAGGGTTGTCACCAAGAAGAGATACTGGAGGAGTTATCCGGCGGCGTCAATGGGGAGAGGCTTGGCCTGATGAGCCGCCGGGTCGCACGAAGCAAAGTAGGTACAGCAAGAACACTGGAGGTGTCTATCCGCCGACAATTGTTACGATAAGCAGATGAAGAGTCGGCGGGTCAACCGAAGGTTGGTATGGTGGCGGTGAACCGGATTTGTATTTATCAGGCGCCGACCATCCGCATCCCGTTGCGTCACGATCATTTCGCGATTCGATGAAGGGATTAGATGATGAAGGGATAGTTATTCTTGGGCACGAAGTCAGGTTTCATTTCACCCATCCTACCTGCGGCTTTTTAGCCGCACCACTTATCACATAACGTGTGGATAATACTTATAAAATTCTGTGTACAACTGTTAAGAAAATAGACAAGTATTAGTAGAACTCAA
>DASTQE010000092.1:0-2103 GCA_035761895.1 Nitrospira sp. | reverse complement strand
CCAAGGAAAGCGCTAAGGAGCTAATAGTCCGCAGCTTGCCCCTGCCGAGCCTTTACCCGCCGGTCAGGGGGGTGACGCATTTTTCCTCAGAGCGTTTTCGCCACTGAAGCCGAATGCGACAGGGACAAAGCGACTGTGAAGCCAAGACAAGAGGTTGCCAGATCCGTGCCGGTTGGAATAGGGTTTGCCTCCTGAACGATCATGCCCATCCTCACAAAACAATCCCTCGAGCACTATCTTCGAAATACATTTGGCCCAGCGGCCACGCTGCTCTCCTATGGGCCGATCGGCAAAGAAAGTTCGAAGGGCACCTATAAACAGTATGGCTACGGAGCGCCGATCAAGGTGACGTTTCGGATAGGGAAACTTCGCCGCCATGCTGTACTGGAAACGATGAGCCCCGGCCCCTTCGGTCATGAGCATATGGCGGATCGGGCGCAGGCGATCTTATGGGACTATGAATCGTACGGCCGTCTGCCTCGACATGTGAAAGCGCTCGATGTCGGTGCGTTCACATCGACTCAAAAGTTGTTTTCCGTCGCCAAGGCCCGTGAATTTTTCGTGTTGACGGAGTGGACGGAAGGAGCCAGCTATCACGAAGATCTGCAGCGTCTCGTCGAAGGAGGTTCGTTGAAAACACTCGATCGCCGGCGCACAAGAGCGCTGGCCACCTACTTAGCAGGAATCCACCGACGAAGACGTCGCGATCCACCTCTGTACCGCCGTCGTCTTCGCGAACTGATCGGCCATGGCGAATGCATCATGGGTTTAACGGACAGTTATCCGGTCCCATTCGGCTTCATCACTCAGGACGTTCTGCGTGCAATCGAAGACGCGTGCAATCAATGGCGGTGGCGGCTACGCAACAAGACGCACAGGCTGTCTCAGGTGCACGGGGACTTTCATCCGTGGAATGTGCTCTTCCGGAGAGGGACGGATTTCTCCGTCTTGGACCGTTCGAGAGGTGAGTGGGGAGAGCCGGCCGACGATGTGACCTCGATGGTCATCAATTATCTGTTGCTTTCGCTGTGCCGCTGGCGCCGCCTCCATGGCCCATTCGAATTGCTCTTTCGGCTGTTCTGGGACACCTATCTTGAGCAGAGCGGAGACGAGGAGGTCCTGGCAACAGCAGCGCCCTTCTTTGCGTTCCGAGGGTTGGTGATTGCCAGCCCGGTCTGGTATCCCAAGCTCCCCATGGAGGTGCGGCGATGCCTGTTCCGGTTTATGAAGAATGTGCTTGATGTGTCGCGCTTCGACCCCGCCCGCGTGAATGAGTATTGCGAGTTGTGACCGAGCGATCGGCCTTCTATGAATCAGGCTCCAGCATTTGGCATTTGGCTTACCGGATTACCCGCCTCTGGGAAGAGCACGATCGTCTTGGCCTTGCGGCCTCAGCTTGAGGCTCTTGGATTGACCGTGGACGTGCTGGAATCAGACGAAGTCAGGCGCCTGCTGACGCCTCAGGCGACCTACTCCCTGGAAGAGCGCGATCTCTTCTACCGAGCCCTCGCCTTCACTGGGCAACGCCTTGTCGCGCACGGCGTCACCGTCGTATTCGATGCGACCGCGAGTCGCCAAGCCTACCGCGATGTTGCACGCGGCATGATCCCTTGCTTCATCGAGGTGGCTGTCGAATGCCCCATCGCGGTCTGCATGGAGCGGGATCGAAAAGGGACTTATGAAAAGGGGTTGCGCGGCGGATCCTCGACCGTTCCCGGCCTGCAAACTCCCTATGAGTCGCCGGCGAATCCGGATTTGCGAATTGACACCACCAAGGTCGCGGCCCAGGAGGCCGCGCAACAGATCAGCGACATCGTTCGAGCAAGGCTTGGCCAAGTGTGATGGGTGGAAAGAGTAGCGACTAGGCGCCGTGAGTGAAATGCTTTTGAAACCATTGCAGGGCCTGCTCCGCCACCTCTTCCAATGTTCCCGGTTCTTCGAACAGATGTGTCGCACCCGGGATAATCGCCAACCGCTTAGGACAGCGGAGGAGCTGGTAGGCCTGTTGATTCATCTCGATGACGGGGTAGTCTTCGCCTCCGACCAGGAGCAACGTCGCTGCGGTCACCTGAGGCAGATAGCGTTCGGCAAGGTCAGGCCGTC
>DASTQE010000091.1:0-3381 GCA_035761895.1 Nitrospira sp. | reverse complement strand
GTGAAACGCATCGTCAGGGCGCAGCGAAAACAGGGGCAGAAACGAGGCAAGGCGCAGGGGAAGAGAAAGCATTAACACCGATGGCGGTCCGTGGGGCTACGGCACCTCGCCAGACGGTCAAGGAATGTGGCGAGGTGCAGTGCGCGTGGCTTCCCGGAATCGTGAGGTATCGGCGCTTTAGCAGGAGTCCAGTCAACTCCAGCAAAAGCGCCTTTTTTCGTCTGAAATCATATAAGGAGCGAGGAACGCTTATGAATCAATGGAGAATGCTGCAACTGGGATGGTTGATGGGATTTGGACTGGTCGTAGCCGCTTGCGGAGAGGGTGGAGAAGGCCCGATCGTGCCGCCTCCTCCGGCGCCTGCGGAGTATGCCGATAAGCACATGCCGGATGGCTGGTGGGCCGATGCAGCCAAAGCGGAAGAAGGGCGTAAGCTGTTCATCGGTGAAACCAACCCGGATGTGAACTGCGCCAGCTGCCATGGAAAGGACGGCAAACCCGTGAAGGCAGGAGCCCGCGATTTCCGCAACGGCGAGCGGATGAAGCTGTATTCAGATTCCGTGTGGTTCTGGCGGATTTCGGAAGGAGTGCCCAACACGAAGATGAAGGCGTGGAAGAGCAAATTGTCGGATGAGGACCGCTGGAAGCTTGTGCTCTTCGAGCGCAATTTCGGACTGGCCGGGAAAAAGTGGGACGACGGCAAGAAAGAGTGGGCGGATGCCGGCAACGTGGCCGTGGCCCAGGTTGACGCAGGTCAGTAAGACCCCGTCGACACTACCGGATTCATCGAGGAGGGCGGCGACACACTATGAAAACATGGCAGCGCGGTCTGTTGGCTTTGTGTGCGCTTCTGGCGCTGTTCGGAGGAGCGGCGTACGCGCAGGCTCCTGGCGCCCCGCCGGTGGAGTTTCCTTACACGGGCAACCGGACCGCGGTCTGGATCGTAGCCCAGCTCCACATCTTGTTTGCCGCTTTCATTCTCGGGGCTCCGATATTCGTCGTGATCTCGGAATGGCTCGGGTATCGGAAGCAAGATCCTCGTTACGATCGCCTGGCCAAAGAGGTCATGAAGGTCACGGTCATCCTCTACAGCATGACCGCCCTTACGGGAGGGCTATTCATCTTTGTCCTCCTGGCTACGTACCCCCAGTTCACCACGTGGCTCATCAACCACTTCTTTTTGGTCTTCGCGGTCATCTATCCGCTCCTGTTCATCGGCGAGACCATTCTCCTCTACATGTATTTCTATTCCTGGGACGCCTGGAAAGGGGCGAAGAAGGCTCGGCACATCGCCTTGGGAGTGCTGCTGAATCTTGTGGGGACCATCACGCTGTTCGTCATCGACGGTCCGACGTCGTTCATGAATACGCCGGTCAAAGCCGAGGGCATCTCGCCGGCGGAGTTTCTCGCGACCGCGACCCTGTGGGACAAGATCTATAACTACAGCTGGATGCCGATGAACCTGCACCGGCTGGTCGGCAACGTGACGTTTGGCGGCTTCATCACCGGCCTCGTGGCCGCCTACATGTACATGGCGGCGAAGAAAGAGGAGGAACGGGCCTATTACGACTGGATGGGCTTTGTCGGCAATTTGATCGGTGTCGGCGCGCTCCTGTTCCTGCCCTTCATGGGCTACCTGCTCGCCTACGAGCTCTGCGATTACGATGCGTCGATTTGCCCCTACATGATGGCGGACCAGCTTTCGATGTTCTTTGAAATGCAGGGCGCCATGGTGGGACTGATCTTCCTCGCGAGCAACTACTACATCTGGCTGAGCATGAAGCGGATCGAAGGCGTGGAGCGGGTCCGGATGACCATCTTCGCGCCGATCGTCATGATCGCCCTGCCTTTCGTGATGACCTGGGCATGGACGATGTTTCCCGTGCCCGACCCCCGCTCGCTGGCCATTCTGGTTCCCCTCGCCTTGCTGCCGGTCGTCCTGGGCCGATTCATCCCGCTCACCGTGTCGTCCCGGACCGTCATCAAGATCGGCTTCCTGATGGTGGTGGTCGGCGATGCCATCTGGTTGACGCCCCACGGGTTTGTGCCGACGGGCGCCAAGCTCGTGGCCGACCTCGAACTGCCCTCGGATTGGAATTTTTTGGCCTTGATGCCGGCCAAGAACTCCGCGGCATTCACGCTGGTATTCGTCACCGTCGTCAATTACATCATTTATAACCGTGCCATCAGCCAGGGCACGATCGTGTGGGGAAAGATCGATTTCGCGTCACAGTTCGTGCTCGTGTTTCTCGCGTTCACTGCCATCTGGACAATGGGTCTCATGGGGGCGGTCCGGTCACTTTTACGAAAATATTTCCATACGTACAACCTGCTGCCGGACTTCACGCCCGAATCCTTCACCCCGACCCTGTCCTATTCGGCCTGGTGGATTACCGCCATCACGGTCGCGTTTTACGTCGTGGTCAGCTTTGCCATTTTCGTCACGCTTAGACCGACGGAAGCGAAAGCGCATGTGCCGGAAGGCAGCCCTGCCCCGGCCGGCGCGAAATAGGTCAGTTCGAACCCTCGTGCGAGGAAAAGGAACGTTATGGGGAATGTGATCAAGAAGGTTGTCGTCGGGTTGATCGTCGGCGCGGCGCTTTGGGGTATCACGGCAGCGCTGGAGTTTCCGACGGTGTTTCAGATGATGTTCTTTGCCTACGCCATCCTCGGGACCGCCGTCTTCATCCTGTTGGACGCGCCGTCCCTGAAGCCGGTCAGCGGTGTGAAAGCCGTGGGCGCTCTGGTGGTGTTCTACATCGTGCTCTGTGTCGCCTATATCGCCGGCGCGTCCCTGTGGCCGCAGTATGACCCGGAAGACGAAAAGGGCAAGATCGAAAAAATTTTGAAGCCCAAGCGGGCCCAGACAGAGCAGGGAAAAGCCGAAGAGTTGATCGCGCGCGCCAAGGCGTTGGACGAACAGGCCAAAGCGCTAGCCGCGCGAATCAAAGCGCTTGGGGGCGATCAGGCTCCCTCAGCGCAGTCGGCCGGGGGAGCCGGCGCACCGCCCTCCACGACCGCCTCTGCGACCGGAGACCTGCTCAAGATCGGCGAAGATCAATGGCAGCTGCAAGAGTGCTACAACTGCCATAAGCTCCGGGGCGAAGGCGGAAAGAAGCGGGGCCCCGAGCTCGACAATATCGGCAACTTGCTGACCGCTGACGAAATCAAGCAGAAGATTCTCGATCCGAAGAGCTGGATGGCCGAGGGATTCGAGAAGGAGTATGAAAAGGGCAAGATGCCGGACAAGTACAAGGATCTGATGGAAGAGCAGGACGTCGTCGCTCTGGCAACCTGGCTCGTCACATTCAAGAACACGTCGGTCAACACCCCGAAACCGATCAAGAAGAAGTAAGCGATGCAACCGCAGCTGAAGTCAAA
>DASTQE010000090.1:0-18094 GCA_035761895.1 Nitrospira sp. | reverse complement strand
TTTCGTGACAATCAGCCAGGGGCGCGAGCCGAGTTGGCCGGATTGCGGATGCATGAGCTGGGTCAAGGCGAACCCCGGCGTGGACCCATGCAATCCGGTCAGACAGGGCCGAGCGCCCGTCCGCGTCAGCGCGTCGGCGATGGGCGTGCAACAGTGCACCGTAACTGATCGCGACAAAGCGTGCGTCACGTTAAATTAGTTAAATTAGTGTGGTTGCGATCGGATCCGTTGAATCAGGGCGGTCGTCGACATACCGGGAACAAGAGGAATGGTCTTGACGGTTCCCCCCCGCCGTTCCACGACCTCGCGCCCGATGATGCGATCGACCGGCCAATCACCGCCCTTGACCAACACATCCGGTTGCAGGGCCGTGATCAGGTTGAGGGGGTCGGGCTCCGGGAAAATGACCACATAGTCGACGCAGGCCAGGGCGGCGAGCACTTCGGCGCGTTGGGCTTCTCCCACGATCGGCCGATCCGACGCTTTTTTCAAGCTCTTGACGGAGGCGTCGCTGTTGACGCCGACCACGAGGAGATCGCCAAGCGCCTTGGCGGCCTGCAGGTACCTGGTATGGCCGATGTGCATGAGGTCGAAACACCCGTTGGTGAAGACGATGCGTTGTTTGTCACGGCGTGCCCGCTCGAGCAGGGGAATCAGCTGCGCCGTCGTCACGACTTTCTCCGGCATCCTCCCATCATACCGACTGTATGATCAGATAGAAAGAGAATGCCCCATGCGGCGGGCCGATGCACAGTTTGGTGAGTCAGTCCTGGTCATCGTCGGTCACTCCGCCCAAGCCGATGACGGCGCCGTGCCTGGCGATGATCGCATCCATCGCTTGGACCGCTTTGCTCCGGCGTTGATCGTAGAGGCCGGGCGGAGCCGGCACGAGCGGGGAGAGTGCCAGGCCGGCGAGGCGATAGGAGGTGTGCGGTTTCAAGACCTCGTGCAACGCCTGTTGCACCGTCGGCCACATTTCGGGATCGTAATTGAGCGGATGGGCAAACCGCCGTTGTCTCGTCGTGATGGCAAAGCGGGCATCCTTGAGCTTGACGGTGCAGCCTCCGGCCGCCAGACCTTCCTGGCGGAGGTCGCGCGCCAGCACGCGGAGGAACCCGCGCAGAAGTTCTTCAAGCAACGCCGGGTCTGCGGTGTCGTGTTCGAACGTGGTTTCATGGCTGGCGCTCTTCGATTCCCGGTCAGCGACGACCGGTTCATGGTCGCGCCCCTGAGCGAGTGCTCGCATCCATGGAAGACGGGAGCCGAAGAGTCGCATGAGCGTCCGGTCCCATTGCGGATCCAAGAGGCCGCCGATCGTAGTAATCCCAAACGGTTCGAGTCGCGCGGCGGTCTTTGGTCCGATGCCGGGCAGCGCCCGCAGTGGCTGGGGGAACAGAAACTCGGCCTCCCGCTGGGGTTCGACAATCGCCAGACCATCAGGCTTCGAGGCATCGGCGGCTATCTTCGCCACCGTCTTGCCCGTGGCCACGCCAACCGTGCACGTGAGACCGGTGGCGCCGAAGATTGAATTCTTTACGAGCTCCGCGAGGGCGACGGGGTCCGGATAGCGCGTTTGGAAGTCCGTGGTATCGACGTAAAACTCGTCGATGCTGCTCCATTCGGTCGCAGGGAACAGCCGGTTGGTCACGGTTCGCATCTGATCGTGAAGGCGGCGATAGAGCGGCCGGTCCGGAGGAATCAGCATGAGATGAGGGCAGAGCCGCAGCGCCTCAGCGGTCGGCATCGCTGAACGGACGCCGAATCTCCGGACGGCATAGCTGGCCGCCGCAATGATGCCTCGCGGAGGCGGGCCGCCGACGGCGATCGATTGGCCGACAAGCGTCGGGTCTTTGACCGCTGCCGCGGACGCGAACATTGCGTCGATGTCACCAAACAGGACCTGACGCGGCCATCGGGGCATCGGACACCGGGACGGGTGAGCGTGAGGAGTCGGAGAAGCCTAGAGCCCTGCGGAGGAAAAATCCAGCTCCAATTGCCGGGGCGGCTCCGTCGTACGACAGGGCTTAGCCGCGCCCGCGTCCGACGGCGCCGGGCGTGCCAGATCAGTCGACGACACTTCATGAAGAGCGCCGCGGCAGCTACCGCAATGGTGACGGCGGGGCTGGATCGTCCGCCGCTGGCGCCGGTAAATCCGCCCGCATCGTCCGCAGCGCCAGGCAAAACGGGAAAGGGCCTGCACTTCCGTTTTCAACGCATGGTAGACCGTCACGGCAAGGGTGCCGTCTCGGTTCATCTCCCGCATCTTCCTCAAGAAATCCGGTCCGTGATTCGGCCGACGCTTGAGGATGTCGTATTGCCACTGGTGAACCATCTCGTGCGCCAACGTACTGACGAGTTCGGTTGTGCCGAACGGCGTGCGCGCTACCAAAGAGGTCAGGAGAGGAAGCGAAAGGCGGATTTCCCGCTTGGAGGTCTTGGGCTCCGAACCCTCGCTCCAGGAGGAGCGGGGACCGGTCCGGCTCACGAACATTCCGACGGAAGCGGTCAGCCGTCTGCTCCAGACCAGCGCGATCGGCGGGAGCGCACCGTCGAAATATCGGCGATTGAGATCGCTCCAGATCTCGGTGAGTTGCGACGAGGTCAGGGGAGGATGGTTGTGCACGGTCATGCGCCTTGGGACCCCAGTTCTTCGGCGACGGCGGCTACGAGTAACGGCAACATGATTTCGTGATGACCGATCAGTGAATAGCCCTTGCCCCCTTTCTGCGTGGGGCGGCGGACGACGTTTGTGAGCGGGCGATAATGAGGAATGAAGTCCATGTTGACGGTGGTGATGTTGGAGAGCGGATGACCGAGATTGCGTCCCAGGGAGACGGTCTTGAGAAACACCTCCGGCAAGACGACGGCGGAACCAATATTCAGGTAGATGCCGCCTTCCATCCTGGAGACCACGGCAGCCAGGCGCCGAAAGTCCAGTAAGGATGTCGCACCAATGGCCGCCCCGTCGGCTGCCGGATGCATATGAATGATGTCGGTGCCGACGGCGACATGGACCGTGACGGGAATGCCGAGCTTGGCGCCGGTGGCCAGAATGCTCGTGGCGCGGTTGGGAAACCGGCCTTTCGTGCGGTTCATGTAGCCGCCGACGGCCTCCCCCAACCCCTGTCCGCTCCGGTAGCCTTCCGCGATCGCCTCATTCAGGATGCTGCCGGTTTCCTCCGCCATGCCGAATCGTCCCTCATCGATCTCGTCGTCGACTTCCTCGGAGGTATGGCCCATCAGGGCCAGTTCGAAATCGTGGATAATGCCCGCGCCGTTCATGGCCACTGCGGTCACCAGGCCTTGCTCCATCCAGCTGACCACTATGGGCGTGAGCCCGACCTTAATCACGTGCGCGCCCATTCCCACGATGACGGGCCGGCGCTTGCGATGGGCCTGCGCAATGGCTTTCGCCACGGCGCGCAGGGTTTTGACGGCAAGGATGTCGGGAAGAGCGCGATAAAACAAACTAAAGCTGCCACCCCGCCGCCACGGCTTCGCAAAATCGGACACCCGCACCTTGCTGTGCCGTCTCTTGAGCGGATAGGTTCTTAAATCAGAAACATTGATGGGAGGAATCAGACGGGGTGCGCGGATGGAGAGGCCGGTGCGGTCAGGAGGCTTTGCCAAGGAGCTCATCCTCTGTCAATTCGCACAGCACATGCCCGAGCGTAATGTGACTTTCCTGAATCCGCGCCGTGACTTTTGACGGGACGACGAAGGGGAAGTCGACCATCGCGGCCAACTTGCCGCCCGTGCCGCCGGTCCAGGCCACAGTGGTCAGCCCGCAGGCCTTCGCCGCTTCCACGCCTTTGAGGACGTTCGGGGAGTTCCCGCTGGTGCTGATCGCGATGGCGATGTCGCCCTTTTGTCCGTGGGCGCGCACCTGGCGGGCGAACAGCTCGTCGTATCCGTAGTCGTTGGCGATGCACGTGATCGCGGCGATGTCGGTCGCCAGCGCGATCGCCGGCAACGGCGCGCGCTCGCGTTTATATCGCCCGACGAATTCCGCGGCGACGTGAGCGGCGTCCGTCGCACTGCCGCCGTTGCCGAACAGCAACACTTTATGACCTTCGCGGAACGCTCTGACGATGAGTTTGGCGACTTCCACGATGCGGTCGGCATGCTCGCGGACGAACTGTTGCTTGACCGCGGCGCTCTCGCTGAAGGCCTGGAGGACAAATTCGCGCATCGGAGGCAATTCTAGGCGAGGGGTCCCATCCTGTCAAACGCCGTCAGCCTCCGGCATCATGTCAGGATTTCGCGGGAGCGGCAGGCGTCGTCTGTCTGATGGCGTTCATAGCCACGGCGATCATGGAGCCCACATCGGACACACTTGCCGGGAGTATAAGAGTGTTATTGGTCTTGGCCAGCTCGCCGAATTGTGTAATGTACTGTTCCGCCACTCGCAGCTGGACAGCCTGCTGACCACCGGGCGTTTGCACGGCATCCGCCACCTTCCGTAAACCTTCCGCGGTCGCTTGTGCGATGGCGAGAATGGCGGCAGCCGCACCCT
This sequence comes from Nitrospira sp., assembly GCA_035761895.1. Classification (GTDB taxonomy): domain Bacteria; phylum Nitrospirota; class Nitrospiria; order Nitrospirales; family Nitrospiraceae; genus Nitrospira_C. Next base: position 13,578 of record DASTQE010000090.1, on the reverse strand, counting down.
CCGCTTCATTGATTTGCTGCTGTTTCTTGGCTTCCGAGGCCTTGATGACCTGTTGCTTCCCGCCCTCGGCTTGGTTGATGGCCGCGTCGCGCTCGCCTTCGGAGGTCAAAATCAACGCGCGTTTTTCGCGCTCCGCGCGCATCTGTTTTTCCATCGCGTTGAGCACGTCTTTCGGAGGAGTGATGTTCTTGATTTCATAGCGCAGCACTTTCACGCCCCAGGGATCCGAGGCCTTGTCCAATTCGTTCACGACCTGGATGTTGATGTTGGTTCGCATTTCGAACGTGCGGTCCAGTTCGATCTTCCCGATCTCACTGCGTAACGTCGTCTGTGCCAGTTGAGAGAGCGCAAAATGGTAATCGCTGATCCCGTAGGAGGCGCGCTCTGGATTGAGCACCTTGAGATAGAGAACGCCGTCGACGGCCACCTGGACGTTGTCGCGGGTGATGCAGACTTGCTCAGGGATATCAACGGCGGTTTCTTTCAGCGAATGTCGATATCGAATCGTATCGATGAAAGGCAGCAGGATATGAAAACCCGCATTCAACGTATTAGAATACTTCCCCAGTCGCTCGACGACGTACGCACTTTGTTGCGGGACGACGACGGCGGTTTTAGCGATTACATAGAGGACGAGCAATGCCAGAAAGAGGACGACCAACGTACCAGCAGACATGCTTACCTCCTCCATCCTCATTTACCCGCGGCTGATGAGAGCGTACCCCATGAGCACTCGAGCGCGATTACTCGGCCGTAATCCACAGCGTCAACCCGTCGACGTTTGTTACTTTCCCTCGTTGACCCTTGAGGAAGGCGGTTGGCCCCACATTTTTCGTCGTCCAGGTGGTGCCGCGCAGTTCCGCTTTTCCAGTTGCGCCGGCCGGCAGTGCCTCGAGCGCGATCGCCACTTCACCAACCATTGAATCAACGTCAGCATGTGTCTTGGGGCCGTCATTAATCCTCGCCAATAAGGGGCCGCGGAACACCAGCAGCGAGCCGATCGCAATCACGGAAAATAGCAACCACTGCAGCCAATCCATTGTGACCAGGTTGAGCCCCGCCAAGGCGCCCACTAGCAGGGCGGACAAACCAAAAAACAAAATATAGAAACCGCCGGGAGTGGTCATTTCTGCGCCCAGTAGTGCTAAGCCCAGAACCATCCAATACCACCAGACCATCGGGGAACCTCTGACAATCAGGGTAGTGCGGCAAAGGTGTGTGACGTAAGCGGAAGTCTATGCGCCTTGGCCATGACCGTCAAGCAGAAGGACGCGTCACCGTGTGCTGAGCGGGCATCTCCACCATTCTCCATGGTATAGTCCGCGCCACATGGCTCAAGACCAACCAGTCGCTGCCCTGGTCGTGGCCCTGACCGGAGCGCTTGCTCCGGCGGTGTATACGATCAATCGCCTGCGTCCGGACAGTCTCTGCTTCGTGCTGCCGGAGGCGGTGAAAACGCTTGTGGAAACCGACCTCCAGCCCCGCATCAGCGAATTGCCTCGCCGGTGGGATTGGGTAGTGGTGTCGGATCCCGACCATTTTCCTTCCTGTTACCAGGCGATTGCGCGGTCGCTTCCTAAGATGCTTCGGGCCTGGGAGATCGACCCGGGTGCGCTGGTGGTGGACGTGACCGACGCCACCGCGGTCATGGCCGGCGCCCTTATCCTCGCCGCGACGCCGTTCACCTCCCGGATCGTGTCCCTGGTCGATCCCAAGGAGGGACGAGAAGGCGATGTGGTCGATTTCGAAGGCGGTGAGCGCCTCTGGATCTCGATCAACCCGTGGGATGAAGCGGCCGAAGCCGTAAGGCGAGAAGGCTGTGAGCTCTTCAACCGCGGCGCGTTTGTGGCTGCAGCAACCGTGTTTCGCCAGATTGAAAGCCGGGTGAGCGGCGGGCAGAAACCGCTGTACCGTGCCTTCGCCGATCTCGCCGAGGGCTACGACCTCTGGGAGCGCTTTCACTATCGTCAGGCCTGGGAGAAGTTGAAAAGCGCGGTGAAGGCGATGGAAATGTCGTCATTGTTCGGCGGACCTCCGGGATTGAAGGCAAGTATTCCTGCGATCAAAGCCAATGCCGGTTTTTTAGAAAGGCTCGTGCTGGATCCGGCCGAGGTCAAGGAACTCCTCGCCTTCGATTTGCTGGCGCATGCGGGTCGTCGGCTTCACAGCGCTCATGATACTGAGGCCGCCATGCGGGCATTGGTGCGGGCGCTCGAAGCCTTCGCCCAGCAGCGGCTTCTCAAGCAATACCGGATCAAGACCTGGGACGTCCAGCCTGAACAATTGCCGCAAGCGTTCCGAGACACCTGCCGTAACTGCTATCTCGAAGATATCGATGGCAAATACGTGTTACCGGCGCAGGCGCAATTCCGCGTGCTGGCTGCACTTGACGATCCGATCGGCCATGCCTTCCTCAAGGAATGGCCGGCCATGAAACCGTTGCTCAATGCAGCCAACCGGGCCGTGTTGGGTCGTGGCGCCGAGACTGTCAAAGCCGAACGCGTCCAACAACTGTTCAATGTGGTCGCAAAGCTCTCAAACGCCGGCGACGCCTCCTTGCCCAACTTTCCAACACTGAATGTGTAATGCCGCCATTCCAAAAATCAGACGCGGACAAAGAGAAGACCGAACCCCAAGCATTGATGGAACACTTACGAAAGCGGCGGGATGCGATGGACATCCGCATTTACTACGAGGATACGGATTGCGGCGGGGTTGTGTATTATGCGAATTACTTGAAATATTTCGAGCGGGCCAGGACACAGTATCTCGAAGACCGTGGGCTCTCGGTGGCGGAACTGATGAAGGCAGGTCGGGTATTCGTGGTCGTGCATGCCGAGGTGGACTATCGAGCGCCGGCTCGCTATGGCGATACGCTGGAAATTGAAACCATTATCTCCGACATGAATCCTGCGGCGATCACCTTTTCTCATGTCGTGCGCGAACGGCAGAGTCGCCGCGTGGTGGTGGAGGGGGCTGCGCGACTCGCCGTCACCGATGGCAACGGCAAGGTGAAGCGCCTCGACAAGCAGACGGTTGCCGCGTTACAGTCCGAGCCAGCAGGATGAAAAGCGGCGTTCTCGCGTCGCTCAGAGGACCAACCGTTCATGGATAAGATTGGCACCTGGCTGGCTATCATCGGTGTTGCCATCGGATTTGTGGTGTTGGGCTGGCTGCTTTTTGCCGAAGGTCCTCGAGACAAGCACAAGAAATAATCTCCCTCCGGTTCATCGGCCCCTTTCCTCTTGGTTCTCGCCAATTTTGCGATGGGGTAATTGGTTTTTGAAACTCCGCCTCGCGGAATTGGAAATGCCGGGCGTCTTTCTGTGAGGACGCAACCCCTGTGGATGGCGATGTCGCTGAAGATCGCTTCCCGGTCGTCCCTCAAGCGGCCGACAGAGGTCGCATGAACCCTCTCCTGCTGAATCCTTCAAGGTCGGTGAGAGAGGAATAACAGATAGTGAAGTGGGCGGAGCCGTAGATGGCTGTGCAGAGACCGGACGGGGGAACAGCGTCGGTGCGAGTAGCAGGGCGATAATGAGGTGAAGGCGCAAGGGAGAACTCCGTCATCGAATCGTTCAAGCAGGGTTCGTGCCAAGTTGACATTCGCGAAAACCGCATGCTGGAATAGCCACACTCGGATTCACGGAGGGTTGTCACTATGGAAATGTTTGGCCGGGTCGGGTTGGTCGAGATTCCGGTTCTTATCGCTCCAGATCAGAAGGTCTGGATGGACAAGATGATCAAGGAAGGAAAGATCGCAGTGCCCCCAGGCGGAACGCTGGAGAAGGGTTCACTCTACTCCATGTTTATCCGCATGCTCTTGCACAACGCGATGGAGGAGCAAAAGAGGCAGGAGGCGCTCGAAGCAGACGACGAAGACGACGAGTAGGAAGCCGTTGAAAACGGCTGTCGGCGTCGTTCTCGCGGCGTTCAGACCCTCGACGTACGCAAAAAAGTACGCCTCAGGCCTTCACTTGCTGTCCGAGCAGACGTTTTGAACGGCTTCCAAAACACAGGGTATTAAATTTGTCTGATCCGTATCTTGTTAGATACGGATCAGAATCCCACCCGCTTTTCGAATCAACATCATAAGATTGTAGCTTAAAGTGCCTTGAAGGCCACTCGCGCAGCCTTGATGGTGCGCTCGATATCGGCCGAGCTGTGAGCGGTGGAAAGAAATACGGCTTCGAACTGTGAAGGGGCCAGATAGATGCCCTGTTGCAGCATCTGATGAAAGAACTGGCCATAGCGTTTCGTGTCGGAACGTTTCGCGCTGTTCCAATCGACGACAGGCTCGGACGCAAAGAATGAAGTCATCATCGACCCGACCCTATGTTGGACGAGCGGGATGCTTGCCCGCTTCGCTTCCTTTCCAATCCCTTCTGCCAAAGCGGCCGATCGTTCCTCGAGCTTCTTGTACACATTCTTTGCGCGCAATTGCTTGAGCGTTGCCAGGCCTGCCGTCACGGCCAGCGGATTGCCCGACAGCGTTCCCGCCTGGTAGACGGGGCCTGCCGGGGCGATTAGATCCATGATCTCTTTGCGGCCGCCGTATGCGCCGACCGGCAATCCTCCGCCGATGATCTTCCCCAGGACAGTCAAGTCCGGTGTAATGCCGTACAACGCTTGTGCTCCGCCGTAATGGACACGAAAGCCGGAAATGACCTCGTCGAAAATGAGCAGGCTGTCGTTGTCGAGCGTCAATTGGCGAAGAGCTTGAAGGAAATCGGGCGCCGGAGGGACCACTCCCATGTTCCCGGCGATCGGTTCCACGATGATGCAGGCGATCTGTTTTCCCTTGTCACGCAGGATCTGCTGCACGCTATGGAGGTCATTGTAGGGAGCCGTGAACGTGTGTTTGGCAAAGTCGGCCGGAACGCCAAGGGAATCGGGAATGCCAAGCGTCATCATCCCTGACCCCGCTTTGGCAAGCAGGTAATCGCTGTGGCCATGATAGCAGCCTTCGAATTTTAGAATGCCGTCACGCTTGGTGAAGCCACGCGCGACCCGGATGGCGCTCATCACGGCTTCGGTTCCAGAGCTGACCAGACGGATCTTCTCCATCGAAGGAACGGCAGCGCGGATATCGCGAGCCAACCGGACTTCAAGTTCCGTCGGCGCTCCATAACTTGTGCCTCTTCCGGCGGCTTTCTTGATCGCGGCGATAACGGCCGGCGACGCATGGCCGAGGATCATCGGCCCCCAGGAGAGGACATAATCAATGTACGCATTTCCATCCACGTCGTAGAGCCTGGCGCCCTTGGCTCGCTCGATAAAGCGCGGCTGCCCCCCAACGGATCGGAAGGCGCGGACCGGACTGTTTACTCCGCCGGGAATCAGCTGCTGAGCTTCTTCGAAGAGCTTGATAGATCGGGTGATTTTCATAATGGCGGCGCACCCTATCATGCCAAATGGGAGGGGTCAAGAAAGCTGGCTGAAAAGAAGCAGTTGCCGCGAATTGCCTCAAATGGCGTCAAAAAGTGTATAAATTGATTCGATTCTTACGCTGAATTTGATACAGTTCCTGCGGCTCTGAGCAAACCGAACCTTCAATTTGTTGGGAATTCCTATGTGAACTGGTCCCTCTAGGACCCAGGCCTGACACTTGCCTACGATGAGCTTAGGTTCAGGACGCCGTTGGTTATCCACAGTTCGAGGAATCAGAATGAAGGTCATATGTTCCTGGTGCCGTAAAGAGGGTAAGGCTGAATTCGTGAGGGAGAAGGCGCCCTTAGATGATGCGCGCGAAACACACGGTATTTGTGTCCTGCACCGCGATCAGGTCCGTCAACGTTGGCAGGCTTCGATTCAGGAGAGAAGTACTACGCGTTTCCTTGCCTCCGCCTCGACGATTGCGCTTCTCCGTTGGAGCGGGCTGCTCAAGAAGAAAATTCAACAGTAATCAGCCAGGCGCAGACGTGTCATCTGGGATGTGAAGACGACCGTTTGCGGCCGGATCGCGGGAGAGGGGCCGCGATCTGCGGAATCCCCCAGTGTGCGCGTTTGGATTTATTCCGCTCGGCTACAGTTAACAGACTGTGAAAGGGTTTCGCTCCATCGCCTTGCGGCTCGGCTTCACCGGATGCCCAGGCTTCGCCGGCGTCGTTCAGCACTTCCAAAAATGTCGCGAATTCATCTTCTTCGTTCGAAAGGATGAGTTCCGCGTCCGTGAAAAGCAATACGTATCCTCTCCCGGACAGCCATTCTAGATCCGTCAAACATTCTTCAAGCGCATCCCAGTTATGCCCGAAGTAATCCGGAAACTCCAGGGCCTCGGCGATTTCCGCGAAAAGCTCCCGGGCGCGTCGACACCTTCGACCCCGTATCACCCGGACGACGAATTTGTCAGGTGTTCTGACGACCGACTCGGCGCGCTGTCCCGCCTGGAGGACGAGAAGAACGGTCCAGGGAGGCTTGAGCGATTGAAGATGAGTGGTAAAGGAGAGCGGTGAGGCGCGAGGGGCCATGGTGAGCTCAATTCAACGGAACAAACGTGCGGTAGTGATCATTCGTGTAATAGGCTTTGCCGGTCTCTTGCTCAATGACGAGCCGTTCCGCATCGCGCCAGCGGCCGGGAACTCTACGGTTGACGTCGTATTCTTTATAGCGGCCAGGTGGCAGCCGGTGTTCCCGATTCCGGAAGGCCTTCCCGCCGACGTAGCCTGGCAGCGGGTCACCCTTCCGTTGCTGAAGAGCCTCCAGAAGTTCATACGCCTTCTCCGGTGCCCTGTGCTCGATCCCTGTGCCCGGCGGGCTGACCTGCCGTTCGGTGAGGCCCGACGGAGCAGTTTCGAACTCCGCCGCCGCCAGCTCGGCGGCATGCGCCCGACTTTCCGAAGGACCGGCAAACAAGATACCGGCGGAGACGACAACGCACGCCGATAGTGTGGGCAGCCAGTTCGTCGCACGACGCAATAGGTCCGTCCACATGTCCGCCACGTGCGTGAACGTCGGCCTCGTGAAGCTGAGGAGCGGCGAAAACCGTAGCATGCGATCTCGAGGAGGTCAACGGCATCCGGTCTGTGACATGCTTTCGAAGAAGGCCTTTGGTAGAATGACTCGCCGTGCCACGAACTGTTCCCACAGGTTTCGTGAATAACCGTCCCAAATTCCATTGATTTAGCATGATGCTGTCCTGGAGGCCGGTCGGTAGTGCGCTCTCGCCCGTGATCGCGACCATGAGTCTGCTCCTGTTGTGGACGGACGCCGGCATGACGTGGGCCCAAAGCGGTGGACTCAGTCGCTCTCCGGCTGAGATAGTGAAGAAGTATTTTGAGCTCGATCAAAAGGGCGCTAAGCTCGATTCGATGTCCTATGAGGCGCTGGCGCCCTATCGGAGCTGGGACACCGAACCGGTCTGGGGGAGAGTCGTCGTCATTCGGGAATTTTCGGTCGCCGAACACCACAGGGACTGGGAAATCGTCAATCAGTTGGAAGTCGTGATTCCCGTGACGTTCCAGGTGATTGGGTCAGTCTATTTGGAAACCGCCGGGTTTCTTCCCGAAGCTTCTGTCGAAGAGATTCATGTCCGCGTCAAGTCTGTCCGCAACCGCTGGCGTATCATTGAGCCGGTGCTGCCTCCGCATGTCGGTCAAAAGCGCATGATCAACTTCGTACGGGAGGCCTTGGTGAAAGAAACCGAGCCGGCCAAACGGGAGAGCCTGACTGCGCTACAGGACGAGTTACGGAAAGCCAAGTAGAGGACCGAATGGGAAAGACGCCGATCGACTTACTGATCTTTGATCTGGATGGGACCTTGATCGAATCGAAATGGGACATCGCCGCGTCGGTGAACCTGGCCCTGGAAGAGCTGGGCTTGCCCCAACGGCCGGAGGAAGAGATCTTCGGGTTTGTCGGCGATGGCGTCAAGAAGTTGCTTCGCCTGGCGGTGGGAGAACACAACCGGGTCAGCTTCGAGGAGGCGCTCACGATCTTTCGCCGGCACTATCTCGCCCATTGTTTGGATCGGACGATCTTCTACCCGGGCGTCGAAAAAACGCTCAGCCATTTTTCGGATAAGCGAAAGGCGGTAGCCACGAACAAGTCGATTGAATATACCAACGTGATTCTTCAGGGACTGGGCCCTCAGCACTTTCAGATCGTGGTCGGCGGCGACAATGGATTCGGCTTGAAGCCAGAGCCGGGCATGTTGTTACACATTATGGAACGGCTGAATGTGCCAAGAGAGCGGGCTGTGTTGGTCGGAGACAGCACGAACGATATTAACGGCGGCCACAACGCAGGCATCCGCGTGTGCGCGGTCGGTTACGGCATGGGTAATCGGGAAAAGATGGCCGCATGCCAGCCGGATTGGTTTATTGAACGACCAGAAGAATTGATGGAGATTTTCGAATGAACAGCACGACAACGCAGCGGCTCAGGGATCGCAAGACATCCACTGCTCATTGGGGAGTGGCCTGTTGCGCCACGGTCATGGTCAGCCTGAGTCTGACACTCGGTTGGAGTGCTGCCGCGTCGTCCGGTCTTGCCGATCGTGTCATCGAACACAAGCTGGCCAACGGCATGACCATCCTGATGGTGGAACGGCATCAGGCGCCCGTCGTCTCGGTCAACATGACCTTCGGGGTCGGCGGGATCAACGAGCAGGTTGGGCAAACCGGCCTGGCGCACCTGTATGAGCACATGGCCTTCAAGGGGACAAGGACGGTCGGAACGAAGAACTACGAGAAAGAAAAACCGATTCTCGACGAGCTGCACCGGGTCGGGACCGAACTGGAGCAGCGTCAGCGCGAGCTGGCCCGGCGCAGTGCGGACATGCCGGCCGAGCCGGACGAGAAGGCCGCCATCGAAACGCTGCAACGGCGTTTCAAGGAGCTTCAAGACCAGGCCGTACAGTACGTCGCAGGCAACGAAGTGGCGCTTCTGTATCAGCGCCATGGCGGTGTCGGTCTCAACGCGTCGACCGGAAAAGATATTACCCGTTATGTGATCAGCCTGCCGTCCAACCGGTTGCCGCTCTGGGCGGCGATCGAATCGGACCGCATGGCCAATCCGGTGCTCCGCGAGTTTTACAAGGAGCGGGGCGTCGTCATGGAAGAGCGCCGCTTGCGGAACGACGACAGCCCCAGCGGATCGCTCTATGAAACGTTCACCTCCGCGGCCTTCCGTGCTCACCAATACGGCGTGCCGACGATCGGCTGGGAATCGGACATCCTGTCATTGACGCCGGCGGCCACTGAAGCGTTTTTCAAGACCTACTATGGTCCCGGCCAGGCGACGATCGGCATCGTGGGCGACATCGATCCGAAAGAGGTCATCACGTTGATCGAGAATACGTTCGGCAAGATTCCCGCCGGGCCGCCGCTGCCCCCGCTTGTCACCGTCGAGCCGCCACAGCGCGGAGAGCGTCGTGTCGAAGTCGAATTCGACGCCGAACCGTCTGTGGCGATCGGATTCCACAAACCCGGCCTCGGTCATCCCGACGACTATGTGTTTGACGTGATCGATGAATTGCTGACGGACGGGCGGACGTCGCGGTTGTACAGCAAGCTAGTGCGGGATTCGCGGCTGGCCGCCTCCGTGGATTCCGACGCAAACTATCCCGGCGTCCGCTCAGCCAACCTGTTCGTGTTGAGCGCCACTCCTCTTGCGCCTCACTCGACCGGGGAAGTGGAGGCTGCCATCCTGGCCGAGCTCGAGCGGCTCAAGACGGAGCCGGTTGCCCAAAAAGAACTGGAACGGATCATCAATAATCTGGATGCCGACATGGTTCGGGCGCTGCGGTCCAACAGCGGGCTGGCTTCCCAGCTGGCCCTGTATCAAACCGTCGCAGGAGATTGGCGCTACGTGCTCAAATCGCGTGACAGGATTGCCGCGGTCACGCCGGCCGACATCCAGCGCGTGGCCACTCAATACTTCACGAAGACCAACCGCACGGTCGCCACACTGGTCAAGAAGGCGGGCTCGAAGCCGCTGACGACAGCAGTGCCGAGCAAGGAGGGGCAGTCATGACCATGAGGGCTCCTTCATCTCGTGTGAGACCAGAGATGTCGCTTGTTGTGCTCGTGGTGGTAGTGCTGTCCGCGACCTTGTCCTGGGCCGGCGGCCTGGCAGTGGGGGATCCTCGATCCATGACGTTCCCGCCGGTCGAGTTTGCGCCGCCCGAACCCTCGCGGGTCGTGCTGGACAACGGACTGGTGGTTTATCTGCTTGAAGACCATGAATTGCCGCTGGTGAACCTGTCGGCCATGATGCGCACCGGCGGATGGCTGGAAGCACAGGACAAGATCGGGCTCGCGGCATTGACCGGCTCCGTCATGCGAAGCGGCGGAGGGGGCGGAAAAACCGCCGAGCAGGTCGATGAGGAACTCGAGCAATTTGCGATCGAACTCAGCATGTCAATCGGACGGCATTCCGGTGCCGCCTCTCTCGACGTGCTGAGCAAAGATCTCGAACGGGGGCTCAAGATCTTCGCAGGCCTCTTGCGGCAACCGGCGTTCGAGGCCCCGCGTGTCGAGCTGGCCAAGCTCCAGGCGATCGAGGGTATCCGGCGCCGTCAGGACCATCCCGGGTCGATTGTCGGACGGGAATTCCTCAAGCAGCTGTACGGGCCGGAGCATCCCAGTGCCCGCGAAAGCACGATCGAATCGATCAAAGGCATTACGCGCGACGACCTCATCGCCTTTCACCAGAGGACCGTCCACCCCAATGGCATCATTCTCGGGGTGACGGGTGATTTTAAGCGGGACGAGATGCTCGCATTGCTGCGTGCCACGTTCGGTGACTGGCAAAAAGGGGAAGTCCCCGAGCTGAACATCGCCGACGCGCGCGAGGCGGGAGGGCCGTCGATCGTCCGGTTCGTCAACAAGGATACGTCACAGACGCATCTGCGGATCGGGCACCTGACCATCAGAGAGAATGACCCTGATTATGTTCCATTGGCGATCGCCAATGACATTCTGGGGGGCAGCTCGTTTCGTAGCCGGCTGTTCAACGATGTACGGACGAAGCGCGGGCTTGCCTATTCCGTCGGCAGCCGGTTGAGCGTCGGCATGCATGATCAGGGCGTTTGGTTGATGCGAGCCGAAACAAAACTGCCTTCTACGCAAGAGGTCATCAGTCGGTTCGTGGCGAATATGGAGCGGATGCGGACGGAGCTGGTGACGGACGAAGAGCTGGCGGAGGCCAAGCAGGCCTACGTCAACTCGTTCGTGTTTTCGTTTGCCAGTCCTGCCGCGGTTGTCGGCCGATTCGTCGAATTGGAATACGACGGACTGCCCAAAGATTTTCTCCAGCAGCTCCGCGCGCGTGTGATTGCGCTTAGCAAGGAGGATATCCTCAGGGCCGCCCAAAAACACTTCCGCCCGAATCGCCTCACGATTGTGGCAGTCGGACCCGGTGAAGCCCTGCCGAAGTTGCTGTCGGGGTTCGGCGAAGTGAAAGAAATAAAGTTGGCTCCCGAAGGGTGAGGGTGTCGGCTGACGAAGGGCGGGCATCTTCGGCGTCGTCATAATGCGATGGATGACAGTTCATAATTGGACATGCATGTGACTCGACCGCACGCTCCTATGAGGCTGCGCCGCAGCGTCGCACTGCCGTCGCGTGCTATTTAAACAGCTTCTTTTTCTATCTCGACGCTATACCGACCGCCTCAATGCCCATCCCTTCCAGCCGACGGGGATGGCGACGAAGAAGGCAGTTGATTGGGACAATTGACGGAAATACCGAGCTATCCAGGAGCAATACGAGAAATGCCGCTTGAAGACGATTTTTCCGACATCATTAAGAAGGCGCGCTCGGGGTTAAAACTTTCCGTGGGGGATGTCGCTCGTCTGACCGGTCTGCCAGGGGCGGATATCACGGCTCTGGAACGGGGCGATCAACTCCGGGATCGTGCCGAGTTGCAGGCTATTTCCAAGGCACTCGGGTTGCGCCTTGCGGCATTGGAGGCGATTGTGCTGGAAAAGTGGCTTCCGCAGCCCATTCCGCTGATGCCAGGCGTTGAAACGGTGCAGGGAGACATCAGTGGGTACACCGTAAAGGGCTACGTTGTCCATGACGCCGGTGAAGCGGTGCTTGTCGACACGGCGTACAATGCAGAAATGATGCTCGAAATTCTCGAAGCCCGACGCCTGCGTCTCGTGGGCATCTGTCTCACGCACGGGCACGCGGACCACGCCGAAGGCATACAACAGATCATGCAGCGGTGGCCCGTTCCCGTCTATCTTGGGCCGGAGGACCTCACGCTGCTCCACTGGAAGCCTTCAGAACAGCAACTTGTGCGACCAGACCACGGGAGGATCATTCGAGTCGGCCGTCTGGAGATCCGGTGCCTCTCCACGCCCGGGCACACCGTCGGCGGCAGTTGCTATCGTGTGGAAATGCCATGGGGACCGGTGTCGTTCGTCGGCGACACGCTGTTCGCCGGCTCGATCGGACGGTCCAATCCCGCGCAGCTCTATGGGACCCATCTCGAGTCGGTGCGGCGCCAGGTGCTGACGTTGCCGCCAGACTGTCTGCTGCTGCCCGGACATGGTCCGGGTACGACGGTGCGCGAAGAACTGGAGCATAACCCCTTTTACACCCAGTAGAGCGAAGCAGTAGGGAACCCAATGGACCATCCGATGGCCGAGCATAAGATTTCCAGCAGAACGGGTGGCAGTGGGAGACTGCCTGCAGATCCTTCATCAGAGGAAATTCTGGAGATCCCGGCGGAAGAGGAATCGACGTTCTCCCGTTGGACGCTTCCGCTGTTCTTATTTGCCTTGACGGTGTGTACGACGCTATGGGCGGGCGCGTACCAGACCTACAGCGGAACGATTCGCGGGCCGGTGGCCTTTCTGTGGGAACATCCTGAAATGCTGCCACGGGGCATCCCGTTCGCAGCCACATTGCTGTTCATCCTCCTCACCCATGAATTTGGGCATTTTATCCTTTCGAAGATCCATCGCGTGCCGGCATCGCTGCCGCTGTTCATTCCAGGGCCGCCTCATTTCATCGGGACGTTCGGGGCCATTATCCGGATGCGAGGGCCCATTCTGAACCGGCGCGCGCTCTTCGACATCGGCGTGGCCGGTCCGCTGGCCGGGTTTGTGGTCGCCGTGATGGCGCTGATCGCCGGACTTTATCTTTCAACGGTCGTGGATCGAACGTCGACGTATGGGTTGCAGCTGGGCGAGCCGCTGCTCTTGAAGTTCATGGCCTGGCTGATCATCGGACCATTACCAGCGCAGGCCGACGTGCTGCTGCATCCTGTCGCGTTTGCCGCCTGGTTCGGGCTCTTTGTGACGTCCTTGAATTTGATTCCTATCGGTCAGCTCGACGGCGGGCACGTGGCCTATGCGTTATGGGGAAATCGGCAGCGGACGATGGCCTTTGCGGTTCTGCCTTTGCTGATCATGCTGGGGTTTGTCGGTTGGCCGGGGTGGTTTATCTGGGCATTCATGGCGGGGGTATGGGGCCTTGGTCATCCGCCTGTCATGGATCCAGAGGTCCCCCTCGGACGAGGCAGAGTGCTGGTGGGATGGGTCGCGTTCGCCGTCTTTGTGTTGACCTTCGCCCCGGTGCCTTTCTCCTTCCACTAGCCGGCTTGCGCTGGCGGCCGGTTCATCCTCT
>DASTQE010000089.1:0-14298 GCA_035761895.1 Nitrospira sp. | reverse complement strand
CCTTCGGTGCTCTCAGCCGTTCAGGGTAGGACTTTGGGCGTCCCGCAAGCTTCATCAACTTATTCTGGCGTGAGCCAGGCGGTGTTGTTGAAATCGATGTGTGCGCCTTCTAGATGAAACACTTGCGGAACACCGGCAACTGAAGCATTGGGCAGGCTCTCAGGGCGGGTCAATCGTCAACTCAAGCTGCATGTTCGCTGTTTGCGGCGTCGGCGACGAATCCTGCACGGTAAAGGTAAAAGGAGGAGGGGTGCCTGTCGTCCCTGACCCTGGAGTGCCGGAAATCTCACCGGTCGCCGGATTCAGGCTGAGAGCGTCCGGCAGGGGAGGGTTGACCGACCAGCTTATAGGTGGGAGACCTCCCGAGCTTTGCAAGGTTGTCGTGTAGGCCTCACCCTCTTTGGCGTTCGGTAACGACGTGGTCGTGATCGTTAGGGCCGCGCTAACGACAATCGAGAGATCCTGCGTGTCAGTTTGACTCAATGTGTCTGCGACTCGTACGGTGAAATTCGCGGTTTCTGCAGTGGTCGGAGTGCCTGAAATGACACCAGACGGACTCAGGGAAAGCCCATTTGGAGGCGATCCGGCAGAGACACTCCAAGTGAGTGCCCCTACGCCTCCTGTCGCTTGCAGCGTCTGATTATAGGGTTGACCGACGGTTCCTCCTGAAAGCGTGGTGGGCGTGATCTGCGGCGGGTTGAGGAGATTGATCGTGATCGACAGATCTTGCGTGTCGCTTTGTCCGGCTGCGTCTGCAACTCGGACAGTAAAATTCGATGTGCCCGCCGGCAGGTTCGGCGTTCCTGAAATCACGCCGGTCGTCGCATCCAAATTCAGGCCCAGTGGCAATGTCCCTGCGGAGACGCTCCAGGTCCGTGCTCCCGTCCCTCCGGTCGCTGCCACAGTCTGGCTATAGGTCTGGCCGATGCTTCCACCGGGCAGCGAGGTCGTCGTGATATCAAGCGGAGGGGGAAGGTTGATCGTGATCGACAGCGCCCGCGTGTCAGACTGGCCCAACGAATCTGTGACCCTCACCGTGAAGTTGAAGGTTCCTTGACTGGTTGGAGTGCCTGAAATGGTGACACTGGGTCCCGTTGAGGGGGGGCCGGTGAGACCTGGTGGGAGCGATCCCGCAGAAATACTCCAGGTTAGTGTGCCATTTCCTCCGGTTGCCTGTAACGTCGTCGGACCGTAGGCCACACCGACTGTTCCACTTGGCAGCGAGGGAGGTACTATTTGTGGCGGGTTGTCTGTGCTAACGAGAATAGAAAGCGCTTGCGTATCACTCTGTCCGAAAGTGTCGGCGACGCGGACGGTGAACGGGAAGTTGCCGGTTGCAGTCGGCGCTCCAGTGATCGTGCCGGTGCTTGTATTCAGGTTGAGACCCGGGGGAAGCGTGCCTGTACCTGGGGAGACAATGTTAAAGGTCAGCGGTCCCGTCCCTGTTGCCAGCACAGCCTGGTTATAGTTCTGGCCGATGGTTCCAGCGGGAAGCGTGGTGATTGTAATATTTGGCGGAGCGGGCAAGTTAATGGTAATCGACAGGGCACGGGTGGCAACCTGCCCCAAGGTGTCTGTGACCCTCACCGTGAAGTTGAAGGTTCCTTGACTGGTTGGGGTGCCTGAAATGGTGACACTGGGTCCAGTTAAAGACGGACCGATCGTGAGACCCGGTGGGAGCGATCCCACAGTGATACTCCAGGTCAGTGTCCCAATCCCGGCGGCTGCCTGCACTGTCTGATTGTAGGGCAGACTGACCGTACCTCCCGGCAGCGAAGTGGTCGTAATCTGTGGCGGGCTTTGTGGGTCAATGCGAATTGAGAAAGCTTGCGTGTCCTGTTGTCCACTCGTGTCTGCGACGCGAACGGTGAACGGGAAGGTGCCGGTCGCAGTCGCCGTTCCTGAAATCACACCAGTGCTTGGATTCAGATTAAAACCCGGTGGCAGCGTGCCTGTACCTGGGACTACGATGTTAAAGGTCAGCGGTCCAAAACCACCAACGGTTTGAACAGGCTGGCTATAGACCGCGCCGATATTTCCGGCCGGTAGCGAGGTCGTCGTAATTGAGAGCGGGGGTTTGATGGTTAAGCTGAGAGATGTCTCTATCGTTTGTGGAGGGATGGAGGAATCAACCAGGGTAAATGTATGCGAACTGGTTCCCACCGTGCCTGGTGTCCCGGTGATCGCGCCGCTTTGCGTATTGAGCGAAAGACCGGCAGGAAGCGCCGGCGTGACCGACCACAAGTAAGGCAGCGCGCCTCCCGAACCGCCCACTGAAGCCGAATAGGGCTGGTTGACTTGCCCCTCCGGAAGCGAGGTGGTGATGATCGCCAAACCGCTAGGTGTAGGTCCACTGTCGCCGCCGCAGCCGGTCAATCCTAGGACAGAAATACTAGAAAAGACGACTGCACAAAGAATGCTACCGATTACACTTCCGCGCTTCATCGAGAGTGTTTCCTGCTACGTCCGCAGAGCCGCATCCAGATCAGGAGGAACTTCCCTAAAAGCGGCCCCGCAGGCCGAAGAGAAACATGAGTGAGGAGGCGTTAAAATCGCCCTCCAATCCGCTTCGTTCGAAGTTCCCGCTATCTCTCTTCCACGCGATTTCCCCATTCACTGCCAGATGCGACGTGATGGGGAAGTCAAGACCGCCGGCCACGCGTAAGGCGAAGGTATTCGAGAAGGACACGGACTCATTGCCTAGCCGGGCTCCATTGCTAAAGGAATGAATATTCAGGCCGGCACCCGCTGACGCGTACGGAATCAACCATTCGAATCCTATGTTGTTTCGCAGGAAGTCTCGTGTGGGACGGAATTCGACCACTGGCACCATGGAGAAGGTGGTCAAGGTTCCGACTTCAGCGTCGCGCGCATTGATCTTGTATCGTTGCCATTCGAACATGAGTCCCAGACGTACCCATTCTCTGAGGACGTAGTAGGCCTCGAGATTGATAAGAGGCCCTGCAGAGGTGCCGCTGCTCAAGTTCTCCAGTATCTGTTGGGTCGGGACGATCACTCCTGCCCGTAACCCGAGCACGAAGTCCCCCGCAACGGATCGGCCCTTCGCCTGTTCTGAAGTTGCGGCAGGAGCCTTTTGCGAGGGTGCTCCCTTCGCCTCTGTCGCAGGAGTTATAGGGGCGGGCTCCGGGGCCTCCTTCGGCGCTGTAGGAGCTGCGCCAGCGGCCTCTTGGGCCGCTGTTGGCGCGGTAGGCGCTACGCCGGCAGCCTCTTGGGCCCCCTTCGCCGTTGCGGCCGCCGCGGCGGCTGCGGCAGCTGCTGCCCCCGCTTCCTCGTGCGAGGCTGTCTCGCCTTCCCCCTTCGGCTTGAGTGCTACCTGAATAGGACACCCGATTTCTAACGTTTCTCGTTTTTCGGGAATGACGAGTTCGCAGATTGCATTTTTATACAGTATTAACTCACAAGAGGCACGGCCACTAGGGGACTGTTCACACTGGAGATTGCTGATATTGATTTCGCAGATCCCGTCCTGCGGACATCGGTAGGTGGCATATGGTCCACCTTCGCCGGAAGTGACCGTCCACGCGCCGTACCGCAGCCCACGCTTCGCATCCAAGACATTTCCTAGCTGGGAGATAATCCAATTTACTCGTGTAGGGAACTCATTCTCTGTGTGCCCTTGCCATTCAAGGGATTTGGTGGCGCATCCCGATACCAACAACGCAGACGCAAGCGCACAAAAGAGTTGCCGCATACTAATTTGTTTTAAGACAGCGGTGCGTAATTCTAATGAAATTTTAAGCTGGCTGCCTATTAACTCGGTCGGAACCAATCTGGGCGCCTCACAAACTCGAAATGAGATAAATTGTTTTTGAACCGTGGGTAAGGATACGTCGAGCCTGGCACTTTCCCGACCAAGCCATCGGTCACGGTTTCTGTCACGGTTCAGTCACGGTTGGTCACGATCGACAAAAACCTCGATGACGAGATGAGAGAGCTTCACGCAAGCTCCTTCGTATGTTATGGCTACAACAAAGATCTCCTTTGATTTGAAAACGAGGGAGCACATTGTATGCTCTCGAATTTGGACTTCGCAATATCAATTTGGGATTTTTTGATGACAGTGTTTTCTAGCTGGGGGAGGCTTGCCTAAGTTTCAGGTGGTATCGGTACTGGTTGAAAAACAAGATGGACGACCGCGGAACACAAGGCTTAGCCTTCCGGATCGCCCTTGTCTTGTTCACGTTTCGGACAAGAGCAGGTATCACCTGGGACCTACCTGCACTTATTCAGGATATCCGGATTCGACGAGTGATCTGTCCGTTACTCTCCCAGTAGGTGTGTTTCTTCGCCAACAACGGATCATCGGCAGCAGGCTGAATTTTCCCCGCGCGGTCGACCGCGCGAGATGTAATCCTATGTTCGCCCGGCGTGGCATCCTTCCAATCCAAGCTCCAGAATTTCCATGCAAAGTCCTGGTCCTGACCGCGCTTGATTGTGGCGCTAACCCACGGTCCGTCGTCCACGCGGACCTCGACCCGTTGGATCGGACCTCCCCAGGCTGCTCCCTCGATCTGATAACGGCCGCCTCGTGAGATGACGCGTGCCGTGGCGGATTTGACCCGCGCGGGTCCCACGACCTTCTGCGTCCAAACCGTTCCCCCGCCGTGTTGAGGCTCCTCACGAATCGTCACATAGTCCCTCGCCATGAACCGGCCGGCCCAGCGCGTCTCAATGACCTCTATCCGTGACAGCCATTTCACGTTCGCCACGCCATACCACCCCGGCACGATGAGACGAACCGGAAAGCCATGATCATGCGGCAGCGGCTCGCCATTCATCTCGTAGCACAGCAACACTTCGGGACGCATGGCCTCAGAGACGGACAGGCTGCGGCTGAACTGCTGGTGCATCTTCACATTTCGCACTTCCTCTTCTCCCGCGTCCGCGCCGAAAAAGACCACTTCGATCCCCTCTGGCCTCAGGCCTGCCTCCTGCAAGAGAGGGGCGAGAGGAGTTCCGGCCCATCGTGCCGTTCCGATTCCGCCGGTAAACCAGTCGAATCCGTGATTCCCCGCACATTCAAGCGTGAACACCACCTCTTGCCGTTGCCGCCGTTTCAGTTCTTCCAAGGTGTATATTTTCGGATGCCCGACCAGCCCGGTTATCTCTAATGTGTACTCTTCCTGACGGATCACCGGACGATTGTAATGACTCACGGTGAAAAACTGATCATTCGGAGTGATCCACTCGCTCAACTGTTGCCAGTCCAACCGGTTCAGTTCTCCGTAAGCCTTCACCGCGGCCTCGGGCGCCGCGGGCGGCCGATCCAGGAACGGGATGACGTGCCCGCCCTCAGCGGCGCCGGCCAGTCGCGCAAACAGTGATTGATCCATCATCGCCAGAAGGGCAAGCGTGGAACCTCCCCTCAGCAGAAAATCCCGCCGGGACAGACCGGCTCCCTCTGGCTGCTTGTCCTCTCTCGTCGCTTCATTCTCTGATGCCATCGTGGTTCTCCTTCTTGATAATCGGGTGGCGCTTCATCGCCATAATGCGAACAGCGTAGGGAGGAGCAACCATAGCAATCCCTTCAAAAGAAAGAACGCAAATCCTGTTGCCCCCAGATGCCTCAACCATACTTTTCGATCTACAGTGGCATTGGTTTGTGCAATGTGCATCATGGTCCTCCTTTGGCCGCGCATCAAGCGTGGCTTTAATCATGTGGTTTCGATCGGGGCCGGATGAACTGCTGTAGCAGAGGAGCGAATCGCCGGGATCAGCATCGGCACCCGTTCGCGGTAGGCTGCGTAAGTCTTCCCGTGTACCTGCGTGAGATCCCGCTCTTCCCACCGGATGGCAAGCAGGATGTAGATTGTCGTAGCGAGCGCGAACACGAGGTGGGCCGCTGTCATCGTCGGCGCGGCCCAGAAGGTCACGAGCCACCCGACATAGAGAGGATGCCGAACATAGCGGTAGAGCCCCGGCGTCGAAAAACTCAGCGGCTGGTAGGGCCGGCCCTGGAGATACAGCCATACCTGCCTCATGCCGAACAAATCAAAGTGATTGATCAGGAATGTCGCGATGAGTACTAAGAGCAGTCCGGCGGCGAAAATCCCGTACAGTACCCCGCGGAGAGGCTGGTCCTGGACGTCCCAAATCACTCCGCCCATCGGTTGCCATGCGTGGAAGAGAAGCAGTAGCGCGGCGCTCGAAAACAAGACATAGGTACTCCGCTCCACCGGCTTGGGGACAAACCTCGTCCACCACCGCTTAAAGGAGGGACGCGCCATAACACTGTGCTGCACGGCAAAGACACCTAAGAGCAGCGTGTTGATGAGGAGCGCCTGTGCAAAGGGCATCGTACCGTCGCCGTCAATCGTTCGGGCCAGACCAAAATTTCCCAGGAAAGCGATCGCATAGAGAAACGTGCCGAGAAACAAGAGGTAGCACAGTGTGCCGTAGCAGAAAGCCGCAAACCTTTTCATGGCGCCTCCATTCTTGCCAACATTCTCTCAATGCTGGCGGCATTAGGTGGTTGGTGTCGTATCGATGGTAATGTTCACCGGAACAGGGTTAGAAACGATGTCGTGCACGGGCGAGAACTTCGTGATTTCTCGTAACTCGTCTGGTGACGCATCGGCCTGAACAACAAAATGCGCACGAACCCGTTCGAAACCGCGTCGAACCGTGTCCGAGAGACCGAGAAACCCGCGTAAATCGAGATCGCCTTCCAGGCGAGACTCGACCGATTGAATCCGGATGCCGCGCGCCGCTGCGTGGTAGACCAGCGAAGTCGTCAGGCAGGCCGCTAAGGCGTGAAGCACATATTCAGCGGGATTGGGCGATTGGTCCTTGCCAAGAAGCACGGGCGGCTCGTCTGCTTCGACAAGAAATGGTTGGGTGCGGGTGGCATCTTCCTGACCCGCTGCAGAGAAACCATGAATGGTGGATTGGTTGTATCCGCCGGTAAACCAGCGGTTCGCCGCCCGGAATTGGAATGTGGCGAGGGTAGAATTGTTCTGTATCGCCTTCACGGTTTCTCCCATACGCTGCACATCGACCCCATTGATCGTCGTATTCAGCGCAACCCGGGGCATCGACTGACCTCCTTTCTCATGACGATGGTGAAACAGTCGCCGAAACAAAAGCCGGTCGGCATTCCGGCAAAGCGATTCCCACTGCATGATCACGCCCGCTCAAGCGACATCCGACGGAACCCAGCTCCGCACGGCGGGATGGCGCCGGCTATAGCGAAATAGGTTTCCCGGATCATGTGCCAGGAGAGCGGCTGCGTGCGATTCCAGGGCGCGAGGGATAAGCTACGCGCCAGGAAGCAGTAGCCGAACAGGACCCGTGCGGTGGTGCCCATTAATTGGAGCCAGTGCAGCCACTTCAACGGACCGCACAATCCGGCAATGAGCATGGTGAGGTAGACCAGCCGGACCTGCATGGCGAACGCCGCAGTGTTTCGTGTGATCCAAAACACATGGCCGATCTGAACCAGGCACAGCGCGATCGCGAAAAACAGGCCCCATAACCAGCCGAACAATCCTGCGCCCAAGAAACTTACTGTGAAGAGCCAGTACCACCACGCAATGTCCTGTGCCTGCTTCATGTCTGTCTCCTTTTCTCGGCTGAAGCTTAACGCCACCTGCCGTTAAAGCAGCATCAATGCCACGGCGGAAAACTTGAACTGGTATGGAAAATCAGCAACTTAGCGAGATGGACACGGCAACCGACTTCGTGAAAAATCATGATTCATGAATTTTCACGAGCGGGATCGCGAGCTTTCAGGGAGGGGAGGGGCGAGAAAGACGTTACTCGACCTTCACACCGGCTTCTTGATGTTCAAGGCTTTCATGCGGGAGGTCAGGGTCGACGGGTTCATGCCGAGGAGACGTGCCGCGCCACCGTCGCCAGAGATCTTCCAATTCACTGATTCAAGCGCTCGAAGGATGTTTGCCCGTTCAAGCTCCTCCAACTCCTGCGCAGTGCGGATGGTGACGGACGACAAGTGGGCTGGGCGGTCAGCAATAGCACTGGACGCCGAAGCCTCAGGGAGGGCGCGGTCCAAATTCAAGCTGTCATTGGTTGCCGTGATGACGGCTCGTTCAATGACATTTTGTAGCTCCCGCACATTTCCAGGCCAATTGTAGGCTTTAAGACGGCGGGCAGAATCGGCGGATAAGGGAGCCAGCGTCCGACCGAGCTTTGCAGCGAACCGTTCAGCAAACGCGGAAGCCAGGCTCAAGACATCATCGCCACGCTCCCGCAATGGTGGGACATGAAGGGGAAACACATTCAGCCGGTAAAACAGATCCTCGCGAAACCGGCCTTCCTTCACAGCCTTGGCGAGGTCGCGATTCGTGGCCGCCAGCACGCGCACATCCACTTTTCTGGTGGTCGAACCGCCGACCGAATCGAATTCGCCCTCTTGGAGGACGCGCAGTAACTTCGGTTGGAGATCGAGCGGCAATTCACCAATTTCATCAAGGAAGATGGTTCCGCGGTGGGCCAGGGCAAAGCGGCCTTCGCGTTTCTTCGTGGCGCCGGTGAAGGCCCCCGACTCATGACCAAAGAACTCGCTTTCGATCAGGGTGGCGGGAATCGCCGCGCAATTCACCGTGATCAGAGGGCGATCGTGCCTGCGGCTTGCCGCGTGGATGGCGCGGGCGACGAGCTCCTTCCCTGTGCCGGTTTCGCCAATGATCAAAACGGTTGCATCGGTCGTCGCTACCTGGCGGATGTCCCGCAACACTTGCTTGAGCGCCGGACTGTCCCCGATCAGTGCGCTGTCGTTATGGAGTGCGTCCAGTTCTTCTCGGAGGATTTCGCGTTCTTCCTGTAGCGATCGTATCTTCTGCTCGGCTTCGATCCGGTCGCGCACGTTTCGCAGGATCAGCGTCGTGAAGCGCTGATGATGGGATTCATAGCGCGCAAGTGTGGCCTCGGCCGGGAACGAGCGGCCCTCGGGACAGCGCACGGTGAGGCCGCCAGTGACCCAGCAAGAGCGCTGGCCCTCGGGGCGGTGATCGAGGTCGGCAATGAGCGAGACCAGTCGGCGGGCATCTTTCTCCGTGACGAATTGACGGAAGCCCTGACCGATCATCTTGTCCGCTGGACATTGAAAGGCCTTCTCACTGGCCGGATTTGCGCTGGTCACCCGCATGTCATCGTCCAGTTCGATAATAGCGTCCATTGCGCTACCCACCAGACGGCCCACCTTCTCTTCTCGTGCCCGAACTTCGTCCTCAGCTCGCAAACGTCGGAGTTCCGCTGCCGCTCGAGCGGCGAAGATTTTGAAGATCGCATGGACACGCGGCTCCTCTGGGATTGGCCGACGATCGATGACCGCCATGTGGCCAAGAATTTCTCCTTCTTCGCTGAAGAGGGGCACACCCATGTAGCTCACGGCGCCGATCGCCATCACATCCGGTTCATTGGGATACAGTTCGAGCAATCGATCCGGAAAATGGACAAGCTGGCGCGTATCGATGACCTTTTCGCACGGCGAGCCGGTAATGTCGACTTCATAATCCTTGACCCATTGGCCATCCATCCAAAAGGCCAACGCACGCAATCGGCGCTTGGCCGGGAAATACTCGGTCACCCAGGCGCCGTGCGTTCCCAGAGCCTTCGACAGATTTTGCACAAGCGCAGCAAAGAACCCGTGACCGGTTTCCGTGGCAGTGCCCTCGAGAATGGCACGGAGTGCCGCATCCGTTTCAAGGTCTGCCAAAGGGCGAGTATCCATGGCTGAGAAGTATGCAAGGCCCAACAGTCAAGTGCAAGGCCCCTTTTACCTCGTCTATCCAAACGAGTCTCGAGGCACCACCTCCACCTTCGTCTATAGGCCAAGTTATGGGCGCCAAGGAAGGCCTTTCGATCCTATAGCTTGAGTTGGTCTGCAAGTGTTTGACGCTCGAAGGCCAGACCTCTTCCTTCCAAAGCCTCCGGCCCCGCAGTCCGATGTAAGGGAGCTCACGTGTGATCGACAGATGCTCATGCGCCGGAGAGGGTCGAGTTTTTGGACCTTTGGTTGCTACAATTGCCGAAAACGTTGAGCCTCATATCGTCGAATAAGAGCCTTCACCGGATGATGCAACCGGGCTTCATGAAATCACAATCAGAGTGGCGGCTTGAAGAAAGTTGATCTCCTCCAAGAAAGAAGGCTTCGATGGCTGGGTGTGGATCATTCTCCTCACGGGAATAGTTGAACTTGGTTGTTCTTCGGTCCCCGATCGATTTACTCCCCTCGACCCTGTGGATCCCACTCAAGTGTCACATCAGTTGCTGAACGATGTATTCCAGACCTCTGTCAAAGACGGATTTGTGAACTACCCGGAAATACAGTCAGATGAAAGATTTGTAGCCTATCTTGCCCTGCTCAATCGCGTGAATCCCTCGGCACTTCCCACGGAACGTGATCGGCTCGCGTTTTGGATCAACGCGTACAACGCCTGCGCGATTCAGGGCGTTCTCGACGGATACAGTCCGAAACCGTATATCGGCTGGTATCGCTACTTTAAAACGCAGACGTACGGAATCGGAGGCGCACGACTGAATCTCAGCGAGCTTGAACATGAAATTTTGCGCAAAGAGTTCCATGAGCCGCGGATCCATTTCGCTATTGTCTGTGCGTCTTCTTCCTGTCCCAAATTACCCTCATGGGCCTATAGTCCTAATCAGATCGATCAGCAATTGGATCAAGCTGCCCACGCCTTCATCAATGATCCAACGAGGAACCGCTTCGATCGCCAGCAGAAAATTGCCTATCTTTCGAAGATCTTCGAATGGTTTGAGGAGGATTTCGTCGCGACCTCTGGGTCGGTCTTACAATTCGTCGCACGTTACGTGCACGACGCGCGCCTCGCGCCCGAGATCGCACGGGGGGAGTACCGGATTGTCTATCTGGACTATGACTGGAGTCTCAACGGGCCAGCGCCGAAGGAGATGACCCATGCTCGTGCAAGCGAATGAAAAGGTTCCGATTGCCAGGTTGCTGACGTTTCTTGAGCATGGGGAGCGTCTGGCACATACCTGTGCGAAGACTCAGGCCACATTGACGGTGAATCAAGGCCATGGCCGATTTTTCCTAACCCAGGCGCGCCAGGAAGCAATCCATGCAATCGTCTTTCAAGGCGCGGTCGCCTGGCTCGCCCCCCGGTATCTCGGCTCTACACCGGATCTTCCGGCATTGGAGGACTATCGGAAGCTGCTCTTCGAGGCGCTCGCCCGGAAAGATCTGATCGAGGCCGTTCTCGCAGAACAAGTCATTTTGGAGGGATTAGGTCAAGCCATCCTCACCCGTATCGAGGCCGGATTGATGAAACGGGGGGCCCCCTACACTCGATTGCGGCGAATCTTGTTGTCTCAGGAGGAAGCTCATCATGGATTCGGCCGACGCCTGCTTGAGCGGGCCATGACCGACGGACAGATCGATGTGGGGACTCTGCGCCGCACTGCGCAAGACTATCTTGAGCTGACCGAGCGAATGGTTCTTGCCTTGGGCGATCTCTTTGAAGCAATCGCCGAAGATCCGGCAGCCTGGGCAGCTGATGTCAACACGTTTTTGCCGCCGTGGCTCTATGGAGAAAAGATGCCCGATCGGATCTAAGCTGAGGTGATCGTATGGTTTCAGTCGTGGTTCCGACCTACAATGAGGAGCAGGCCCTGCCGCATACACTGGATGCGCTGTTACGCCAAGAGGGCGCTTACGAAGTAATTCTTGTTGACGGCGGCAGTAGTGATCGGACACAGGCGATTGCGGAATCCTTTGGCTTCATCAATGGCGTCGGCCGGGACCATCAATTGCCCCAGTCTCCGCCACCGTGCGGCAAAAGCGTTGAGAGTCCTCTTTCTCATCGTGTACTCACAGCAACCAAAGGACGTGCCTCGCAGATGAATGCCGGGGCCGGCGCGGCCCGGGGCGAGTGGTTGCTCTTTCTTCATGCGGATACCGTATTGCCGCCCGGCGCGATTCAAAGATTAAATGAAATGCAGTCTAACCTCGCCGTTCAGGCCGGCGGTTTCATGCATCAGTTTTCTGGCAGTAACTGGCGGCTGACATTCATTTCGTTTCTCGATAACCTTCGCTGTAGATGCAGCCGCACCATTTATGGCGATCAGGCCCTTTTCGTCCGGCGTACGCTGTTTGAACAACTAGGGGGCTTCCCCGATCAGCCGATTCTGGAAGATGTGGCATTCTGTGAACGCCTTGTAAAGGTGACCACACCGGTCTTGCTCTCTCCTCCGGTGGTCACTGATGCCCGCAAGTTTGTAAAGATGGGCATCTGGCAGAGTTTCGCCCGCGTCCTTCTCATTATCCTCCATGTTGAATTCGGCCTTCCAGTCCTTCCCCGCACGTTCTTTCAGGATATTCGATAAAACCCGTGCAGCCTTACGCTGTCGTCGACGAATCACAGTTGAATTTAAATTTCTAACCGGCGATCATTCATACATAGTTAACACAAACATGGAAACGACGGCCGGAATCGATCAGGAGTTGACCATGATACGAGGTTCTTGGTTCATGTTTTCGTGCTTTCTGCTATCCGGGTGCGCATCGGTCGGCAACTCTGACGTGGCACGCGAACAGACGATGTCGAACATCCAAGTCGGTGAGACGACCAGGGAACAGGTCAGGAACCTCTTGGGTGTACCCGATAGTCAGATGAGGATCGAGGTGGCGGGATCCATCAGAGAATGGTGGTCCTACACCTATGAGTCAGCGGCGATTCACCCCGTCGATTACATTCTATTGTATGGCCTGTTCTTCAACGGCATTGGAATGTATGACACCCGGTATGATGTCGGGGTCTTCTTCGACCATCGGGGCGTGGTGAGCAGCCTGTCGAGAACGAAAACCGATTTTGATATGGGCAGCCCGTTCACCTCGCTAAAGGTCTCGAGCGTCTCGAACAAAATAATGGGGCTTCCGGGGCTGGCTCAGAAGGCGGTTCATTTTGAGGATACGATGGAGTATCGCTACTAAAAACCGCAGATCACTCATCCAATCGGGCTACCCTTGGGGATGAAATCGATTATTCTCCATGAGCGATCACGCACTCGTTCCCCACGCCATGGAATGTGTTGACGCGATACTCGGTACTGCGTACCTTTGTAATACCGCCGTGGCGCATCGCCTCAACTCCAGTCGGATCAACCGAGCGGCCAAGTCCGAATACCAGATTTCGACAGTCCCGACCTTGCCTCGAATCCGCAATCGAAGCATTGCTGTAAACCGGCCATGTATATGACTCGCAGCCAGCGACGACTGGCAACAGCATCGCCATCAGCAGAATTCGTTTGTTCATAGCGACCTTCCTTTCCGGATGAGCAGATGAACCGCAACGAGCAATGTCGACCTCAGCTCACAGATATGAGCATTGAAGTATATGAGAAAGACATGCGGCTATAAAAGCGAATTCCGGGGCGCCACACGTCGCACGTCGGAACCACCTGCACTCATAGCCCCCTCCACTTCTGGTTGTCCGCGGGCGTCGAGTAGGTTACAGTATGAGCCCTCTGCTCCCTTGTCCATTATCCATCTAAGAACGGAGGAATGACCATGAGACCTGGGATCGCCAAGATTGCGGGAATGATTGCATTCATGGCCCTACTCACGGCGGGCTGTGCCAGTGACGACATGAAGTCTTCATCGAGTCCATCCACAAGTCCAGCTAACCCCTCCATGAGTTCTGCACCCGCTCCTCCAACAGCCGCCAGCTCTTCCACCAGTTCGCCTACTATGTCGGGCAAGAATATCGATCGGATCGCATCGGGGTCCATAGAGGATTCATTGGATGCATGCCTATCGCGGATTCCAAAGGATGCCAGCAGCGGCCAACGAATGTTGGCTGAGCAAAGCTGCCGTCGTGATCATCCCGTGCGCTGATCAAGCGGACGTCGCGGCTATTGGTTTCCAGCGCAGCCGTTTGCGAATTCGCTCATCCGACCGTAAGCATGCGGCTATAGAGCGCATCATCGTCTGGATTTTCTTCATGATGGCGGTGTGTGTAACGCGAGGGGCGTGGTAAACGCCTACGCAATTGCAACGCGTGCTGAATGCACCAACTCGTGGGCCGTCCGTACCTTTCTGCGCATCCTGTCTTGGAACCACTTGTATTGTCAGCTGCCCGAGCGGTCCTGTTCTTGCTAACCCTGACACGGGAGGCTTGTTATGACCACAGGAGCATCGGCACGTGAACGATATGAGCGTGGACGGACGTTGCGGCAAGCGAAAATGTACCATCAGGCACTTGTCGACTTGCGACATGCCACACAAGATCCCAACTATGCTGGACAAGCGCATACGCAGGTCGCGCTCTGCTTGAGAGC
>DASTQE010000088.1:0-2511 GCA_035761895.1 Nitrospira sp. | reverse complement strand
GTCTCGATCACGGTCTTTTACACGGATCAGGCGCCCGTCGGCCCTTATCGGCTGATCGTGCCGGCTGAACGTACGAGACATGTGCGGTTCAACGATCTCACTGATCCTGCGCCCATCCCCGTCGATCAGGATTTTGCCAGTCTGATCGAATCCGACGTGCCGATCGTCGTTCAGCACACCAGGCTCGATTCTCGCCAGGCAGAGAACGCTCTGCTAAGCACGATCGCCTACTCGGGAACCGAGTAACAGGGTTCATTGCAACACCACGGACACAGAAGCATCGCATGAAGGCCGGCCCCTACGAGCCTCGAGATTCCGTTCCTCCCGGTTGGTCATACAATCCGTCGAGTTGGACCGAGCGTCTATGGCTTGTGGGGGTGGCGATTTTGGGATTCGCTATATCCAGCTACCTGGCCCTCTATCAATACGGACTCGTGGCAGACGTCTGGGAGCCGTTTTTTAACGGAGGCAGTCAACACGTATTGAATTCCTTCCTGTCGACGGTGTTCCCGGTGCCAGACGCCGCCTTGGGAGCGTTCGCTTATGCGCTGGACGCCGTCACGGGTGTGATCGGAAGGCAGGATCGGTGGCGCAGCATGCCATGGATGGTCATCCTTTTTGGCCTCGCCGTCGGACCGCTCGGGATCGTCAGCGTGCTGTTGGTCATTGCGCAACCGGCCGTTCTCCATGCGTGGTGCACGTTGTGCCTCTTGTCCGCGCTGATCTCGCTCATCATGATCGGACCGGCCATGGACGAGGTCTTGGCGAGTCTCCAGTTTTTACGGCGCTGCTCAGAAAGGAAAACTTCTGTGTGGGCCGTGCTTTGGCACGGTGCGCTGCGCGAGCAGTGTGAATAAGGACTCGAATGTGGTATCAACTGGCGGTTGTCCTCCTCGGTCTTTGGCTCATGGCCTCACCGGACGTGATGGATTATGAAGGGGCCGAACGGCTCAACAATCACATCGTCGGTCCGCTCGTCGTCAGCATGGGCATCATTGCGCTTGCGGAAACAACGCGCGCAGTGCGCTGGGTGAACGTCGTCTTGGGATGCTGGCTCGTGCTCGCTCCCGTACTGCTGCGCTATGAACCGTTGCACATCGGTGTACGAAGCGCGTTGCTTGGAATCGCCATCGTTGGCTTGTCCTGGTTTCCTGGAGAGAGACGATCGTTGCAGGGAGGCGGCTGGTCTGCGCTGTGGAAGCGCGGCGCTGGTCCAGTGGCGACCGCCAGGACCGGCCCCCACAAGCGTTCAACCACCATCGGCAGGCGAAAGGCCGGATGATTCGGATGTGCTCATGCTGGCCCTGCTTATTCTGGCAGTCTGGTTCGGAAACCGGCAACCATCCGAACAAAGGGTATGACCCGCCGTCGGAGCGGCGAGATGATGATCATCGAGGAGCATGACCAATGAAAAAGCAGATGGTGTCACAATCTTTCACGAGTAACCGCAGGCGCAAATCCGAAATCGTCGTCGTCACCGGTGCCTCGGCCGGAGTGGGACGGGCCATCGCCCGCGAGTTTGCTCGACACGGAGCCTCCCTCGGTCTGCTCGCCAGAAGCCGCGACGGACTGGAAGGCGCTGCGGACGACGTGAAACGTCTTGGCGGCCGCGCCCTCGCCATTACCACGAACATGGCCGATGACCGGCAGGTGGAAGAGGCAACGGAACGCATCGAACGGGAATTGGGACCCATCGACATCTGGATCAACAACGCCATGGTGTCGGTCTTGTCGCCGGCCCTTCAAATGACCTCGGATGAGTACCGCCGCGTCACGGAAGTCACCTACCTCGGCTATGTGTACGGAACCCTGGCCGCACTTCGACGCATGGCTCCGCGCGATCGCGGTGTCGTGGTCCAGATCGGCTCAGCGCTCGCGTACCGGTCGATTCCCCTGCAATCCGCCTACTGCGCCGCAAAACATGCCGTCCAGGGCTTTACGGAATCGCTTCGAACAGAGCTCATTCACGACGGGAGCCGCGTGCACCTCACCACCGTACAGTTGCCGGCCGTGAACACGCCGCAGTTCTCCTGGATCAGAACACGCATGCCGTGCCACCCCCAGCCGGTTCCTCCCATCTTTCAGCCAGAAGTCATCGCGCGTGCCGTCTATTGGGCGGCGCACCATCGTCGCCGCGAGTTCTGCGTCGGTTTTCCGACGGTCAAGGCCATCATCGGAGATAAATTTATCCCCGGGTGGCTGGACTACTATCTCGCCTCGATTGGTTACAAAGCGCAGCAGACGCAGGAACCAGTGGACCCCGGACGCCCGGACAACCTCTACACCTCGTTACCGGGCGATTATGGCGCACGCGGCAAGTTCAGCGATCGAGCGCTCGACTACAGCGTGCAGGTCTGGCTCAACCAATACCGTGGTTGGCTGGCCTTGGGCGGTCTCGGCCTCATGGCCTGGTGGTGGCAGGCTCGCTGGCGGTCGATTGATGCAGCTCAATCCATGCAGAAAGCCTCTGCTTCTTTCGCGCGCCGTTCCTTCGACGTGCCTGTGGCCCGA
>DASTQE010000087.1:0-4629 GCA_035761895.1 Nitrospira sp. | reverse complement strand
TTTTTCAGCAGCCGGTCCAGCCGATCCGCCTCCCGGTAGATGGATCGACACAGCTCCAGTCGATCTCTTGGATTTAACTGGCTTCTTTCATCCAACAAACTGCTGGCAGCTCCCGTGATGGTGGCCAGCGGAGTCCGCAAGTCGTGAGAGACAGAACTGAGAATGGCGTTGCGCATGCGTTCCGTTTCAACTCGCACGTGAGCTTGCTGCGCTTCCTCAGACAGCCGAGTTCGTTCGATGGCCAACGCCACTTGGTTGACCAGCGATTCGAGCAAATGGAGTTGCTCAGGATCCAGCAACAATGCCGTGTCCTTCGGCCTTACCGCTATGACCCCGATTGGTCCGGTTGAGCCCACCAATGGGAGATAGAGGGCGCTGGCTCCCGGCAGGGTATCGGTACCCAATCCTGCACGTTCGTTGTGATCGAACACCCACTGAGCTACACCTGCCTCCTTGGGATCGAGCTCGAAATAGAGCTGCTCGCTTCGCTGCAGTCTCACCTTTTTTTCTGCGTCTGCCATGAAAATCGCCACTTGGCCGTCGAAGACTTCACGAAGGTGATTCACGGCCACCTGAACGAGCATGGCGGTCCCGCGATGGGTCGCCAGATCTCGACTCATCGCGTACAGCACGCCAGTCCGCCGTTCTCTGTACCGGGCCAACTCGGCTTGTTCGCGGATGCGGACAGCAAGATTACTGATGACGAGCGCCACCACCAACATGACGGCGAAGGTTAAGAGATATTGGAAATCAGAGACGGCAAATGTGAAGTACGGCGGAACGAAGAAGAAGTCGAACGTGGCCACGCTTAAGACCGATGCGAGTACCGAAGGGCCTCGACCCAAACGGATCGCGATAAAGATTACCGCGATAAGGTACATCATGATCAGGTTCGACAAACCGAAATAGGGGAACATTGTCCAGGCGACGGCCGTGGCTATCGATACTCCCGCCGAGGCATAGACATATCCCGTGAGCCTACTGGTTCTCTTGAGGGTGCGGCGCATGAGCGGCTGCCCTTCGCCGGCCTCGCCCGTAATGACGTAGATATCGATATCCCCACTTTGATGGACGAGTTCCGAGACCACAGAGCCGAATATCCATTCTTTCCATAGCGATCGCACCGGTTTTCCGACGATGATCTTGGTCGCGTTTCGAGTGCGGGCATAACTCAACAGCTCCTGTGCGACGCGTTCTCCCGTCAATGTGATGGTTTCGGCACCCAGTTGCTCGGCAAGCCGTAATGTCTGTACCAACCGGTCACGTTCGGCCTGTGGCAATCGGAGATGTCGGGGGATTTGCACGTAAACGGCTATCCATTTGGCGTGAAGATCAGCGGCCATCTGGCGCGCCGCACGGACCAGTCGTGGCCCTCGTGGCTTCATATTCACGCAGACCAAGATGGTTTCCGCCGCAGGCCAGGTGCGTACCACCGCGTGGTCGCGCCGGTACACTTCCATCTGCTGGTCCACACGCTCGGCGGTCCGGCGCAAAGCCATTTCACGCAACGCAATGAGATTGCCCTTCGTGAAGAAGTTTTGAATGGCGTGCTGAATTTGCTCCGGGACGTAAACCTTCCCGTCCTTCAACCGTTGGAGCAAATCGTCAGGAGGCAAGTCGATCAGTTCGACGTCGTCCGCGCGCTCGATCAGCGAGTCCGGCACCGTCTCGCGAACACGTACGCCGGTAATCTGAGCCACCACATCATTCAAACTTTCCAGGTGCTGGACATTAACCGTGGTGTAAACCGTAATGCCGGCCTTTAACAGTTCCTGCACATCCTGCCAGCGCTTAGCGTGTCGTAGACCCGGCGCGTTCGTGTGAGCCAGCTCATCGATGAGAATGACGGTGGGACGACGAGCGAGCGCGGCGTCCAGATCGAATTCCTGGAGCACCGTTCCGCGATATTCGACAGCTCTGCGCGGCAAGAGCTCAAGACCCTCGACCAACGCCTCCGTTTCGGCTCTTCCGTGCGTTTCGACCACGCCGATGACGACATCTACTCCATCACGACGCTGCTCACGGGCCGCTTCGAGCATGGCATAGGTTTTCCCCACGCCCGGGTTGGCTCCAAAAAATATCTTGAGCTTTCCCTGGTGCTGGCGAGACTCCTCCGCCTGGACGCGTTTGAGAAGCGCATCAGGATTTGGGCGGCTCTCGCTCATGGAAACCTCAGGCCGGCCGACGGTGGGTGAACGGCCCTCACCTTAAACCGTTTTGACGAGGTTTTTATGCACTGTCCTGGCCTTTTTACCACATTGTGACATGCGACAGGTTATGGTGTCTCAGGAAGAAAAGGAGGTGGAGCATGGGCTCGCCCAGAGCGCTGGCTCGATCAGTGAGTTACGGTGTCGAGTGCGAGGTTCAACTTCAGCACATTGACCCGCGGCGCCCCAAGCAGGCCGAACTGGCGCCCTTCGGTATGCAGTGCGACGAGGTCTTTCACCTGGCTTTCCTGAACACCCCTCACTCGGGCGACACGATGCACTTGGTACAACGCCGCCGCCGGGCTGATGTGCGGATCGAGCCCGCTCCCCGACGCTGTCACGAGATCAACGGGTACGGGCGCTTCATTCCCCGGGTCTGCCGCACGCAAGGCCCCAACTCGTCTCTTGACTGCTTCAATCAGGACTGGGTTCGTCGGCCCGAGGTTGGATCCGCTCGACGCGGCCGCATTGTAAGGATATGGCGAGGTCGCTGATGGACGGCCCCAGAAGTATTTTGGTTCATCGAAGTATTGTCCAATCAGCTCCGATCCAATCACTTTACCGTCTCTGTTCATCAAGCTTCCGTTAGCTTGGGTCGGGAACAACAACTGCGCTAACCCGGTCACGGCCAACGGGTACATCACACCTGTTAGAACAGTGAGGATCAGCAACATCATCAAGGCGGGCCTCAGTTGGTGTTTCATTATGCCTTCATTCACGGCGGTCTACTCCTATACGAGATGAAACAGCACCAACATGAGATCGATCAGCTTGATCCCGACGAATGGCACGACGACTCCACCAACGCCGTAGATCAACAGATGACGACGTAACAAGGGGCCGGCACCGATGGGGCGATACCGGATGCCTCGCAAGGCCAGCGGGATCAGGGCGATGATGATCAGAGCATTAAAGATGACTGCGGACAGAACGGCGCTAAACGGCGTGGCCAGATGCATGATATTCAGTGTGTTCAAGGCCGGGTACGTCGTTGCAAAGGCGGCAGGAATGATCGCGAAATATTTCGCCACGTCATTGGCAATGCTAAAGGTGGTTAAGGCGCCGCGCGTCATCAGCAACTGCTTGCCGATTTCCACGATCTCAATCAGCTTTGTAGGATTGGAATCCAGGTCCACCAAGTTCCCCGCTTCCTTCGCCGCCTGCGTACCCGTATTCATGGCCACCGCGACATCGGCTTGAGCCAAAGCTGGTGCGTCGTTCGTACCGTCTCCCGTCATCGCGACGAGCCGACCTCCAGCCTGAAGCTCGCGGATCAATTTTAGCTTCGCTTCCGGTGTCGCTTCAGCGAGAAAATCGTCCACGCCCGCCTCCGCCGCCACTGCGGCCGCTGTCTGGGGATTATCGCCGGTGATCATCACCGTCTTGATGCCCATCCGGCGCAATTCGCCAAACCGCTCTTTGATGCCGCCCTTCACGATGTCTTGCAACGCGATCACGCCCAATACTTTGCTGCCCTCCGCCACGACAAGGGGCGTCCCGCCCTGTTTGGCAATCGTGTCCACATGCGAACGAACAAAATGAGAAAAGTGCCCCCCCTGGGCCGTCACATAACTTTCAATGGCATCAGCCGATCCCTTGCGGATCGCTCGCCCGTTCAGGTTCACCCCGCTCATCCGCGTCTGCGCCGTAAACGGAATAAACGTGGCGCCTAATTCGTGGATGTCGCGGGCGCGCAGGCCGTACTTGTCCTTGGCCAATACCACGATGCTGCGCCCTTCAGGCGTTTCATCCGCGAATGACGACAACTGGCAGGCATCGGCCAGCGCCTGGTCGCTGATACCTTCGGCCGGAATGAAGGCTGTGGCTTGACGATTGCCCAACGTGATCGTTCCCGTCTTGTCCAGAAGCAGCACATCCACATCGCCTGCCGCCTCAACGGCTCTCCCTGACATGGCGATCACATTGGCCTGCACCATTCGATCCATGCCGGCAATGCCGATTGCGGAGAGAAGTGCTCCGATGGTCGTGGGGATCAGACAGACCAACAACGCGACCAACACGGTGACTGTCACGGGAGAGCCTTGGCCAGCCGCCGTCACGCTGTAAAGAGAGAACGGGAGAAGGGTCACAGTGGCCAACAGAAACATGATCGTCAGGGCGGCAAGGAGTATCGTCAGGGCGATCTCGTTGGGTGTTTTTTGACGCTTGGCCCCTTCCACCATGGCGATCATCCGATCCAAAAAAGTTTCGCCAGGGCTGGCGGTGACACGAATGATCAGCCAGTCCGACAGGATTTTTGTCCCGCCCGTGACCGCACTGCGGTCTCCACCGCTTTCCCGAATGACCGGCGCGCTTTCACCTGTGATCGCGCTCTCGTTGACAGAGGCGACTCCTTCGACGACTTCGCCATCGATGGGGATGAAATCTCCAGCCTCGACGAGCACGATATCGCCCTTCTTCA
>DASTQE010000086.1:0-3391 GCA_035761895.1 Nitrospira sp. | reverse complement strand
AAGCCCAAAGCGATCGACGTCAAGGTCGCGTAATCGATTTACCCGAGAGGATCAGGGAAGGCCCGCTTCGGCGGGCCTTCTTGCATGTCCCTCCCTTATTCCTCCCCGCGCTCGAGCATGATGAGCTCCCACCAATCCTCATCCAAGTCCAACCGCAAGACGTAGCGTTGCCCGTCGCTGGCTTTGACGCGAAAATAGCTGTGGGTGTCGGTGTACCAACGGTCCACAACCTGATCGACGTGAAGTGTCTTGCCCTCCAGCGTAAACGACCGGGGAGTCTTTTCGCCCTTGTATCCAGGAAAGGCCTTGACGTTGAGGTGCGGGCCGTCCATCGCACTCACCCTTGTGGAAGCAGGCGGCCTGAGTTTATCATGGCGCCCGCGGCTTGAAACTCCCTTCACGCATGGAGCAGCTCGCATGAAAACACCTCCGGACCACAAGGCGCCCGCCGGCACGAGAATCGAGCGCGACACGATGGGGGAGTTGGCCGTCCCCGCAGACGCCTATTACGGGGTGCAGACGGCTCGCGCGATCGAAAACTTTCCCATCAGTTCCATGCGGATGCCGCGGTCTGTGATCAGAGCCATGGGTCTCATCAAGCGAGCCGCTGCCGCCGTGAACCATTCACTCGGATTATTGGCGCAGCAACCGGCTGAAGCGATCGGGCAGGCGGCAACGGAGGTCGTGGAGGGGAAACTCGACGATCAGTTCCCGGTCGATGTATTCCAGACCGGTTCGGGCACTTCGACAAACATGAACACCAATGAAGTGATTTCGAACCGTGCCACCGAACTGTTGGGTGGGGCTCGGGGCAGTAAGCTCGTGCATCCCAACGATCACGTCAATCTCGGCCAATCCAGCAATGACGTCATCCCGACGGCCATCCACATCGCCGCCTCGGAAACAATTCAACGTAAACTTCTTCCTGCGTTGACCCGGCTGCATCGCGCACTGGCCCAAAAAGCCAAGGACTTCGACACCATCGTCAAAATCGGCCGGACCCACTTGCAAGACGCGACTCCCGTCCGTTTGGGGCAGGAATTCGGCGGCTATGCGCGGCAAATCGAGCTGGGCATTGCACGGATGAAGCGCGCACAGGAGGCGCTGAGCGAAGTCGCCTTGGGAGGTACGGCTGTCGGAACCGGCTTGAACTGCCATCCCGAGTTTTCCGCCAAGGTGATGGCCATCATCTCACGGGAGACCGGCTGTCCCTTGAAAGAAGCGACGAACCATTTTGAGGCCCAATCAGCGCAGGATTCACTGGTAGAAGCGAGTGGGGAGTTACGCACCCTGGCCGTGAGTCTCATGAAAATCGCCAACGATATCCGGTGGCTGGGGTCGGGTCCTCGCTGCGGGCTGGGAGAGATCCATCTCCCTGAAACTCAACCCGGCTCCTCGATCATGCCCGGCAAGGTCAACCCGGTCATTGCCGAGTCGGTCACCATGGTGTGCGCGCAGGTGATCGGAAACGACGTGACGGTGACCGTCGGCGGCCAAGCCGGGAACTTTGAACTGATCGTGATGCTTCCTGTCATGGCCTACAACCTTCTACAATCCATTGAATTGCTCGCAACCGCTTCCAACAATTTCGCGGCCAAGTGCATTGAAGGGATTACTGCGAACAAAGAGCGCTGCCAGAGTCTCATCGAGGAGAGTCTGGCCATGTGCACGGCGTTAGCCCCAGAAATCGGGTATGAAGCCGCTGCCAAGCTCGCCAAGGAAGCGTACCGGTCTGGGAAGACAGTGCGGCAGCTGGCCAAGGAAGAGAAAGTGCTGCCGGATAAACGCCTTGATGAACTGTTGGATCCATGGCGGATGACTGAACCAGGCGGCCCTGTGGGCAGCGCCGGAGGGTGACCGGTCAGTGTTCATTTTGACAGCTTCGGAACGGCTATGCTAAAGTCCGCGGAACTGTTGGGATTCTAGACATTTCTACCCTATATTCAGGACGCGAATGAGCGCACAGCAGAAGCATGTCATCATTGTAGCCGGTGCCGGTCCCGCCGGCATGGCGGTAGCCGCCGCACTGGGTAAGGCAGGCCACGAGATTATCATCCTCAATCGCGACATCAAGTTTGGCGGGCTCGCGGAATATGGCATTTTCCCGAGCAAGCTCAAATTGCGCGGTGGGCTCAGGAAACAATACTGGGAGCTTCTCGAGCAGCCGCATGTGCATTACTTCGGTAACGTCTCCATCGGCAAAGGCAAGGACCTAACTGTCGAGGACGTGCGTGCGCTCGGAGCCAGCGCCGTCATCTTTTCCATCGGCGCACAGGGCACCAAGGCGATTGGTGTGGACGGAGACTCGGCGCAAGGAGTGTTTCACGCCAAGGACGTCGTGTACCACTTTAACCGGTTGCCCGGGTACGGCGATCGTCCCTTTGATATGGGGAAGCATGTGGCCGTTATCGGCGCCGGGGACGTGATGGTGGACATTGCCCATTGGCTGACCCGATACAAAAAAGTCGAGCGCGTCACGGCCATTGTGCGACGGGGTCCTGCCGAACGGAAATACAATCCGAAGGAGATTCGCGCCGTCTGTGCGAACATGGATCTGGACGGCATCAAGAAGGAATTTGACAGGATCAAGGAGCGGCTGGTCGCGGTCGGGCAGAATCCGGACGAGATTTTGAAGGGCTTATTGGACGAGTTCACGAAATGTGAACCCTCCAACAGCCAGACGAAAATGGGATTCAGATTTCTGGCGTCACCCAAGCGCGTCCTCGTGGACGGAAGCAACCGGGTACGCGGATTGGAAATGGAGGACAATAAGCTCGAACCCAAAGGAGAGGACACTGCCGCAATAGGACTCAAGCATTATTATGAAGTCCCATGCGACGCAGTCATCTTTGCCGTCGGCGACAAAGTCGATGAGACGGTCGGCCTGCCCTATAAAGGGGGCGTCTATGTGACGAACCCTCAGAAGACCGGCAACGATCCCGAGGATGCCTTGTTTCAAGCCTACGACGAAGCGACCGGAAAAGTCATTGATGGAGTGTTTCTCGCCGGATGGGCAAGAAAGGCAAGCGAGGGATTGGTCGGTGTGGCGAAACGCGATGGAGATTGGTGTGCAGAAGTCGTGACGCGGTACCTCGCAACCAAACCGGCCGGCAATCCGCCCAAGATGGTCCTCGACAAATTGCACGCGCTGCTGAAGGAACGCAAGAGCCGCCCTGTAGATGTGAAGGGACTCCGTGCACTTGAAAAAGCCGAGAAGGCCTTCAAGGGCACGACCGACTGCATTGGAGAGTTTAAGTACGTGACCAACCTGGAAATGCTGAGCCTGATCGAACGCGGAGCGAGCTGAGTAGCAGACGTTCTACCCATCCCCCCATTTGAGTTTCTCACGCAACACCGCGTAGTAGCTGCTCTCGGGAAATCGAATCAATCT
>DASTQE010000085.1:0-15421 GCA_035761895.1 Nitrospira sp. | reverse complement strand
CATCCACGGTCGGATACGTGGTGATCGGCGGCGACTGCCGTTCCTGCGGCCTCCAGGCCTGGAACGTAAAAAACATCAACTGGACGAGACCGTAGGCTTCGGCAAGCAGTACCAGTGAACTGATGCCAAGCCCTGCCCAATCGTCAATGTTCAGCGTATAGACCCCGCGCCATACCAGGTACCGGACATACAGGAACAGAGTCAGCGCGAGGATGATCTGGCGACCTCTTTTTCTCCAGCTCAAGAGACTGATCGCCGCCAGGACGGCAAGGGAGACCGGGATCGCCACCGACGTGTCATAAGCCTGATCGAGCCAGTTCATCGTCATTCCTTTGGTAATATTACTAGCCAGCCTAGATTCCCACAGCTCCTTGCAACGGCTTTCTGCGGCTCTTTGTCCTCTGCGGCGTTCATGACTCAGAGAGTAGAATGAGAAAGCCGTTTCGCCTATACCGAGGACGGAGGGAACCGGCTATACAGGGGGGGTACTTCTTTGGAGGGGCAAGAATGCCTCAGTCATTGTTGCCACAGGCGCCTCTTCCGCAATGGCGCAAAATGGCTCTCAGTGAGGCTTTTTAGGAAATCATGGATTTTTCGGAGACTCCTGCTATGGTGGCAAGTAGAACCTCCAATTACGAATCTTATGGTGAAGCAGACCCTATCAGTTCGTCTCCTGCTCAGCCTCTTGCTTGCGGTTCTCGTTGTTGGTTTGGCCGCTGTCGGCTGGCAAACCAGGTCTGCCGCCCCTAAAACAGGCACGTCAGACGATCCGGTCGTTGCCACCGTGGGTGACCGCTCGCTCACCCTCCGAGAAGTCGAGAAGGCTGTCGCCCTTCCCCTCTATCTCCTAGAGACACAACGTCAGCAACTGCTTCGACAAGCGACCCAAAAGCTCATCGACGAGGAACTGCTGAATGCGGAAGCCTCGAGAAGAGGCGTCACGCTGCCGCAGCTGCTGGAAGAGTCATCCGAATCGGAATCTGTTGCCCGACTCGCCAGTCTTCCGGCCCCAGTCAGGCGCTTGAGTGCCGAGGGCCAGAGATCTTCGTTGAATCTTCAGGAGCAAGCCAGAATTCGGCAGGCACTCATTGTTTCGTTGCGGCGAAAAGCCGACGTCCGCATCACCCTCCCACAACTGGAACCACCGGTTCTGGCGATCGATCCTGAGGGTGATCGCCGACTCGGATCAGACCGTGCTCCCATCACCATCGTGGAGTTCTCAGACTTTCAATGTCCTTACTGTCAACAGAGCGTGAAGATACTCAAGGCGTTGCGGCAGTTGTACGGCGAGAGGATTCGCATCGTCTATCGAGATTATCTCGGGCCCAATCACCCCCATGCGCTTCGAGCGGCTGAGGCAGCCCGCTGCGCCGGCGACCAAGGCAGATTTTGGGAGTATCACGACCTCTTATTTGCTCGTCAATCGTCAGGCAAAGGTTGGGATTTTCTCGCATTGGCGAAGGAACTAGGACTTCAACAGCCTGCGTTTGAAGGCTGTCTGAGCTCGGGTCGTTTCCGGGAACAGATCACCAAAGACTTGCAGGATGGACTGCAACTCGGCATCACGAGTACGCCGACATTCTTCATCAACGGCCGTCCAGTCGTCGGCGCCCAGCCATTGGCGAACTTTCAAGCGTTGATCGAGAGACTGCTTGCGCAACAGCCCCTGTCATAACGTGTCTCAATTTCCTTGTATCATCCAACCGTTCTAGCCTACCCTGTAAGGAGGAGGCCGACGATGGATGAACCGACCCGGTTGACCAAGACCAAGGAACAGTGGGCGAAAGCCCGGCGAGGTGGAGAGGAGCGAGAGGTGTTTTATGAAGGGGATGATCGCCTGCCGCCGGGACAACATGTGGTCGAGACCTTCCCGGTGCTTGACCTCGGACACAAGCCGGAGATCGCTCTTTCCGGTTGGACGTTGACGATTGGCGGCTTCGTGGCCAATCCCGTGACCTGGACCTGGGAACAGTTCCTGTCGCAGCCACCCTTCAAGGATGTCTCGGACTTTCACTGCGTTACGTCATGGAGTCGCTTCGACAACGAATGGGAGGGTGTCAGCTTCAGACACATCCTGTCCGTTGTCAAACCGCTCTCCCTGGCCAAATTCGTGCTCTTCAAGTCCTACGACGACTACACGACGAATCTGCCACTTGAGGCCTGCGACGACGATGATGTGCTGCTTTCCTACAAATGGAATGGCCATCCGCTCGCCAAAGAACATGGCGGTCCCGTGCGGGTCATTATCCCCAAACGCTATGCGTGGAAGGGCGCCAAGTGGATCAAGGAGATCACGTTCTCAGACAAGGATGAGAAGGGGTTTTGGGAAGTGCGGGGGTATTCCAACAGCGCACTACCGTGGAAGAACGACCGCTACGGGTAAGGCGGGTTCTGAAAAAGCCTTTCAGCTTCGTTCTCGCATCGCTCAGAGCCTCAACGAGTCGATTCTACTGGAGGCAAGGTACCTATCCGCTCGCAGTTGATCGAAGCGAGCGGGCCAAGCCAAGCTTGGTATGTACCTCCTCGCCTCTTCGCTCGCTGCGGCCTTGCTCAAAGGCTTTTTAAGAACCCGCCCACACTACTTTCGTGTCCAGCCGCTCGGGCCTTCGACGAAATGTCCGGGCTTCGTGTTTTGAATGGCCTTCTCGCCGGCCAGCGTCTCCACGGTCTCGAGCTGGGTTTTGTTCCTGGCGGCAATATCCTGGTAGGCCTCGCGTCGCTTCTGATTGACCTCATTGGTCAGCGATTGCGCTTCCTGAGCGCCAGGTTTTACGACACCCAAATAGCCGTTCGCTTTCTCTCCGACCAAGCCTTTTGATTTTGCCTCATCAAGGGAAAGGGCGAATGCCGCCCCAAGTCCTGCCGACCAGAGGAAAAGGGGTACCACCAACCAACTCAGGCGCCTATTCCGCATCGCCTCCCTCCATCACCTCGATTAGAATAACCCACTATCTTCTGACAGGACCTGATCGAGCTCCTTGTCAACCTTCACGCGGATTTCGTGATCGATCTTGACGTTTAAATTGATCGTAATCGGTTTGTCAGGAGCCGCCACCTCTACGCGTGGCGTGCATGCCGGAACGGCCAAACACAGGAGACTTAAGACTCCGACGTTCATCATGAGCGGTGCACCGGTACCCATGTATCCCCCACCTCTTATGGCCTCGAGATTCTGTTGCGCACGGAATCCTCGAGCTGATTGACCAGCCGAAGACTTTTCAACAATGCTGGAATGTTTTCCTGCACTGTCAGATTAAAATGAATGGGCGGGATGTTCTTCTGATCAGGATTCTTGCCTTCCAGTCGCGCCCGCAAGTGTAATGTGCCGGTTTCCGTGTACTGCGCTCCCACTTGTAACACATTGTAATGGAAGTTGCTCAGGGCCTGCAGGACGATCTGCATGTTCGCGTTGGCCTGCGTGACTGCGAGAGCGGCTTCCGGAGTGGCTGCATAGCGGATCACCCCTCCGGGAGGACGTGCCTCAAAGTTTCCGTCCTTCACCGTGACGCCCTGAGACGTCACCGTCAGTGGAATCGACCCGTCCAGCGTGCCCGTTCCCTGCAACCCCTTCTGCTGCTCAAGGCTCAAGATCTTGTGCAGATCGAGTTCCCGGAGCAGCACGGTGAGTCCATAGGGTGGATAGCCAAGGTCGGCACGAACGCCCTGACTTGTGGCTGTCCCGCCCAGCAAGCCGCAGCGTATGTTTCGCACCTCAACGAGCGGAAGCCTTTCGTGCAGATCCCACTCGCCCTCCACTGTCATCGTCAGATCGGTCAGGTCGACACCTGTCTGAATGGACGCAACGGTTACCTCGGCCGGGCGGGAGATGGCCACCCGTTCAATGCCCTCGATGGCCACCTTGAGCTTCGTATGGAGTCCCGTGAAGACGACGTCCTGGTACTGGCCGCCCAGCCGGTCAACCGCGATGTCGGCCGATCCACCTTGCACGTGCAGTTGCTGCTGCTCGTTGATGGCCCACCGCCAATCGAAGGTTCCAGCCACGTTTCCTTCCGTGAGATCGACCGGATAGGTCCAGGGAGACCAGAGCTGCTCAAGCCGAAACTTCGCGCGCTGGAAAGTTACCGGCTCAAGCACGCCATGAGCGGTGCCATGTCCTGTCGACCATTCATGCTCCAGTTGTGTGACCATCTTGATGGCGCCCTCGCGGCTCCGAGTCTCGAGATCTGCTTTGACCACCTCCGGATCTGCTTCGATCCGCCACGACAGATCAAAGGGCGCGCTTCGCGCCATCAAGTGCCCGACGGTAAGGCCCTCCATGGACGCGGACATCTGGGCGCGATACGTCCGTTCGGAACCGTCAAGTCGTTCGAGCTTGAGCGCGACACGTTGCATCGTGATCTGCGAGCCGCCGACCTGGAGATGGGGTGAGCGCCACGCCCAGCTTCCAGGGCCTAATGACCAGTGTTTGGCCAGGAGATCAACGTCGAGACGGAGAGGGTCTTCCAATTGAAACACACCGCCGCTGATTCGAAGCGGTCCCTGCCTGAACTCCCTGAATGTCGCGGTCGACGACGGGCTGAGCGTTCCACGCAGCGCCGTTCCCGTCCATGTCACGTCGCCATGAAGTTCTCCCGTGACCTGTTTCACATGCAACCGTTGATGCCACGAAAGAGGCAGACTGCCTTTGACGAGTACGTGGCCATCGGCGTGGTCGAGGGCCAATCCCCGGCCGATGATCTGCGTCACCATGCACTCCGCATAGATAGGACCGTTTGGTGACCCATAGGAGATCCGCACTGGGCCGGAGGAGGTGAACCGAGGCGGCGATTCGGTCCAAAACAATTCGCCGGTGCTCTCTTGCGCATTGTCGAGACGCACGGGCTGCGGTCCGTATTGAGAAAGCGCGTTGAGCGGTTCGATGCCTTTCACTGCTGCGCCGCTGACCATGGCAGTCGCCGACGCACCGGCCGCGAGCGTCCAATGGATCAGTCGGGCGTTCCCCGAGAGCGTCCCGGTCGTTTTTACGGCCAGGTTTTTCCCATACCCTCTCAGCTCCGGCAGAACGGCCGAAATTTGTACGGTTGCATGCACTTCCGTCGCCGGATCCCTCAACAGCAAAGAGACCGGAACACCGGAGGCGGCGGTGCCCGCCCAGTGCACCGCCACATTCCCGTCGGCCCGTTGCCATTCCGGTCCAATCGGGACCACGAGAGCCAGAA
This sequence comes from Nitrospira sp., assembly GCA_035761895.1. Taxonomy (GTDB): domain Bacteria; phylum Nitrospirota; class Nitrospiria; order Nitrospirales; family Nitrospiraceae; genus Nitrospira_C. The sequence continues at coordinate 10,241 of DASTQE010000085.1, read as the reverse complement.
ACGGGGCCAGTTCGCGCATATTGATTTCCAGGACGCCCTCGATGTGCACTTTGGCTTCCTTCGGTACCGCCTGCGACCGCCAAAGTACGACGGGCGGTGCATTCGGCTGGGCCGCACGAAGTTGCAGCGCCATAGCGGCCGGTGATTGACCGCTGACCCGTAGTTCATAAGGAATCGTATCAATACCTTGAAGCACCATCTCGGCGACCAGCGTTTCATGCTCGTGCTTAATCGTCCCTGCCATGACGACCGTGCGGAGAGGTCCTGTGGCTTGTTCACGAAACAGCTTCACTTCTTCAAGCCGTACTTCATCCCAGGGGAAAAACGGCAGCCGTTGAACGGCGTCACTGGCTGTCAAGGCATTGAGCAATGACTCCGGCGCATCCTGTATGGGCTCTGCATGACGCTCAGGGGGATCCGAATCGGCCGACGAACTCAGGATCTGGATCGAGAGCTGCCGCAACGTGAGGAGATCGACACGACCCGACAGCAATCCGAGCAACGTGTACTCGGCTTGGGCATCGGTCAGGGAGACGGTGACCATTTCGCCCGTCAACCGCCTCGCCAGCGCAAGGCGCGGCACGGTCATTGACCTCAGGCCGGGACGACCAACGCTCACCACGACCTGCTCATACCCCTGCCGTTCAAGCCACCATTCAAAGAGAATCGAGATGAACGAAGGCAGCGCCATCCATGCCCCGACCAGGACCAACAGCAGCACCACCATGAGTCGCATGGCACGGAACGCTTCGTTCATGAGGTATGATCTGATTGCCTGGACATGAAACCACCGTCCTGTCGTTTGACCATCCGGCTCATTGGCTTCAGTGTCGTTTCTGGTTAAGATGCCCGGCGATGAGCGGACAAACGCAGGTCGTTGAGCAGATTGATTGTTGGCCGATTGACGCTCCTCTGACGGATCCGTTTGTCGTGGCAAGCGGATCTCGTACCGTCGCAGAAAACCTGTTCATACGTCTGACGTTGTCTGATGGCACCCGAGGGTACGGTGAAGCCGCGCCCTTCCCCGAAGTCGGCGGGGAAACACGTGCCGCGAGTCTTGCCGCGGTGACCCAACTGGCCCGCACCATGCTGGGCCATCCGGTCGATCAATTCAAGAACATTGCGAAGCGATTACGCGATCTGGCACCGGGCCAGCCGGCGGCGCGCTGTGCCTTGGAAACGGCGACGCTCGATGCGCATTGCCGAGCCCACGATCTGCCCATGTGGGCGTTGTGGGGTGGAGCCGACGTGCGCGAGCATGAAACCGATATCACCATCCCCATTGAAACACTTGAGAAGACGTTGGCGCTAGCACGAGGGTGGCACGCCAAAGGCTTCCGTCTCTTCAAGATGAAGGTTGGCAACGACGTGGATCACGACGTGCAGCGGCTGGAAGCCGTCCACCATGCGCTTCCCGCGGTCGCGTTTATCGGGGATGCGAATCAAGGATTTTCCCGCCAGGAATGTCTGGCGTTTGTCAGAGGGGTCGCTCGCTTCGGCGGCAGACTGATCCTCCTTGAACAACCGCTCGCGCGGGAGGACCTGGACGGTCTGGCGGCCATCCGGCGCGAAACCGGCATCCCGGTTGCTGCGGATGAATCTGTCCGTTCGCTCGCGGATGCGCAGCAGGTAGTGGCGCAAGGTGCCGCGGACTACATCAACATCAAGATCATGAAGACGGGGGTCATGGAGGCCCACGAGATCGCCCTCTTTACGCTTGCCTCGGGTCTCAAGCTGATGATCGGCGGCATGGTCGAAACAAGAATCGCCATGGGCTGCTCATTCAGCCTGGTGCTGGGAATGAAGGGGTTTGAGATCCTCGATTTGGATACGCCGCTGCTTCTGGACAACGATCCGGTTAAAGGCGGCTACCGCTACGAGGGGCCACGCCTGATTCCCTGGCGCCGACCAGGGCTGGACATGACGGTCAGCCCACCGGACGGCATGATGACATTGGGCAGGTGACAGGAAGAAACGACTGGAAATTTCGTCAACCCCGCGAGGCTTCGTCACATTTCTTACAGTTCAGCATCTCTCCCCGATGCTGTTCCCGGCCAGATTCGGTTAACACCCACGGCCGATTGGTCATCGGCGGTTGATGCCGGACGTGCTGTCCATGGCCGCAGGCCAGATCGGCAACCCAGTCTCCATACTCATCCCGGTGATACCCGACGATCGGCTGGTTCATAAGTCCTGGAATGTGGAACAACACATCGCTTCCATGACAACTACAACGGTTGAAATGGCCGCTCCGGGCGTACGTCGACAGGGAAAAATGTCCAGTGACCGGAAGCATCGAGATCAAACGATCCGACGAAGACCAGCCCCGCCTCTAGCGATCGAAACTCCATGAGCTCAATACCGCAACGGCGGGCGTCAACACGACGCACATCGAACTGCCCGATCAGATAGAGCTGGTCCGTCTTCCCTCGGTAGAGATTGCGCCGGCTGACACCGCCCGTATCGGGGAAAAGCTCGCTCGTTGCCGAACATCCGACGGCAGCTCTGACAGTGAGCTTGAGGTTGAACCGTGCCAGAAATGGGTGTGTGGCTACGCGTGTGACGGTGACCGCTACACCGGGAGGCGTGACCTGCGCGACGGCGGACATGGGCACGTCGCTGTTGCAGCCAGGAAGCGGCAAGAGGGAAGCGAACAGAGCCCAGGTCTGCGAGCGGGGGATCACTTGGCTCCAGACACCTTCGGAGCAGCTCCAATCGTGTCGAGGCCGGCCTGCGCACAGGCATCATCGAGGTGCGCGCCCGGTGCGCCGCCGACACCAATGCCCCCCACCACTTCGCCGCTAATCTCGATCGGCAGCCCTCCTCCCAGAATCAAAATCTCGGGGTTCATGTCCCTTAACGCCTGCAAGGTCGCTGCCTTCGCCACCATCTCAGCCAGTTCGGTCGTCGGACGCCGTAAGCTCGCGGCGGTATAAGCCTTCCTACGACTGCTCTCGACTGTATGGGGGCCAGCTCCGTCCGCTCGTCCCATGGCACGCAGCACGCCGGCCCGGTCGACGATGGAGGCACTGACTCGATACCCATCTTTCTTGCAGGCCTCTATGGCGGCCTGCATCGCTTTCGTGGCCATGGACAGGGGCAACACGGATTCCTTTGGCAATTCATCTGCGAAGGTCTGAGATGCGCACAGTAGAGCCGCAGCCATGCACAATACGCGTAGTCTTGCGTAAGCGCTTTGAGAGGGATTCGGATGCTTCATGCGTATTTCTCCTCCTGTGACGGGTTGTGAGCGAGACTACGAAGCGGGATAAAGCACTGTCAAGAGGAGAGGAAGGATGCCTGGTGCAGGGGAAGCGGAAAGAGGCCTAACTCCAGACGACACGCTCCTGGTTCAGGAGATAATCGATGACTTCGATGCTATCGCGCATTTGAGTCTGTGCCCGTTCCGACATGGGAATCACCGCGCCGCAAATTTTCCCTGGCTCGATATCATCAAGAGAAGGGATGCCTTCCGGCCCGCGCTTTTCCAGCTCTTGTTTGTAGCTTGCCACGCTTGACCCTCCTTATGATGGACTCAGCAACTCTTACGCCAGGAATCGAGCCGCGATGTTTCTGCGCGTACTGTTAGCTTAGCACATGGCTGGACGACAGCCGGTATAGCTATGCAAGCTATTGATTACTCAGATTAATTACTGGAAGTTCAGCGGGGGGAGCGCGCCCAGAAACGGGAAGGAACCGACTTTGATGAGCGGCGTGTCCGCGCGCAGGCGAAAGTCATCTTTCGCCGGATCGACAAAATAAGGATCACCCGTAATGTCCGACTGCGCTTTGAGCTCGGGGGCAGGCTGATCAGGATTCCCGACCCGGAGATAATCTCCATCCGTATTATAGAACGCGTTATACGACGTCGCTGCGCGGCTCGATGATGCGACAAGAAATCCCACACGGTTGAGGCCGACGACGTTGCCGCTGACATCACTTTGAGACTGGCCAAGAAAGGCCGCCCCGCCCCCGTTTTTCACCAGCGTATTGCTGATGAGCACGGCCTTCGCCCGATCGTTCACCACAACCGCCTGGAACAGGCTTCTCGTAATGACGTTTCGCTCCACCCGGACGTTCGATTTCCCGGCCACGTTCACCCCGTGGTCATTGTCATGAATGAAATTGCCGATGAGGACGGCCTGGGAATCGGCGAACTGCACACCCGTGGTTTCGCTGCCGCCGATTGTGCAATCTTCGATCCGGGCGTCTTCGACCTGTTGGCTGAACAGCATGCCATTGACCGTCAACCGCTTCAGCACCACGCCCCGGCCGTTGAATAATCCGACTGCATGTCCCCCATGCTCGTTGATTGTCATGTCGCTGATTTCGATGTTGCTGGCGCCATACGGCCATTTCCCGACGTGCAGAACTCCAACCAGATCTTCGCGGCCGACTAAAGTGACCTTGTCTTGCCCGGCTCCGATGAGTTTGAGGTGATCCTTACCGTGAATGGTGATGTCCTGCTCATAGCGGCCCGGCTTGAGGAATACCGTGTCGCCCTTGGTAGCCGCATCGACGGCCTGCTGAATGGACGTGAAATCGCCGCTGCCGTCCAAGGCGACAACGATGGTTTTAGGGCCCGGCGGAGATCCGCCCTTCGCGGGGATGGCCAGGCCCGCCACGAAGAGCGCTACGGCAGCAGAGATGATGATGTTGTACGGCATGCCGTTGTCGTTCATACAGGCGCCTCCTGCCGGAAGTCAATCACCCCGGATCAACGACATTGTCCAGACCCTCATGCTATTCTTCCCCGCATGATCGTGGTTGGCCTGACCGGCGGAATCGCGACCGGGAAGAGCACTGTCGCCCAGATGTTCAAGCGCTGCGGCGCCATCATTATCGATGCCGATCAGCTCGCCCGGGACGTCGTCAGGCCTGGGAAGCCGGCTTGGCGCGAAATCGTGAAGGTGTTCGGCGAGGGCGTCCTGAAGCCCAACCGGTGGATCAACCGCCAGACACTCGGCGACATCGTCTTCCACAACCGCCGAAAACTCAGAAAACTTGAACATATCATCCATCCGCGCGTCGCCAGGGAGCAGCAGCGTCTCGCCCGCCGGATCGCCGTGCGCTCTCCTCATGCGGTGGTGGTATACGAAGTCCCCCTCCTGTTCGAATCGGGAGCCGACAAGCGCGTGGACAAGATCGTGGTCGTCACCGCCGACCGTGAAACGCAAATCGCCCGTTTGAAACAGCGCAATGGGCTGAGCAGAAACGAGGCGCTCCGGCGCATCAAGAACCAGATGCCGCTGGCTCGAAAAGTCCACCGCGCCGATGTGGTATTGGACGGAACCAGAGACAAGGCCGTAGTGAAACAGGAAGTCCGCAGACTGATTCAGAGCCTGCGGAGGGGATCCCGCCATCTGTAATCCACATCATCCCTGTGCTAGATTGACCCCATGCACAACGTCCTCATCATCGGTTCGGGACCGGCGGGTCTCACGGCGGCCGTCTATGCCGCCCGCGCGAACCTGTCTCCCCTGCTTATTGAAGGCTGGCAATCCGGCGGACAGCTCACGACCACGACCGAAGTGGAAAACTTTCCCGGATTCGCGAAGGGTATCATGGGCCCCGACCTCATGAAAGAAATGCGGGCGCAAGCCGAGCGGTTCGGCACGGCGTTCCTGACAGGCGACGTCACCGCGGTCGAATTCCACAAACGTCCCTTCACGGTCACCGTCGATCAGGAACGGGCGATCGAAGCACGGACCGTTATCATCGCCACCGGCGCTTCGGCGATTCCCATCGGGCTCAAGAACGAAGCGCGATTGACCGGCCATGGCGTCTCCACGTGCGCCACCTGCGATGGGTTTTTCTTTCGCGGCAAGGAGTTGGTGGTCGTCGGTGGCGGGGACAGCGCAATGGAAGAGGCCAATTTTCTTACGAAGTTCGCGACCAGGGTGTACGTCGTGCACCGCCGTGATAAGTTGCGCGCTTCAAAAATCATGCAGGACCGGGCGCTCAAGAACGAGCGCATTTCCTTCATTTGGAATTCCGTGGTCGAGGACATACTCGGCACCGACGTGGTCACGGGCGTGCGGCTCAAGAATCTCGTGATGGGCACCACCACGACGCTTCCCATCTCCGGCGTCTTTATCGCGATTGGACATCGTCCAAATACCGCTCTGTTTGCTGGACAACTCGATATGGATGCCAAGGGATATATCGTGACGAAGCAGGGGACGACGGCCACCAGTGTGCCGGGTGTGTTCGCCGCGGGAGATGTGCAGGATTCGACCTACCGTCAGGCGGTCACGGCCGCGGGAACCGGTTGCATGGCGGCGATCGATGCCGAGCGATACTTGGAACTCACGGGACACAACTGAGGCAAGGCGCCGCAATGCGCTGCGCGATTGTTCATTACCATGAACTGGCTTTGAAAGGCCGGAACCGTGATTTTTTCGAGCGCCAGCTCATCGGCAACATTCGCACGGCCCTGAAAGACCTGGGCGCCACACGCATCGAAAGCCTCCCCGGCCGCCTGCGGGTTGCACTTCCCGAGTCCCTCAAGGATGACGTGGTCAAAGAACGTCTGTCTGCCGTCTTCGGCATCGCGAACTTTTCCCTTGCTCGAGCCGTGCCGCTGAATTTGCTCCAGCCCGAACTCAACGAACTGACGCGTGGCATCGGTGCGGCAGTCACGCAACGAACGTTCGACACTTTTCGTGTGACCGCAAAGCGGGCCGACAAGCGCCTTGCGCTCACGTCGATGGACGTCGAGAGAGAGGTCGGGAAATATGTCCGCGAGCTCACGAACAAGACCGTGAAGCTCTCATCGCCCGATCTGACAATCTACATTGAGCTGCTGGCCAAAGACGCCTACTACTCTCTGGACAAGTTTCAAGGCCCTGGCGGTATGCCGGTGGGCGTCAGCGGGACTGTGGCCTGTTTGATTTCCGGGGGGATCGATTCACCGGTCGCGGCCTATCGCATGATGAAACGGGGCTGCAATGCCGTCTTCATACACTTTTCCGGCCGCCCGCTGGTCAGCCGGGCATCGGAGGAAAAGGTCAGGGAGCTGGTTCAGATTTTGACCACGCATCAATACCGCTCAAAGCTGTTCATCGTCCCCTTCGGCGAGATCCAGCGTGAGATCGTGGCACAAGCACCTGCACCCTACCGCGTCGTGCTCTATCGCCGCCTGATGGTTCGCATCGCAGGTGAACTTGCGCTGGCCGACCACTGTTGGGCGCTGGTCACGGGAGACAGCTTGGGACAGGTGGCTTCACAAACGCCGGAAAACCTGTCGGTGATCGAAGAAGCGGCCGAGTTGCCGATGCTCCGTCCGCTCATCGGCATGGACAAGCTGGAGATCACCAATCAGGCGCAGCGGATCGGCACTTTCACGACGTCCATCGAACCGGATCAGGACTGCTGTTCGCTCTTCGTCCCGCCGCATCCCAGCACGAAAACCCGCCTCGACGATATCCGGAGAATCGAGCGCAGCCTCGATGTCGGAACCTTCGTCAAACAGGGTTTGGACAAGGCCGAAGTGTCGGAGTTCACTTTTCCGTCTTAGCCGCGCGAGCTCGCGCCTTTTCCTTCACAATGCGAAAGTGCGCTTCGAGTTCGCGTCTGGTCGCCAAAGCCACGAGCCAGTCGGGAACGATGGAATCGATGGTGACCGCCAGTTCGAACTCGGCCTGTGTCTCCCGTCCCTCATTCGCGGCGGAGAGTTTCCACGCCCGGTGATACCGCGTAAAATCTCCCCCGACCAGGTCGGTGACGATGCCCTGACCGGCGGTCGCCCGTGATTCGGTCACCAATCGCCGCTCGCCGGGCAACAGCGCGTGCTCTATGCGCAGATCGATCGTCACGACGTCCTGCCGGATTTGCAGGTCGACGATCCGCATTCGGACTTCAAAGAGGTCAGGCCAGTGCGGAAAGTCGGTCAAGAGCGAGTGGATGATCTCAGGGCTGGCGGGAAACAGGACGCGGGCAGTGGCCACTACTCCGCCCGCAGGATCGGTCTTGACGTGCAGAAACTCTGGAGGGGATTCACTGCCGACAAGGGGGGGCCAATACAGAAGATACAGCACGCAGAGGATGAACAGCCGGCCCGCTGTCCCGACAGTGTTACCCGACGATCGCATCAAGCAGCCGCTGGTGGATCTTCCGCACCCGCTCCAGCTGTCCCTTCGCCGCGAACCGCTCGTAGAATCCCTCTGCGCGAAATTCCTTCGCCAGCGCCGCCCACGGCTTGACAATTTCGGCAAACGGCTTATGGGACCGCTCAGTGTCCCAGTCGGTCATCAGCTTGCGGTCGACAATGAGATCGTCCAACACGCGAATCAACGCCTTCAGCGTGACGTCTCGGGTGAACATGTAGCGCTCATTGTTGCCCCAGACTTCCTCCATGACCTCTTTGACGCCTTTCAAATAGTCCCTTACCAGGGCATAGCAACGGTCGGCCTTCATCCCGAGGTGCGACTCCATCCAGCGCTTGTGGGCGGTCACCACTTTGAGCAACTCGTTGAACACTTCGGATTGCAGAATCCACTTCTCCTGTTTGCTGCGCCCGCCCAGCCGGTTGATCTTGTATTGAAGCGGCGAATCGTCTTCGGCATAGAGCAGATTGACGACTTTCGCGGAAAACTTCTTTTCCGGCGTTTCCCAGGACACTTTCTCATAGAGATCCACCAAGTGCGACCGGTTGATCCGGGTGTGCGTGCTGTTGATGATGACGAACATTTCCGTCGCAAAATCGCCGCTGCGTCCATCGAAGAGGACGCAGGGCACTTCGACGTTGGCAATCTGGTCGGGGTGTTTGGCGCGGAAAAAATGCAGACCCGCCAGCCGGTGCTGGCCATCGATCACGAGGTATTTCCCTTTCGGCTCGCTCAAGTGGCCGACGGATTCAGAATCTCCTGACCGCTGGAAGCGCAGCGTCTCGTCCGTGAAGATCAAGATGGTGCCCGGGATCATCGGCTGAGCGACCACGGTTTCATAGAAGTTGACGATCTGTTTAACTTTTTGCCGGTTGAGCTGACGCTGGAATCCCTTTTCGCTCCGTTCAATGCCGGCGATGAATTGCGCGACGTCGTCGTGCTCGGAGATCTTGGCCTGAGCGATCTCTTCGCCTTCGAAGAAATAGCGGCTCGTGAACCGCACTTTGTCCAGGAGATCGACCGCATTGTAGGCGATGAAGTAGAACGTGCCTTCCTTTTGACGGATACGCGTTGCAAGCATGGGTGTCCTCCCCTAGATATTGCCCCGCAATGATCCAATGCAGATTCTACGCAGTCATGCCGGTGGCCGCAAGGGAAGAGACTGTGGTACCATCCGGACATGCGCGGGGTACGTGGCTGTTTCATCCTTGCCGGAGTGTTCCTTCTCTGCCTCCGGGGATTGCTCCTTTCCGATGCCGGCGCCCAGATTCCTTCGGAATTTCCCGCCACGACTGAACAGGCCTGTAGTTTTGGCATGGCCAAGGGTGAGCCCTCTCACATGTGCCAGGTTCCCATTCCGGCCGGCTGTCTTGTCGCCAATGCGCCCGGCACGAACAAGCCCTGGACGACGATCTCCAAGGGAGGCAAGACCGCCTGCCGCTTCGACGAGAAGCAGACCGACTGGAAAACCAAAATCACCGGGACCTGCAGCCGCTGCAACACGGCTCACTGCTCCGTGCAGTTCATCGTGCGATTCGACTGCAATCCCCACTGATCGGTTTCGTTCATCCTCATGCGCATCGCAAGGTGACGATCCGCTCAACACCAATTCGCCATGTCCCTCGTCGAGTCCATCAAACACGAAGCCCGGTCGCTGGGCTTCGCCGCCGTCGGCATTGCAGCGGTGAGCCCCGAGGCCTCGGACGATCGGCTGCTCCACCGGCTGCAAGAATGGTTGCGCAAGGGGTTTCACGGCACCATGGCCTGGATGGCTCGCGACCCCGCACGGCGCGCGGACCCTCGCCTCGTCCTGCCCGGCTGCCGGTCGATCATCGTCGTCGGCATGAACTATGACACGGGGCATCGCCCGACAGAAGACCGGGGATATGGCCGCATTGCCCGTTATGCCTGGGGCAGGGACTACCACGGCGTCCTGGGAGAACGACTCGCGCTCCTTGAAGCCAGATTGCGCGACTGGGCGCCAGGCGCCGCCACGCGGTCCTATGTCGACACAGGGCCGATCATGGAAAAGGCGTGGGCGCAGGAGGCCGGTCTCGGTTGGATCGGGAAACACTCGAATCTCGTGTCGAGTGAACACGGCAGTTGGCTGGTGCTCGGGGAGATTCTGACGAC
>DASTQE010000084.1:0-4330 GCA_035761895.1 Nitrospira sp. | reverse complement strand
GCGTTTTTGTTCATCCAGAATCTGCTCAATACCAAATGGGAGCAGGCCACGTTTTACTTTGAATCGCGTTTGCGCAACGAGGCAGCCGGAGTCAACGATATCCACTTTGTGCCTGGCAATCCCCGGTTCTTCATGGGGGGGTTCGCCTGGTATTTCTAAGCCGAGGCCGCGGCCATGCGTGAGATCTTGCCACGATCCTATTTCAATCGTTCGACGGTTGTGGTCGCACGATCGCTATTGGGCAAATATTTGGTGAGACGCAATGGGGCGGGGGTGTTGGCGGGGAAAATCATCGAAGTCGAAGCGTACGTCGGGCCTCAGGATTTGGCGTGCCATGCCTCGAAGGGACGAACGCTCAGAACCGAGGTCCTCTTCGGTCCGCCGGGTATTTCGTACGTCTACCTGATCTACGGCATGTATCACTGCTTGAATGTCGTCACGGAAAAAGCGGAATTCCCCGCGGCGGTGCTGCTCAGAGCCGTAGAAGTTGAAGGCCAGTTGATCGACGGGCCGGGGCGGCTATGCCGCGCTTTTTCGATCGACCGCTCATTGAACCGCATCGATATGACCGCTCGACGGCATGTCTGGTTCGAAGATCGTGGGACGAAGATTCCGCGCCAGAAGATCGGAGCATTTCCGCGCATCGGCGTGAATTATGCCGGGAAGTGGGCCGACAAGCCCTATCGCTTCAGACTCGCCGGCCGGTGAGCACAGCGGGCATAAAAAGAAAAAAGGAGCGGCCCGTGAGGACCGCTCCCTTTTCTTTGCGCTTTGATGAAGCGGCTACTCGATCTTGCGATCACCCGTGATCTTGGTTGCGGAGGTGACGGGAGGAGCGATCTGGATCTGCGGGCCTTGGACTTTCGGAAGCCGCCCAGCCCCCTCGCTCGCCGTAATCCGATCGTTGTCCATTTTCTTCAAATTCTGGGTGACATGCTTGTCGTCGAAGGCGGCGGCTTTCGTCAAGGTGTTTGCGCCGCGGGCATCCGACTGGCCGGGATCGTTCGCCGTCGGCTGTCCAGTCACCGGGCTGCCGCTGTTCTTCATCGGATAGCCCTCATGCTTGGGCAGCATGGCTGGATTGGCCGACGCCATGGAGAGCGCAAACAAGACACCGGAAACCATCGCAACAATGCCGAATAAGAGCTTCATACCCATCTCCTTTGAATAATGGTGGCTGAAGAGTGCCGTAAGTTGCGTTCTGATATCAGCAGCGAACAAGTGGGCGGGATGATAGCCAGAGGGGGGGAGGGCTGTCAAGGGCCAAGAAGCCGGCTGTCGACCTGTCACTGTGCTCGCGGAACGTGGCGCGCCGAGAAGGTCTTATCCCGTCGCCAAGATTAAGAGCTAGGGCTCCGGGTCGAACTAGATCGGTTTGGCGGTGCTCGTTGGGTGAAGGGCGCGTCCCGGCGCGACCTGGGGTGGGCGGGTGAGATTGGGGAAAGGGCGCGTCCCGGCGCGGCCTTGGGTTGGGTAAGTGAGATTGTTGCGCCCGTGGGGACGAGTCCGGTAACCGGCTAGAAAGAAAGGGAAAACCTATACGGAAGCGCAAACACGTTAACGCCGGTGCGGGCGGCGGCCGCGACCGCGGTGGCGGAACGAGGGCCCGCGGCTCACTCCTGGCAGACGAATGGTCACCGTCGTTCCTTCGCCCGGCGCACTGCCGATCGCAATCGAGCCGCCGTGCTCCTCCACGATTTTCTTGACGGTCGCCAGACCCAGTCCTGATCCGGCCTTCTTCGTCGTAAAAAACGGTTCGAACACATTATCCACGATTTCCGGGGGAATCGGCGCCCCGTCATTCTTGATCAGGATGTGATCCTCGAAGCCTCGTCCCGCCCGATGTTGGGTCACGTTGATCGTGAGCTGTCCGCCGGGCGTCATCGCTTCGCAGGCGTTTTTGAAAATGCTGAGGAAGACCTGCTGCAGCTTGGCCTCATCTCCGCGCACGGGCGCGAGCACCGCGGCATACTCCTTCGTGACGTGGATCCTCGTGACTTCAAGATCGTTCGCCACGACGGTGAGCGCGTTTTCGATGACTTCGGGGATACGGACAAGGCGTCGATTGAGTTCAAGCGGCTTCGCGAAATCCAGAATTTCGTTGAGAATGGCCTCGATCCGGATCAGATCCCGCATAGCGTTTTCCACGCGCGTTTGGGGGTCGAAGTCCAGCACGCCTTCACCTGTGACTTCCTCCAATTGTGCGCGAATCGAGCCTAGCGGCTCACGCACTTCTGTGGCAAGAAACGCGCTGAATTCTCCGATCGCCGCCTGGCGCTCTTGCTTGCGGATCATCGGTTCCAACGACACCAAGGGCGGTGGAGCAGGGGCCGAGGACATGCCGGCGTCGTCGGCCGCGGGCGCAGGAGCAGCCTGCGCCGGCGAGGGAGCCTGGAGGAGATCTGCAAGTTTGAGAATCAGCGGCTCGAGCGTTCTCGCATCGGTGGGCTGGTAGCGGTCAGGTTCACGAGATGCCAGCGTCACCGTGCCGCCCACTTGCCCTCTGACAAAGAACGGAAAGACCAACGAAGACTGGAACCGGTCTTTGAACAACTGCTTATGATCGAGAAACCGCCCTTGTGTGGAAGCCAGATCATGGTCCACGCGCGGCTTGCGATGACGGATTGCCCAGCCCGCGGCGGAACTGTCCAGCGCCAGGCGGTGACCAGGCCGCATGTCCTTCTTGCCGTCTTTGTGGTCACCTTTGAGATCACCGGCCATCCCCAGGACCTCTACGCTGCCGGCGATGGGGTCGTAGTGACAGACCCAGGCGCGATCATAGGGCACCGTCTGATTCGCATCGGTCAGCACGGCTGTAATCTGTTCCTGAAGCTGCGGCGTCACCTGCGAGACGGGCGCCGTGTAGATGGCCGCGGAGGCGGCGGCGGTGGGCGGTTCTTGATTGACAAGCGGACGACTGAGTACCACGTTCAGATCAAAAAGCTTGTCCCGGTCCAGCGCTTTCGTCACGTCTTCGCTGGCCTGGTCCATCAGGCCGCGTTCTTTTTTTGTAAACGCTGCGCTTTCCTTGCGTCCAATGACGAGAAAGCCATAGGTTCGATTTCGGTACTTGAGGGGGACTCCCAAGAGAGATTTCGCGCCGGGTGTCACCATACGCAAGCGCATGGTGCGGCTTCCATCTGGTTCCTGTGCGCCTGTTGCAACCAGTGAAGGCGTGGACAGCGTGCGTAAGATGGCCTGGACATCTCGCGGGGTGAAACCTCTGGCAGCATGTCCGACGAGGGGACCGTTTTCGCGGTGAAAAATGGCGGCCAGGGCCGAATCCACCGGCAAATCATTGAGGACCGAAGTGAGCGTCCGTTGCAGTTGGGTTTCGGCAGGCGGTTTACTGTGCGCAGCGGTCTGTGTCGGTGTCATTTCTCACTAGTGATGCGGAGTGTGCGCATTGTAGCAATGCATCGGTGGCAATTCAACGAAAAGCCGGGCATTTGACCTCTTCGCTTCGCTGCGGGTCCCGCTGGAGGATCTTTTACTGAATACCCCGAAAGAGAGGTCTATTCGGGGGGATTGATGATTTTCGGCTCTCGCGGTTCCGGGGTACGGATTTCGACCTGGCGGTAATCTCCCGTCAAGAGATTGAGCGCGCTCGTGACGATGCTGATGACGAGCGCGCCGCCGACTGCCGGCCAGAAACCTGTGACGGTAAAACCCTTTACGACATAGGCCGTGAGTTCTAAGAGCAGGGCGTTGAGGACGACCAAAAAGAGTCCAAAGGACAACACGATTAGCGGCAAGGTTAAAATCAACAGGATTGGCCGTAGCAGCAGGTTCAATACGCTGAGCACGAGCACGGCGGCCACTCCTGCACCGAAACTGTCGGCTTCAAGTCCCGGCACGGTGGCGACGGCCAGGAAGACCGCAATGCCGGAAATGAGGAGACGCACGAGCACGGCCTGAATGCCTCCGCCGAAAGGAGCCGCGTGCGTCTGTTGGGAATAATGCACGATGCGCACGTCACTCCTTACGGAGCAGGCGTTGTGAGCGGAGCCTGCTGTCCGGGCGCCGATGCAGGCGTCTGCTTTTTCATCGAGGAAAAATGCACTTCCGTCGCGGTGAGGGTCTTGTCGTCCTTGATTGCTTCGATCACTACCCGGTCTCCCACCGCCGGCAAATTGGTGCTCTTTGGATGGTCCTTTTCCTTGAACCGGGTCTGCTTGTTGATTTGGACTTCCACCGTGTTTCCCTTCTGGGTTTTGACTTCAAGATGTTTCGCGTCGATGGCAACGACGGTGCCCAACACGTGTAGGCCTGTCCCGTGCGCAAAGGCCGTCGAAGCCAGGGTCATGCACAGCGCTGCCACGACTAATCG
>DASTQE010000083.1:0-9954 GCA_035761895.1 Nitrospira sp. | reverse complement strand
GACGGGAATGCCCACGCGCACGTCCGACCCGGCCACCGCCTCCACCGCCTCCGCCGTGTAGCAGGGCGGAATAAAGATCACCTGGAATCCGTATTGTGTGGCCTCTCTGCAGAGTCGCAGCACATCCGCCCTCGTCGCCTCCGGACGCAACATCGTGTGGTCGATCAACGCAGGAAGATTCCAGTCATGCTGATTCATGTATTGTTCCTCGGCTCGTCTCAGGTGCGCGGATGCATCAACCGTCGGAACGGACGCTTCTGGTATTTTTCCACGGCCTGATTATGCTCTTCGAGAGTGGCTGAAAATTGATGGGTGCCATCGTTCTTGGACACAAAATACAGCGCGCGTGAGTCCGAAGGATAGAGCGTCGCGCGAATCGATTGAATGCCGGGGTTGGCAATGGGGCCGGGAGGCAAGCCCGCGATACGATAGGTATTATACGGACTGGGACTCGACAAATCCTTTTTATGGATGTTGCCGTCGAAGCTCGGCAGCCCGTAGATCACGGTGGGATCGCTCTGCAAGGGAATGTGTTTCTTCAGCCGATTGTGAAACACCGCCGAGATCTCTTCGCGTTCCCCGTTCGAGCCGGATTCCTTTTCGATCACCGAGGCCAAGGTCAGGACCTCGTGCTGCGTCAGCTTGAGCTCCTGCGCCCGCGCCTCCAAGTCCGGGCCGTACACCTGTCGCAAGTGCTCGACCATCGCCGTGATCACCTCTTTAGGTTTGATGCCCCTCGGAAACTTGTAGGTATCGGGATAGAGGTAGCCCTCCAGCGTGTCAGCTTTGATGCCTAGGGAAGCAATGAAGGCGGGATCTTTCATCAACCGCAGCAACTCATGCGGGTCCACCAATCCCTGCTGCCCGAAGATCTCTGCAATTTGCACCATCGTCAGGCCTTCGGGAATCAGGATGGGATGAAGCATCACCTGTCCCGTCGTCAACCGTGAGAGAATTTCGGCAGGCGCCATGCTCGGATTCAGCTCAAACTCACCAGCGTGGATCTTTCGATCCGCAGATTGAAATCGCCCCAACCACACAAATGCCAGCCGGCTTTTGATGAGCCCTTCCTGCTCGAGCAGCGCGGCCACTTGCTGAAACGTGGAGCGGTCAGGGATGGTCACGACCTTGGAGGGCGGGTGCAATCGTGCGGGAACGGCGGGCGCTTCGGCCCACTTAACGATCTGATGCGCGGCTATGCCGAGCGCGGCGACCGCGAGCAGCAGAATGGCGAGAATGCTCCGGAGCTTCATCAGTGCTGTCTACCGTCGACCAGTCCTGGTCCATGGCCGGCCGCGCCGTCTGTTCGCGGCTCGCCAGATAGCTTTGCAGCAGAATCGCGGCCGCCACACGGTCAACGGCGCCCTTGCGCTTTTTCCGGCTCACATCGGCGGCGATCAGCAGATCTTCCGCCGCCTTGGTCGTCAATCGCTCATCCCAGAGGACCAGCGGAACCGGCAGTCCCTGTTCCAAGTGCACGGCAAAATTCCGCATGGCCTGGATCGCCGGCCCTTCCCGCCCGTCCAGCTGCAACGGGAATCCCAGCACCACTTCTCCCACCGCGTGGGCCTGCACGAGGGAAGCGATGTGAGCCACATCACGGTCGAGTGTGCGGCGCTCGAATGTCTCCAGCGGCTGCGCGGTCCAGCCCAGCTCATCGCTGAGTGCGACCCCGATCCGCTTGGTCCCGTAATCCAAGGCCAGTATCCGCGATCCGGGCATGATTTTACCGCTGAAGTGCGTGTTCGACCAAGCCAAAGACTTTTTCCAACGCCGCGTCGAGTTTCGAGGCATCTTTGCCGCCAGCCTGCGCCATTTCCGGCCGGCCGCCTCCGGTGCCGCCGACCTCTGCCGCCATCACTTTGATCAGATCCCCCGCTTTGATTTTGCCGGTGAGATCTTTCGTGACCACGACCAGCAGCGACACTTTGCCGTCGTCCGTGGCGGCCCCGAGCGCGACGACTCCGCTTTTCAGTTTGTCCCGCAGTTGGTCCCCAAGCTGCCGCATCGCGTTCATATCCAAGCCGTCAGTCCGCTGGACATGCACGGGGACACCGGCCACTGTTTTGGCCGTGGAGGCCACCGCGGAACCGCTCGCCATCTTGAGTTTCAGCTCTTCCAGCTCGCGCTCCTTGTCTTTGAGTTGGGCCATCACCTTGCGGGTCTTTGCGACTACCTCGGAGGGGCCCACCTTCAAGAGTTCCGAGAGTTCTCTGACCTCGGCCTCGAGTTTTTTCATCACGGCCATGGCGCCATGGCCCGTCTGCGCTTCGATGCGCCGCACTCCGGCTGCCACACCCGTCTCGGACACGATCCGGAAGAGGCCGATCTCTCCGGTATGCCGGCAATGCGTGCCGCCGCACAGCTCCTTGCTGAAGGATTCCACCGTGACGACCCGCACCTGTTCTCCATACTTGTCGCCGAAGAAGGCGAGCGCGCCTTTGGCCACGGCGTCCTGAATGCTCATGACCTCGGATTGCACCCGTTCGTTCCGTCGGATCTCGGTGTTGACCACGCCTTCGATTTCATCGATGTCCCGGGAGGACAGCGGCCTGAAGTGCGCAAAATCAAAGCGAAGACGGTTGGGCGCGACCAGGGACCCGAACTGTTTGACATGGGGACCGAGGAGATCGCGCAAGGCGGCGTGCACGAGATGGGTGGCCGTATGATTTCTTGCCGCGTCCTGCCGCGTCGTCCGGTTCACCGACAGATGCAGCTGTTCGCCTTCGCGGATGCGGCCCTGGGTCACCCGGCCCTTGTGCACGATCATGGTCGGCACCGGACGGGTCGTTTCCTTGATCTCCAGACGGCCTTCCGGCCCGACGAGCACCCCCTGATCCCCGACCTGGCCGCCCCCTTCGGCGTAAAACGGGGTGACGTCCAACACCGCCTCGACCTCGTCCCCCTCCTGCGCCTCTTTGACAAGGCGGTCCCCTTTGAGGATCGCCTGCAGAATGCTGTCGGATTCCAACTGGTCGTACCCGACGAACTTCGTCGCGCCGAGCCGTGCGGCCAATTCGGCGACCGCCGGCCGCGCCGTCTCCTGCTCGAAGCCTCCGGTCTTGCGTGCGCGGGTCCGCTGCTCTTCGATGGCGGCCTCAAAGCCGGCTTCATCGACCGTCATGCCCTGTTCACGGCACGCTTCGGTGATCAAATCCAGGGGGAACCCGTACGTGTCGTAGAGCTTGAAGACCTCGGAACCCGGCAGCACCGCGCGCCCCGCGGAGCGTGTCTTCTCGATCATGTCGTTCAAGATCGGCAGACCCTGATCCAATGTCGCGATGAAGCGCTCTTCTTCACCCTTCGTCGCCTCGGCCACCGTGGCGGCGGCGCTGCGCACTTCGGGATAGGCTCCGCCCATGAGTTGGACGACCGTTCCGGTCAGCTCGTAGAGGAAGGGCTCGACGATGCCCAGCAGGCGCCCATGGCGCGCCGCGCGGCGAAGGATCCGACGCAGGACGTAGCCCCGTCCTTCGTTCGAGGGCAGAATGCCGTCGGTCATGAGGAAGGTGATGGCGCGGAGGTGATCGGCCACGACCCGCATCGACCGGTCGGCCTGTTCCGACCCGCCATAATGCATCCCGGCCCGTTTGCCGATCGCGGCCAGCAACGGTGTAAACAGGTCGGTGTCGTAATTGCTGTAAACGCCTTGTGCGACGGCGGTCAGCCGCTCCAACCCCATGCCGGTATCGATGCTGGGTTTGGGCAGTGGATACAGGGTCCCCGACGCATCCCGATTGAACTGCATGAAGACCAAATTCCAGATCTCGATGACGCGATCGCCCTCACCGTTCGGCCGGTCGTCTCCGGGAACCGCCGGCCCCTGGTCGTAATGGATTTCCGAGCAGGGCCCGCAGGGACCGGTATCGGCCATTTGCCAGAAATTGTCTTTCTCTCCGCAACGGACGATGCGGCCGGGCGGGATGCCGACCTTCTTCCAGAGCCGTTCGGCCTCGTCGTCCTCGCGAAACACGGTAATCCACAGACGAGACTGGTCGAGCCCGACGCTCTGCGTGAGGAATTCCCATCCGAATCTGATCGCGTCTTCTTTGAAATAGTCGCCGAAGGAGAAATTGCCGAGCATTTCGAAGAAAGTATGATGCCGCCTCGTGTATCCGACGTTCTCCAGGTCATTGTGCTTGCCGCCGGCGCGCAGACATTTTTGCGCGGACACGGCCCGGCGATAGCGCCGGGTTTCCTGCCCGAGAAAGATCCCCTTGAACTGGTTCATGCCGGCGTTGGTGAATAGCAGGGTCGGATCGGCCTGTGGAATCAGCGAGGAGCTCGGCACGGCCTGATGCCCATGCTGCTCGAAATAGCGGATGAAGGCCTGCCGGAGGTCATGTGCGCTCTGCGTCATGCTCGTTCCCGTTCCTTAATTGGGCGAATCCCTTATGATACGCTCAATGGTCTCTTCTCCGAAACCCCGCTGTCGGAGGAGCGATACGATGCGCCGACGGGGAACCGGCCTGCGGTCACTCTTCTTGGAGCGCAGCGCGTGGCGCGCCAGCGCTTCTTCATCCATCCCCTGAAGTCCCTCCACAATCGCCTCGTCCGCCAGGGATTCACCGAGTCCTCTTGCCATCAATTCGCTCTTGAGGCGGTCGCGGCCCATCGGCCGGCGTGCCAGCATCGACTCCACCCATCGTGCGGCATAGGCCCGGTCGTCAAGATACTTGAGCGCGGACAGACGGGCGATGACCTGCGTGACCTGCGCTGCCGGCGCTCCCCTGCTGGCCAGAAATCGTTCGACTTGAGCGGCCGTGCGGTCGAATCGGGCGAGATACCGCACGGCCCGGTGGAACCACTCGTCCCCCGACTGCGGAATGCGCCGTTTCACTCTTCCGCCTGAACAGGCTGCGCCGTCAGACCCCGACCTTGTGAGATCTCTTCTCGTCGCGCTTCTCCTCTTTGGTCGAGACAGGCGCGGGTTTCTCGGCGGTCCGGCCCGGCACGCCGGCCATCTCGCGGAGTTTGCCCTCGATCTCGCGGGCCAGCGGCTGATTCGTGACCAGAAAATCGCGGACGGCATCCCGGCCCTGGCCAAGCCGCTCGCCGTGGTAGGAATACCAGGCGCCGGATTTCTCCAGCACTTTTCTGTCGACGCCGAGATCTACCAACTCCCCGGCCTTCGAAATCCCCTGGGAGAAGAGAATGTCGAACTCCGCCTGTTTGAAGGGAGGGGCCATCTTGTTCTTCACGACTTTCACACGGACCCGGCTGCCGACGACGTCCTGCCCTTCCTTGATCGATTCGATCCGGCGAATGTCCAGCCGCACGGACGAATAAAACTTGAGCGCATTGCCGCCGGTCGTCGTCTCGGGATTGCCGAACATCACGCCGAGCTTCATGCGGATTTGATTGATGAAGATGACGGTCGTTTGTGACTTCGAGATGGCCGCCGTCAACTTTCGAAGCGCCTGCGACATCAGCCGGGCCTGCAACCCCATGTGGGCGTCGCCCATCTCGCCTTCGATCTCCGCCCGCGGCGTCAAGGCCGCCACGGAATCGACGACGATCAGGTCGATGGCCCCGCTGCGCACCAGGGTTTCGGCGATTTCCAACGCCTGCTCGCCCGTGTCGGGCTGCGACACGAGGAGGTCGTCCGCCTGCACGCCGAGTTTTCTCGCATAGGTCAGATCGAGCGCGTGCTCGGCATCGATGAACGCCGCGACGCCGCCGGTCTTTTGCACCTCGGCGATCGCGTGCAGCGTGAGGGTCGTTTTTCCCGACGCTTCGGGGCCGAAAATTTCAATGACACGGCCGCGCGGAAAACCGCCGACGCCAAGCGCGATGTCCAACCCGAGCGATCCCGTCGAAATCGCCGGCACGTTCTCCGGCGCCTCGGCATCGCCGAGCTTCATGATCGCCCCCTTCCCGTACTGTTTTTCAATCTGGGACAGGGCAAGGTCCAATGCGCGCTTCTTGTCGTCTTTTTCCGCCATGGAAGTTCCTCCTGATCAAGGTGAAGGTGGCGGATTATACCCAAGTTGGAGGAAGGAAACCTAGCGAAAGAATCGGAAGGAAGACTGATGAAATGGAAGAATTTTCGCCGGACTCAGACCGTTACAGCACGTTCTCGGGCAGCTCGGTCAAAGGCTCGGTCAATGATTTCGGCACAGTAAAACGGAAGTGGAATTCATCCTGGCGCGCATCGGTTGAAGGACCGAACCAGCCTTCGGCGGCCACGTGCTCCTTCGATTTCGATTTGCCGTTCGGATAGAACTTGAAACGCAGGGTTTTCTTCCGGTCACCCTGCGGAGCATCCGAATCGAAATTCCCGGACAGCTCGAAATGATCGTCCAAGGCCTGCAGCGCCTGGCCTAAGAACGATTCCAGCAACTGCTGTCCTGCCCCCTTGAATGGCTGCTCGGGATCGAATTCAGGCCCGGCGGCCCAGACCGGCTGAGCGACCAGTAATCCTATGAGTGCAGCGCCCGCGAGCCACTTCATGCGCACAATCTATAACGAGGCGTGAGGCCAGTCAAGCGCGCGCCTCCGGCTTTCTCCTACAACATCCATTCGTCATTTGCTTGACGAAATAATATTACGGGCATACAGCTGGAGGTATGGCACGGACGATTGAACAAAGCACAATCGACCCAAGACCCACCGTCCTCATTGTGGACGACGAAGCGGCGCCGCGCGCCGCGCTCACCCAGATTCTGAAACAGGACTTCAACATTCTCACGGCCGAGAATGGCAACCATGCCCTGGCCGTCATCAACGATAATGGGGTCGATCTCATGACGCTCGACCTCAAGCTGCCTGATAGCTCCGGGTCCGATATTCTCAAAGAAATCAAGCGGACGCATCGCGAGATCGAGGTCATCATGGTGACGGCCTACGGCACCCTCCAATCCGCGATGGACTGCGTGCGCCACGGCGCGGCCGGCTTTCTGCTGAAACCCTTCAACGCGTCGGAATTGTTGTCGATCAGCCTTCAGACCTCCCATAAGAAGCAACGGCTCGACATGCTTCGCCGGGCCATGGCCGAGGAGGAGGCGCTGTGGCAGGCGGATCCCCTCTGCACGGAAGCCTGGCAGGCGCTCATGGGACGGTATGCCACGCAGGTCAAAAGCAGCTTGCTCCAGGTCTCCAGCCGGGAGCCCACCTCGCCGTTGATCCAATTAATTTCCGACCTCCTCGAGGCGAAGGACCGTCATCTGGTCAATCACGGCAACCGCGTGAGCTTTTACGCGACGCTCGTGGCCAATCAACTGCAACTGACGCTGACGGAGCAGCAGCACCTGGCCTTGGGCGCGCTGGCCCATGATCTCGATTTGATCAACGGCGACAACGCGGCCGTCCTGCAGCACGACGTCGACAGCAGCTGCCATCGTCCGGACGTGGGTGCCCGCATCGGGCGCGCGATCGGGTTGCCCGCTGAGGCGGTCCAGATCATCGCGCTGCATCATGAACGCTGGGACGGCACCGGCTATCCCTTCGCGCTCAAGGAAACTGGCATCCCCTACCTGGCGCGCCTCGTCGCGTTGGCGCAGAAATTCGACGAACTGACCGCCGAATACCCCGGCGCAGTTCCCGTGCCGATGAAAAAAGCGCTCACCCTCATTGAGAGCCAATCAGGCACGGCCTTCGATCCATCGCTCGTCGAGGTCTTCTGCACAACCATCCGTGAGCAGCCGCCGCAGAAATAGCCACGACACGGCCGCGTGCTATGCGGCCTGCAGCTTCGATTCCCAGAGGGCTGTGTAAACTGATCCCGTCGGCTTCAACTCGCTCTTCATCAAGGCAACCGCATCGACAGGCAGCGCGCCGACCTCGAGCGGCCGATCCATGGCTCCGCTTCTCGCCAACGCCTGTCCCACCGCACGATGGCCGGCCTTGACGCGCGCCAGCGTGAGATGCGCGCTCAAGGGCCTCGTGTCCGGCGCCAGGTTCAGCGACAAGCAACAGGCTTCGATCTCACGATGCACCGCCACCAGCCGCGCGGCGTCTTCGTTTCTCTCCCATTCGTCCGATGGACCGATCCACAACACGCGAGGTTGCTGCGGTCGAGGAAAGACGCCCAAGCGATTGAGCGGGATCTCGATGGCGCGGAGATGACTGAGCGCATCGGCCATCGCATCACGAAGGGGAATGATCAATCCTTCATCAATGTCGCCGAGAAACTTCACCGTCAGATGGAGAGAGGCCGGACGCACCCAGGACATGCTGACGTCCCGAGGCAGGTCATGGGTGATCCGCCGTTTCACATCGGATTGGATCGCCGCGAGAGTAGCTCTCAGCGGTTCCGTCAACTGCACGGCCAAAAAGGCGCGGATCATGCTCTCTCCTTCCCTCCTGCAAGTTGTCTAGAAAGGCCAACGGTTGCCACCCGCCCAACCCCGGCACGCCGAGACGTGCCGGCCTCCGCACCAAGGCCGCACGGAGAGAGGAGGCGAGCAGGTACATACCAAGCTTCGCTTGAACCGCTCGCTTCGATCAATGCGAGCGGATGGGTACTATACCTCCAGTAGAATTAATTCGTTGAGACTCTAAGCGACGGGAGAACGCCGCTGGCGGCCTTTATCGGCAACTTGCCAACAGCCAGCGACGGAGCAGATCCAGAGCCGCTTGCGACGATCGTTGCTTGATCACCGACCGATCTCCGTGGAATCGATGCTCGCGCGTGACGGCATCGCCGTTGTCCGCATTCAGACCGACGTAGACCAATCCCACCGGCTTTGTGGCGGTCGCGCCGCCCGGGCCGGCAATCCCGGTGACACTCAACCCGATCGAGACACCGCTGCGCTCGCGCACGCCCTTCGCCATGGCAGCCGCCACTTCCGCGCTGACCGCGCCGTGACGTTCAATCAGTTCTGGTGGAACGCCCAAGAGTTCGATTTTGGCGTTGTTGCTGTAACAGATGACCCCCCGGTCCACATACGCAGACGAGCCTGGGACCTGCGTCAGCCGATGCCCGATCAATCCGCCGGTGCAGGACTCTGCCAGCGCGAGGGTCTGCTGGTCTTTCACCAGCAACTTCCCGATCACTTCTTCCATCGATTCCGAGCCTTCCGCGAAGATCCATTCGCCCAACCGGGCGCGGACCGAGGACGCCAAGGAGTCCCAGATCCGGCTGTTCCCCTTCATATGCGGCTTGGTGGTCAGTGAGACCAGGACGCCCAACGGAGAAGCGAGCAACCCGAGGTAGACGGGCGTGTGTTTCGAAACGAGTCCCAGGAGCTTCGCGTCTACTTCAGCCTCAGGAAGCCCCCATGTGTGAAACACGTGGCGCCTGATCGGCGCTGAGATGCGGCCTGACGCCTCCAACTGAGATACCAACAATGGCATCACGCTTTCCCGCATCATTGCGGCCATTTCCGCCGGCACGCCGGGCAGGGAAATCAGCGTAGCGCCCCGCCACGAGAGCCAAAATCCCGGCGCCGAGCCGACCGGATTGTGAACGACCGTCGCGCCTGAAGGAATCAACGCCTGCCGGAGTTGTCCTTTGTTGGGCGTCCGACCCCACTGCGCCAACCGCTTCTTCATGGCCTCGAAGGCCTCCTGCCGAGGCACCAGCTTCCGACCTGCCGCTTCGGCGACGGCCTCCCGCGTGCAATCGTCCACCGTCGGCCCGAGGCCGCCGGTCAGCACGATGACCTTCGCCCGGGACACCGCCGTCTTCAACGTACGCACGATGTCGGCGCGATCATCGCCGACGACCGACTTGAAGCGGACCTCGATGCCCAACGAGCCCAACTCTTCCGTGATCAACAGCGAATTGCTGTCGGTCCGACCTCCGAGCAACAGCTCGGAGCCCACCGCAATAATTTCGGCATTGACGGGTTGAGAAGTGGAGCGTGATGCGCCCATTGTCATAATGACTACCAGGCAAGGCCGCAGCGAGCGCAGAGGCGAATCGTGCCCTTTTTCACCATCCTGCCTACTTGATCTGGGAGAAATCGATCGGAAACGTCACCTCGCCGCCATTGGCGGGAAATATCGTAA
>DASTQE010000082.1:0-7376 GCA_035761895.1 Nitrospira sp. | reverse complement strand
CTGTGCAGGAAACTAACTGAGGTGGGCCGTGACGATTCGTGCCAACCGATCGGCCTCTTCGCGGATGAGACTGTCGTGTTCGCCTTCAACCATGATCCGCAGTAACGGCTCGGTGCCGGAATAACGGACGAGTACCCTGCCGCTCCCGTTGAAACGGCGCTCGCTTTCGGCAATCGCCTGCTGCAGATCCGGAAGGCTGTCCAAACTCGGTTTCTTCGACACCTTGACGTTGAGTAACAGTTGAGGCACCGACGTCATGGCTTTCGCCAGTTCGGAGAGCGGTTGCTGTGTCCGTTTCATCAGCGAGAGCACTTGCAGCGAGGAAATCAGTCCATCGCCGGTCGTGTTGTGATCCAAAAAGATGAAATGGCCGGACTGTTCGCCGCCGAAGTTGTATCCGTCTCCAAGCATCCGCTCCAGTAGATAGCGATCCCCCACGGCCGTCCGCACAAGCGTGATCCCTGCGCGGTTCAGTGCCAGTTCAAGGCCAAAATTGCTCATGACGGTTCCGACCACCGTCTGTTTGGCCAACAACCCCTGACGATGAAGGTCGAGTCCAAGCGCCGCCATGATGTGATCGCCGTTGATGACGTTGCCCTGCTCGCAGACGAACATGGCACGGTCGGCATCGCCGTCCAGGGCAATGCCGAGATCAGCGCCAAATTCCTTCACGGCGCCCTGAAGCAGCGCGGGATGGACGGCACCGCAGCCGGCATTGATGTTCATGCCATCCGGCTTGTTGCCGATCACGTCGACCTTGGCTCCCAGTTCGCGCAAGACGGTCGGAGCGACCTTGTAGGCCGCGCCGTTGGCACAGTCCACCACGAGTTTGATGCCCTGGAAATCCAGGTCCTTGGGCAGCGACCGCTTGACGAACTCGATGTACCGCCCTTCGGCGTCGTCGATGCGAAAGGCCTTGCCGATGGCGTCCGCTGTGGGACGAAGATGGGCGATCTCATTGGAGACGATCAGTTGTTCGATCCTCGCTTCGATTTCATCGGGCAGCTTGAGCCCGTCGTTCGAAAAGAATTTGATGCCATTGTCCTGATAAGGATTATGCGAGGCGGAGATCATGACCCCAGCGTCGGCGCGTAAACTCCTTGCCAAAAAGGCGATCGCCGGGGTCGGCATTGGTCCAACCAAGAGCACGTCAACGCCCATTGAGCAGATACCCGACATCAAGGCGGCTTCCAGCATGTATCCGGACACCCGGGTATCCTTCCCGATGACGATCTGATGACGCCCCGCTCTGCGCATGAAGATGTGGGCGGCGGCGCGGCCCAGTTGCATGGCCGTTTCGCTGGTCATTGGTTCCAGGTTGGCCGTGCCTCGAACCCCGTCTGTACCGAAGAGTTTACGCATGCTGCTCCCGTGCCGCTGCGGGCATTCTGTGCGTAATGGCGATTGCGACGCTGACCACATCCTTCATCGGCCCAACGTCGTGAACGCGCAGTATGTTCGCGCCCTGTTGGACCGCCAAGGCCACAACACCCGCCGTTCCCCAGGCGCGGGCCTCCACGGACTGATGTGTCAACTGCCCGATAAATCCTTTTCTCGATGGACCGACCAACAGCGGAAACCCCGATTGCGCAAAGACATGAAGGTTCGCCAGGAGGTCCAGGTTGTGATACAGAGTTTTACCGAACCCGATGCCGGGATCAAGCACAATCCGATCGTGAGGCACGCCGTGGTCCATCGCGAAGCGGGCCCGTTCGGCTAGGAACTGGGCAATCTCCCCGACCACGTCATCATAATGCGGCGCCTGCTGCATGGTGTCAGGTGTGCCTTGCATATGCATCAACACGAGACCGGCGCCTGTCTGCGCCACGACATCCACCATCGCCCTGTCGCCGCGCAACGCGGTGACGTCATTGATCATGACCGCACCCGCGTCAATAGCGGCCCTGGCCACTTCGGCTTTGGACGTATCAATGGAAATCGGGACGGACACCGCCTTCGCGAGGGCGGCCACGACAGGGATGAGCCGACGGCGTTCTTCCTGCGCGTCGACCGGAAGCGCTCCAGGCCTGGTTGATTCGGCGCCGATATCCAACAGGTCCGCGCCTTCCTCGACCAAACGGACGGCATGCGCAGCCGCACGCTGAGGATCGTCAAACCGTCCCCCGTCAAAAAAAGAGTCGGGAGTGACGTTGATAACGCCCATCAAGACAGGGCGATCGAGTCCCAGACGCTGTCCTTTAATGTGGAGCTCCATCGGCGCGGCCATGCCTTACGATACGACAGGCTCTGTATCCTCTGTTGGGATCCAGATACAATCGCTGTATCCTGCGTGATACGGATGTCGTTTGCCAATAACACGAAAGAGGCGGGAAACGCCTCTTTCGTAGATACGCCGTAGGATTGTCTGCAACTCCAGTGCCCTGAAGTCACAGCGTCTCAGCAGATCAGGCAGGCACGGTCTGCGAAGAATTCTGCATCAAAATCTGATCGATCTCCGGGGCATCGAGCACTTCCTTCTCGAGGAGCGCTTCCGCCAGAGCCTTGAGGCTTCTCATGTGTTCGGTGAGGAGGCGCTTCGCCCGTTCGTAATTTTCGGTCACCAGGCGCTTGATCTCGAGATCAATCTCCAGCGCGACTTGGTCACTGAAATCCCGTTTGGTCGTCAGTTCCCGGCCAAGGAAAATTTCCTCTTCCTTTCGGCCGAAGGTCAGCGGACCGAGTTTTTCACTCATGCCCCATTCACACACCATTTTTCTGGCGAGATCCGTCGCGCGCTCGATGTCGTTGCCTGCGCCGGTCGTGATGTGCTTCAGCACGAGCTCCTCCGCCACACGTCCGCCCATGAGAATCGCAAGGTTGTTGTACAGAAACTCTTTCGAATAGTTGTGCCGATCGTCGGTCGGCAGCTGCATCGTCACGCCCAGAGCCCGCCCGCGCGGAATGATCGTCACCTTGTGCACCGGATCGGTACCGGGCAGCAGCTTCGCCATCAAGGCATGACCCGCCTCGTGGTACGCCGTCGTGCGTTTTTCTTCATCGCTCAAGATCATGCTCTTGCGCTCGGCGCCCATCAGAACTTTGTCCTTGGCCATCTCGAAGTCGATGACTTCCACTTCCTTTTTGTTCTGACGCGCCGCCCACAGCGCCGCTTCGTTCACGAGATTTTCGAGATCCGCGCCCGAGAAGCCGGGCGTGCCTCTGGCGATTTTTTCCAGTTCGACGTTCGCCGCAATCGGCACCTTTTTGGTGTGCACTTTGAGAATTTCGGATCGGCCGCGTAAATCGGGCCGATTCACGACGACTTGACGATCGAAGCGCCCCGGCCTCAGCAACGCCGGATCGAGCACGTCCGGCCGGTTGGTCGCCGCGATCAGGATGACACCTTCGGTCGTATCGAAGCCGTCCATCTCCACGAGCAGCTGGTTGAGCGTTTGTTCCCGCTCATCGTGCCCGCCACCCAGGCCGGCTCCGCGCAGACGGCCGACCGCGTCGATTTCGTCGATGAAGATGATGCAGGGCGCATGCTTTTTCCCTTGCTCGAAGAGATCGCGCACTCGAGAAGCCCCGACGCCCACGAACATCTCCACGAAATCGGAACCGCTGATGCTGAAGAACGGCACGCCGGCTTCTCCGGCGATCGCTTTGGCCAGGAGCGTCTTGCCGGTCCCCGGCGGACCGACGATCAGCACACCCTTGGGAATACGGCCGCCGAGCTTCTGGAACTTGCGGGGGTCTTTCAAAAATTCGATGATCTCGAGCACTTCTTCCTTGGCCTCGTCGATGCCGGCCACATCGGAAAACGTCACCTTCTTCCGTTCCTCGGTCAGCATTCGCGCCCGACTCTTCCCGAACGACAGAGCCTTGTTGCCGCCGATCTGCATCTGACGCATCAGGAAGAACCAGAGCCCCAAGAAGAGCACGAACGGTCCCCACGTGACAAGGAAGGTGATGTACCAGGGGCTCTCGTCAGGCGGCTTCGCTTCGATCTGCACGCCCTTTTCACGCAGCACCTTGACGAAATCCGGGTACTCGGCAGTAAACGTTCGAATCCGGGTCTTATCCTTCAAGACCGCGCTCACGTGGTTGGACTTGATGATGACTTTTTCGATGTCGCCCTTATCGAGCTTGGCCATGAAGTCGCTGAAAATGACTTCCTCTTCCGGTGCGTGAGTCGGTACGCTGAACAGGTTGAACAGCAAGATCATGAACAGGCCGACAACGACCCAGAAGAGCAGATTTTTTGCCCTGGAATTCATCCACTTCTCCTTGTGGGAGGGTCCCCTCAACTCGCCAGGAAATCCGCGAGCTTGAGTGATGTTACCACAGGCCTCTTCACACTGACAACCGTCGCCCTCATCCTTTATTCCTGCTGGTCTTCCATATCCAAAACGGCGAGGTACGGAAGGTTCCGGTACTTCTGTTGATAGTCCAGCCCGTACCCGACCACATATTTATTGGGAATTTTGAAGCCGATGTACTCGAGCGGCACGTCAATCGTCCGGCGCTCCGGCTTGCTGAGGAGCGTGCACACCTTGATCGATTTCGGTTTCAGTTTGCTCAACGTCTTGATCAAGTATTGGACGGTCAGCCCGGAATCGACGATGTCCTCGACCAGGAGGACGTCCTTTCCTTTGATGTCCTCGGTCAGCTCGGTGATCACTTTCACCTTTCCCGAGGTCTTGGACTGCCCCCCGTAACTGGTGACGATCAGAAAATCCACGCGCATCGGAATTCTGATGGCCCGCGCCAAGTCCGCATAAAACGCATAGGCGCCTTTCAAGACCCCGATCAGCACGAGGTCCTTTCCCGCATAGTCGTTCGCAATCTGCTTGCCGAGTTCCCTGATGCGTGTGCGCATTTCCTCCTGCGTCACGATCGGCCGTCCGAATATCCGCTCCATGCCTACAGGGCTCCTTCGCCTTCCGCGTTCGAGTGCACCGTAGCGACGAGGCAGCGGGACGTGCCCCTGCGCGCCACAAATCGTTCATCCTCCCGTCGTCCCACCACCCAGAGAATCCCTTCAGGCGCCGCCAGAAGCGGAATGCGCGAGCGTTCCTCCCGGCTCAACTTCAAATCGGTGAACAAATCCTGCAGCTTTTTGCTCTTCCCCCCCATTCCCCGTGGATGCAGGCGATCCCCTGCCTTCCACGGCCTGAGGAGGAGCGGTGTCGAGAAACGAGCCATGTCAAACACCGCGCACTCGCGCGTCCGGTGCTTCAACAAGACCTCTGCTTCAAGTCTGGTCATCTCTTGTACATGAATTTGCTGCGCGGTACCAGGCCAATAGACGGTAGACGGGACGGACACGCGAACCGTCCTCGTGACAGGAGCGCTGGATCGGCGGTCAGCTGCCTCCTGCCTGTTCCGTCGAACGACGTGCACCCGCTCCCGGTCCCTGATCACGTCGGCCCCACGAAGCGACAGCCGCGTGCCCTTCGATCTGCCGGACACAAAGCGCAGCACACTTTCCACCGCGCGTAAGTTCGGCGCACGCTGCTCGGAATCAGTGCCTGTCAGGATGTGGCGCACGAGACGACGCTTCAGCGCATCGGGAAGCGCGGCCACGGCGTGGCGCTCAAATCGCTGGTTTCCCTTGGCATCCACCGTGATCAGCGAGTCATACAATCCATCGACGACCTGCCTGAGGTAATCATCATCGGCTCGCAGGACATCGGCCTGACGTTCCAACAGCCGCACGATGCCGGGCGTGATGTCCTCCATCACCGGCAACAGGTCGTGGCGAACGCGGTTGCGCCGATACAGCGCGGTGAGGTTTGAGCTGTCCTGCCGGTAGGACAGCCCTTCCTGCTTGAGGTACTCGAGAATTTCTTCGCGCGTCGTCTTGAGCAACGGGCGAACGATGAGCTTCTCCCTCATCAACGGCATGCCGGCCAGCCCGGTCAAGCCTGCGCCTCGTAGCATCCACAATAATATTGTTTCGGCCTGATCGTTCGCCGTGTGACCCGTGAGGATGCGATCGGCGTGAATTTCATGGGCCAGCGATTTCATGGCCTCATAACGCGCCCAACGTGCCAGCATTTGCAGCGAGGACACCCGCCGTTGCTTTGACAGGACGGGCCGTCTGACGATCAACGGGATATTGCGCGATTGGCAGAAGGACGAGACAAAGGCCTCGTCGTCGTCGGACTCGCTGCCGCGCAATCCGTAGTTGAAATGGACGACCGTCAGCGTGAGCCGCCAGGAGGGCGCAAGACTCGCCATCAGTGACAACAGGGCGACCGAATCAGGCCCGCCGGAGACCGCCAGCAGTAGGTGCTGACGGGGACCGAACAACTGTCGATCCCGGATCGTCCGGACGACCCGGTCCAGCAAAGTGGGCCGCCTTCTGGCCGTCTCTGTTGTCATGATGGGCGGACCCCTTCCGCGTAGCGGCGAAGACTGGCTTTGGCACGTTCCGCATCGCGCGCGATCTGAGCGGCAAGTTCCTGCGGTGAGGGGAACCTGTGGTCGCCACGTAAATGCTCGACGAATTCAACGGCCATTGTCTTGCCGTACAGGTTCTCCCGATGGTCCAACAGATTGACCTCGATCAGTCGCTCACCGGCCCCGAACGTCGGCCGGCTGCCGATATACACCACCGCATCATACTTGCTCGCATCACAGGAGGCCTGCGCGGCATACACACCGTCAGGAGGTGTGACCCGTTCCGGCGGAATGCGGAGATTGGCGGTCGGCCAGCCGAGCGCCTGTCCCTGCTGCATGCCCGACACCACAGTCCCCGTGATGCCGTAGGCCCGCCCGAGCAAGGCCGCCGCCTCTTCCATCTGCCCCGCCTGAATAAGATTGCGGATCCTCGTGGAGCTGACCACTCCGCCGTTCAACACGACGGGACGCAACGGGTGCACCGTGAATCCCATCGCCGCGCCGAATCGTTGCAAGTCTGCGATGCGCCCGCTGCGTCCTTTGCCAAACGCAAAATGTTCACCGACAAAAATTTCTGCGATCTTCAAATTGCGATGCAGGACTGTGTCCGCAAACTCCTCCGGCGTCATGGCCGCCAACGCCGGCGTGAAGTCAAGAAATACGACTTCATCGACACCGGCCGCCTTGAGGCGTTCGAGCTTTTCCTGAGGACTGGTGAGAAATCGCAGCTCCACCTGCGGCGCCAACACCCTGACCGGATGGGGATCGAAGGTCAACACCATCGCCGTGCCCCCGACTTCCCTGGCCCGTGTCACAACCGTCTGTAAGAGAAAATGATGGCCGCGATGATGACCGTCGAAGTTGCCGATGGTGACTACCGGATGCGGTTTTGTCCGGACATCGCCCAAGCCGCGCGTGACTGTGAAGGGCATCGTCAGCTAAGACTGCGCGCCGCGTCTTTGGCGAAGTAGGTCAAAATGAGGTCTGCGCCGGCACGCTTGATGGCCAGCAGCGATTCCAGGATGGCCCGG
>DASTQE010000081.1:0-3777 GCA_035761895.1 Nitrospira sp. | reverse complement strand
GCAACTCTACCCCAATTGGGAACTTTGCGTTGCTGATGATGCTTCATCGGACCCCCATGTACGTCCGATTTTGGAACGCTATGCAGCTGAAGATGACCGCATCAAAGTCGTCTTCCGCAAGGAACATGGTCACATCTCAGCGGCTTCCAATAGCGCATTGAAACTCGCTTCGGGTGAATTCATCGCGTTCCTCGACCATGACGATCTGCTTTCGGAACATGCGCTCTTCTGGGTGGTCGACGCGCTTGCCCGTCGACCCGACGCTCAACTCATTTATTCGGACGAGGATAAGATCGACATGGCGGGTAGGAGGCTAGAGCCCTATTTTAAATGCGAATGGAACGAGGACCTTTTCTATTCCCATAATATGATCTGTCATTTGGGCG
This sequence comes from Nitrospira sp., assembly GCA_035761895.1. Classification (GTDB taxonomy): domain Bacteria; phylum Nitrospirota; class Nitrospiria; order Nitrospirales; family Nitrospiraceae; genus Nitrospira_C. Next base: position 3,391 of record DASTQE010000081.1, on the reverse strand, counting down.
TGTATCGATCGAAACTCGTGCGTGAACTGGGTGGGTTGCGAGAGGGCTTCGAGGGTGCGCAAGATTACGATCTTGCACTGCGTTGCATTGAGCAAATTGACCCTGGTCAAATCGTCCACGTTCCACGTGTCCTCTATCACTGGCGCATTCATCCGGGAAGCACCGCGAGCGGGGGCGTCGACAAGCCTTATGCCTTGAACGCTGGCGAAAAAGCTATCAACGATCATCTCCGGCGGCGAGGAAGCGACGGGGTGGTCGAACCGCTCGTGGATTTGCGTATGTACCGTGTTCGCTACCGGCTACCAAAGTCTATCCCATTGGTGAGCCTGATTGTGCCCACGCGAAACGGCTTGCGTCTCATTCGGCAATGTGTGGACAGTATTCTCAACAAAACCACGTATTCGAACTACGAAATCATCATTGTGGATAATGGCTCAGACGATCCCGAAACTCTTCAGTACTTAAAATCTATCCAGACTGATTCAAGAGTGCGTGTCATCCGCGACGACCGGCCTTTCAACTATTCGGCACTCATCAACACTGCCTGCGCAGCGGTATCTGGATCAATCATAGGTCTGATCAACAACGATGTGGAAGTGATCTCACCGGATTGGCTTTCGGAAATGGTGAGTCATGCGTTACGTCCGGAGGTGGGCGCTGTCGGAGCCAGGATGTGGTATCCCAATGGGACACTGCAACATGCCGGCGTCATCCTAGGTATACGAGGTGTTGCCGGACATGCTCATCGGTATCTGAAGCGTTACCATAATGGCTATTTTGCGCGCGCCAGCCTCATTCAGTCCTATTGCGCCGTGACAGCGGCCTGTCTCGTTGTGAGAAAAGAGGTCTTCAAGAAGGTGGGTGGCTTCAACGAGGCCTTACAAGTTGCGTTTAATGACATCGATTTTTGCTTGCGCGTGAGAGAAGCCGGCTTCCGCAATATCTATACTCCGTATGCGGAATTGTATCATCACGAATCTGCCACACGGGGCCTTGAGGACACTCCGGAGAAGCACCTTCGGTTTTCGCAGGAGTCGACCTATATGAAACAACTGTGGGGGCATTTGTTGGCGAATGATCCTGCGTACAGCCCGAACCTCACATTGGAGCATCAAGACTTCAGTCTCGCCTGGCCTCCTAGGCTAGAGTTGTTGCCGGGGAATCGCTCAGCACAAGAACGTGTCGCCGTGTAGCTGATCCATCTTGCCTTTTCCCTCCATACAGTGATAACAACACGCCACGATCGTATGGCAGTGCCACTCTTCCACGTCCCGATAGGATGAGAATACTCGTCACCGGCGGTGCCGGCTTTATCGGCTCGCATCTCGTCCGTCGTCTGGTGGCCCAAAGCGGCCATCAAGTCGTCAATCTTGACGCTCTCAAATATTCCGGGAATCCCGCCAACACGCGGGACTTGGACGGTCATCCGCGCTATCGATTCGTTCAGGGGGACATCGCCGACCAGCCGCTGGTCAAAGGTCTGTTGCAGGAGCACGGGATCGAAGGCGTGATCAATGCCGCAGCGGAGACGCATGTGGATCGTTCGATTGTGGATCCGGGCAGCTTCGCCAAGACGGATGTCGTGGGAACCGGCATCCTGCTTGAGGAAGCCCGGCAGGCCGGCGTGAAGCGTTTTCTCCAGGTCAGCACCGATGAAGTCTACGGCTCTGTCGAGACCGGGATGTCCACGGAACAAGATTCCCTGTCGCCCCGCAGCCCGTATTCAGCGAGCAAAGCAGGAGGCGATCTGCTGACGCTGAGCTATTGGACCACCTATCGGTTTCCCGTCATGGTCTCTCGCGGCAGCAATACGTATGGCCCCAACCAGTATCCCGAGAAATTCATCCCATTGTTTGTAACCAATGCCATCGACGATCAGCCGCTGCCGTTATACGGTGATGGTCGCCAGCGCCGCGATTGGCTTGCTGTGCAAGACCACTGCGCCGCGATTGAACAGATCTTGCTCAACGGAGAGCCTGGAGAGGTGTATAACGTCGGCGGTGGCAACGAACGAGAAAACATCGTCGTGGCTGAGCAGCTGTTGGCCTTGCTTGGAAAGCCGAAAAGCTTGATCCGACTCGTGGAAGATCGACCTGGCCATGATCGACGCTATGCCGTCGATTGCCGCAAGGCCTATCGGATCGGGTGGCATCCGACCGTCTCGTTCGAGGATGGTCTCAAGGCGACCGTGGAGTGGTATCGACACAATGAGTCTTGGTGGCGTCCGATCAAATCGGGGGAATTCCGCGCCTATTACGAAGCGATGTACGCGAAGCGCTTGAAGGAAGGCCATTCGGCGTCGCGGTGATGCGCATCCTATTGACCGGGGCCAACGGGCAGTTGGGCAGCGCATTGCAGCGGATCTTGAGACGGGAAGAGATCACACTCAAAGACCTGCCTGAATTCGATCTTGCAGACTCCTCGTGCGAGCGACAGATTCGAGAGGCGAATCCCGAGATCATTCTACATGTCGGCGCCTACACGAACGTCGATGAGGCCGAGCGCGTTCCCGAGCGGGCGTACGCGGTCAATGCGCAAGGCACGAGGAGGGTCGCAGAGGCGGCGAAGACGCTGAACGCGCGCCTGATCTACGTCTCCACTGACTATGTCTTCGATGGAACAAAGACGAGCCCGTACGTTGAGGAGGATCCGGCTCACCCGCTCAATCAGTATGGGCAATCGAAGTATGAGGGCGAGCAAGCGGTCTTGACGCTATGTTCCAACGGTCTCGTGGTCCGGACGGCCTGGCTGTTCGGTCACGACGGCAACAATTTCGTCAAGACGATCATGCGGATTGCGCAAGAGCGGCCGGTGCTGGAGGTCGTGGCTGACCAGCGAGGCTGCCCCACGTATGCCGAAGATTTGGCGCTCGCGCTCCGGCAACTGGCCTTGAGCGATCTTCGAGGCATCTGTCATGTGACGAACGGCGGCCATTGTTCCTGGTATGAACTCGCACAGGCCATCGTGCGCATGATGGGCGCCGGTGCGGCTGTCCGGCCGATTACGACGGCTCAAGCGGGGAGGTTGGCCAAACGGCCGGCGTACTCGGTGCTCTCGCACCATCGGTTTGCCACGCATTATCCGCCGCTTCCCGACTGGCAGGATGCCCTGGCCAGATTCCTGCGGCATGTCTGACCTTCCGTTTCGCCCCCTGATGTCAATGACATGAATTTTTTGTTTGAAATGTCCTGCTAAGCCAGTAAGATGGCTTTAAGGAAAGCCCGGAACAGCAAGACGCCTATCTGATGACTGCCAGAAATCGCCGGCAAAAAAATCTTCTATCGAGCCTGAAACGGATCCGTCTCTTCGCGACGGACGTGGATGGCGTCTTGACCGACGCCGGCATGTACTATTCGGAGGCCGGCGAGGAAATGAAGAAGTTCAATACCCG
>DASTQE010000080.1:0-3272 GCA_035761895.1 Nitrospira sp. | reverse complement strand
TGCTAGTTGGAACTCGTTCTCTAGTGGCGGTCGCCGCCTCCGCTTTTAAACCTTTAATTTCTTTGGTGATTCTAATGAGACTGAGCTCTCGTGTGTCTTGCTTTGTCCTTGGAGCCATGATCAGCCTACTCGTCGGCTGTGCAGGGGAGGAGGGAACAATGGGCACCACTGCTACATTGTCGTGGGATCCAGGTGAAGAACACGCCGGGGTCATTTATACCGTGCATTACGGTAAGAATTCGAGCGGAGAGCCAGGATCGTGCAATTATGAGCATGCTGTGGATGTGGCCGAACCCTTCGTCATCCTTACCGGCCTTGAGCCGAATACGCACTATTACTTTTCCGTGAGTGCCTTCAATGGGCAGAGGAGCCAGTGCTCCAACGAAGTCTCCAAGGTAACACCGGAGATGGAATTACAGATCGGGGACACACCGGTTAAAGTTGAGGAATCGCAGGGGGAGCCGGAGGGTAGACCGCCGGTTAGACCACAGGAATTGCGCATCGGAGAGAACCGGGTGAAACTATAAAGGAAGAGATTGCTGGTCCTGAACATCCAGGGGTATCGTTCCCGTTCGTTCGGGGCGAACAGCGCTCGCAGCCCGTGTGGATCGTGAATCCGTCCCAGATTCCAGCGGAACAGTTAACCTAATGGAAGTGCCTTTGCCGAAACGGCTCTCCAGACTGAACGTCCCGCCGACGGTCGTCATACGATCGCGCACGGTCTGCAGGCCGAGGTGTTGCCCGGAGGTCGATGATCGTGGCGTCGCTGGGTCAAACCCTCGGCCCTTATCCTGGACGGTGATGAACAAACAATCGGAGCCGACCTCAAGCGACACGAACGCCCGATTGACCTCCGCGTGTTTCACAATGTTCATCAAAAGCTCTCGCACGGATTGATATAGCAGAACCACGGCGTGATCGGGGAGAGACAACGAATCAGCGCCGATGGACAGATCCACAGCAAGGCCATGTCGAGGCATTTGACCGGCCAGCCAACGCAAGGCCGCCGGGAGTCCCATTTCATGGAGCTGCGCCGGGTAGAGTTCCGCCATGAGCGTCCGCACGTAATTGACGCAGGTGCGGAGCAGATCATCGGTTTCCGTGACAAACTGTTGGGATTCCGCCACTGAGCGATGCATGTTCTGTTGCGCTTGCTTGATCTTCATGCGGGCCAAGGTCAAGAGCTGAGCCAGGTAGTCGTGGAGTTCGCCAGCCAGTTCCCGGCGCTCGCGTTCTTCTGTGGTGGCTAACTGATGGATGAGGCCTCGCAGTCTCTCTTCCTTGTCTGATAGTTCTTGACGTTTGCTGACGACCTGCTGTTCGAGTTCGAGGTTTGCACGGCGCAAGCTGTTGTCATTGCGCCTGAGATAATCGATGCAATACGCCATGGCCAGCGCCTCCAAGGCGAAAAAGCCAAGTGTGCCGAGATCGGCAGGGTTGAGACCGGGAGCATTGATCGGTGGAATGAAGTAATAGTTCACGCTAATGGTAGAAAGAACAATCGCGAAAAGAGCGGACGCAAAGTCCCCGTACCATGCAGTCAGCATGATCGCGGCCAAGAAGGTCAAAAAGGGAGGAACGAAGCTTAAGTAGGGCGCCATCAGCCAATTGATTTCAACGGCCGTAAGCACCGCGGCTATTGGAAGCAGATAGCGTGTGAAGATTTTTGCCGGCTGATTTCGTAGGAAGAATGGCGCCCGTGACCACAAACGCTTCACTACGGACATAGGCTGTCCTGAAGTTTGGCGAGGGAGCGTTGGAGCCTAAAGGTTTAGTCGCCTAATGGCAAGGCCTCTTTCGGCGATTTTCTCCCATCGGCTAGGAATTATCCTAGTAACCCATTGGAGTAAGACGTCCTACGCTCTGCTCTCTTTATCAGCCGTCTAGCCAAAGGCCGGAGGAGGTTAGTGCATGCCGTCCCCTATGACCGTATCCCTTGAGGTGCCGTACAGCGAAAATGAGCAACAATTCCTGGTTCACGCCGTCCAAATTGCCGTGCGGACATTCCGGAGTATGCACCCCCACTCGGATGCCCACACTCTCCCTCTCTCATTCTCCGAGCCGGCGGATCTCTCCTCCTCAGCAACGCACGATCAGTCAGCCGTGCGGGAGAGTGAAGTGTAGGCTCTCGGCGATATTTCCCCATGGCGACTTTGGAAAGGGCTTTACAGGCGGGGGGCAACAGTCTGAATGCCGCGATAGAGCTCTTCGACCGCGGCTTCTTTGGTCAAGAGCATGTCGGCTCCGGCCTTCAGCATCGCTTCTCTGTTGTTGGGTCCCGCATTCACTGAGAGTCCGATCACCCTGATATCGGGATATTGACCCTTGATCCGTGCGGTCGCTTCGATGCCGTTGAGGCGGGGCATGTTGATATCCATGACGACGACGGCCGGCCGAAGGGCGTCCGCCATCACCACCGCTTCCTGGCCATCCGACGCTTCGCCAATGATCTGAATGTCAGTGTGGGCTTCCAGAACCGACCGGAGGCCTTGTCGCATCATCGCGTGGTCGTCCACCAGCAGCACGGTGAGGACCTTCTGGAGGGAGGGCATCCTTTCCATCGCCGTCCGCCCGGCTTTTGCCTCGACTGAAATCACGCTGTCATGAACAGTCCTCGTCGCCCCTTGTTCGACAACCTCCTCTAACGGAAGCACGAGCAGCGCCGTCGTTCCTTTTCCCGGGGCTGTGACAAGTTCGAGTCTCCCGTCAAATGCTTTCATCCGCTCGCGGATGGAAAAAAGGCCGAACTTTGCCGGGTGGGCACCATCGTGCGGCCGCACCACAGCTGAGTCGAAGCCGGCGCCTGTGTCGCGTACCTCGACACGAATGCCTTCCTCGTCGCGCCTCATCCGGATGCTGGCCTCCTTGGTTCCCGCGTGCTTGGCCACGTTGATCAACAGCTCCCGGACCGATTGGAACACTAGAACCGCCTGCTCTTCGGGAACCGCCACGAAGTCCTGACCGACGTCGACCGATACGCGCAGCTGACGTTGGTTCATATGCTCACCCAACCACTTGAGCGCGGCCGCCAAACCGTACTCGCGGAGGACGGGAGGACACAATTCTGCGACCAACGTTCTGGAGTACGTCAAAGCCTCGGTCAGGACGTCATCAACTTGCTTGATCAGGTCGACGCAGCCCGGAATCACCGCCGCCAGATGTTTTCCCTGCCCAAGCCTGAGTTTGCAGAACACCAACATCTGTTGCAGGTGATCATGCAGTTCGGTGGCGATCCGCTTTCGTTCCCGCTGTTCTGCTAGCCCGACCTCCGT
>DASTQE010000079.1:0-3953 GCA_035761895.1 Nitrospira sp. | reverse complement strand
AGATGAAAAGCAAGGGACGCAGGAGGGCGGCAAGGGCTGTTGATCTCCCTTGCTCGCCGAACGCCCACAATAGAGTGGGAGGATCAGCCTTGTCAGTCCTTGTGCTCGCGGAAGGCGGCACACCAGAAAGAAAGAGAGAAGGTGGATCGTCGCCCCTGCTCAGCGACGGGTAAAACGCACGTCACTGTCGCTGCTTGGCTCCGCAACTTGGTCCGTCCTGGACTTCGTCCGAACGGACCTTCGAACAGTGCGTCTCGCCATCGCCGAAGGCGACCGCAGCGACAGTTCCTGCACCCCTCACAAGTCGCAGGAGGCGACCCTCCGCCTTTCAGGATAAGGAAACAAGCGAGCTTGGATGGAGTATTTTAGGCGGTGATCTCCTGGGATACGGCACCTCCCGGGAGATCGATTGCGAAGCGGTGGGTCGGGCGGGTGAAAAAAGCGGACCCTAGGGCTGGGTGGGTGGAAAAGAATGCGCAGGGTTGGGCGGGTGAGAGGGTTCGCGCAGTAGGAGACCAATCAGCCCTGCCTCCGGAGGAAGGGCGAACTCGAAAGGACTATTTAAGTCGCAGCGTAATTGAAGCGTAATTGAAGGATGGGGGCGTCCCTCGAAAGCAGGACTCGGAGGTAGTCGCTTACAATAGGAATGAGCACGGATGCTCTTTTAGTGCTGCTCGACCGGCTCAGGGATCAGCGCCTGCGGTTCCCAGGTTTCCTGCGCCTCTTCCGTCGGAGCCGCCGGCTGGTATGCAACAGCAGCCTCCTGCTGTTCCATCGGGAGGAGCGCCTGCTCGGCTTCGCCCAGCTCTTTGAATTCACGAAGCGGAGGCAGCTGGGTGATGTCCTGGAGGCCAAAATGTTCCAGAAAAAACTTGGTGGTCCCATACATGATCGGCCGGCCGGGCACCTCTTTCCGTCCGACGATACGAACGAGTTTCCGTTCAAGCAGCGTTCGCAACACTCCCGACGTTTCGACACCGCGAATCTCTTCGATTTCGGCCCGCACCAGTGGCTGCTTATACGCAATGATCGCGAGCGATTCGAGCGCGGACCGCGACAGCTTCTGAGCCGCTTTGGCCTTGTCCAAACGCTTCAGCCAGGGAGCATATTCCGCTTTGGTCACCAGACGGTAGCCCCCGGCCAGCTTCACGAGCTGAATGCCCCTGCCTTCCTGCGCGAGGTCCTCTTCGAGCCGCTTGAGGGCCTGTTCGACTTCGGCCTTGGACACGGTACCGATGGCGGCCGCCAGACGTGAAACAGGGACCGGCTCGGGAGAAACGAACAGGAGCGCCTCAAGAACGGCCGCGAGCTCCCGCCCTTCCAAGTCGTCGTCAACGGATGTCGTCGCGTTTTCCACCGGCTGGCCTTCCTCTGCTCCGCTCATTATCTCGCAGATGCTTTCAGTGCCTCCATCACGCAACTCCTCCGCTGAACTCATGCTTACCTCCATTCCGAATCGTCCAATTCCGCCGGATCCGGCACCAACGAGAAGGTGCGCGATACCAGAATCGGTCCGAAACTCTCCGCCTGATGGACACGCACCGTCCGCAACCGAATGAGTTCCAGCAAAGCCAAAAACGTCACGATGATGACCAACCGGTGGCAGGACGCTTCAAACAGAATCTCAAACCCAATGGATTCCTGTCCTTCCAACGTTTCCAGAATGACAGTCATCCGGTCACGGACAGTCAGGTTATCTGGAATGATTTCGAGCAGCTGCTTGCCGGGATTGCGATTGAGCACTCCCTGCAAGGCATCGACGAGGTCGAACAATCCAATGTTGTCGAGCAGCGTTTCATCCGACTGAGTGTCAGCCTCCACGGACGCGACCGGCCGGCTGTAAATCTCCCGCCAGATCCGCTCTTGGGTATCCAACTGCCGTGCCGCCTCTTTGAACGTCTTGTACTCGAGCAGTCTTCGAACAAGCTCCTCACGCGGGTCCGGTCCGTCTTCGTCATCCTCGGCGCTTTCCTCCACAGGCAGCAGCATCTTCGATTTGATTTGTAACAGAGTGGCGGCCATGACGAGAAACTCGCCGGCGACCGTGAGATTGAGCTCTTTCATCGCCTCGATGTAACTCAGATATTGCTGAGCAATCATTGCGATCGGGATGTCATAGATGTTGATTTCATTCTTCTTGATCAGGTGGAGGAGCAGATCGAGAGGTCCCTCGAAATTCTCAATACGGACCTGGTACGGCAGTTCGGTTTGTGCGGCTCCGTCGAATTGGTTATCCACAAGGCGCTTTATACCAGCTTTGGGGGAGACGAGCAAGAGCCTGAACTATTAGTTGTGGTCAGAGGTCACCTGGGTCACCTGGATCGAATCAGGTACGCAATCAGCACAGCGCTGAACAGGAGGAGGGAGAGGGTGATGGCATATTGGACCTGTGGATTTTCGATCCCCAGACTCTGCGCATTGCCGGACCGCTTGGCTCTGGTGAATTGGGGCCCTTTCTCGAAGAACACTTTGGAAAAATCTTCACGACCGTTGAATTGGGCATCGTCAAAATCCGCCGTGGCGCGGAAGGTCGCACGGCGAAAGAACGCATCCCCGTCGAACCGCGTAAAGGTAAAGAACGCATCCCCGTCGAAGAGCGCTTCGGAAAAATCCGCCAAACCGGCGAACTGGCTTCCCGAGAACCCTGTTCCCTGCTTGAAATAGGTTTGGGCCAAAATGGCGTCACGATCGAAACGCACCTCGAGAAACTCCGCCAACCCGCTGAAGCCCGACTGCTGGAGCGTGACCGACCCATGAAATCGCGAGCGGTGAAAGCGCGTATGGGGTCCAAAGGCTGTCTTTTCGCCGGTCACCTCACGGAGAAACTGTCCTTGCACGAAATACCCCTCCGCGAGAAACACGGCTCCCGACATGGTGACGGCCTGCACAAAGACGGAGCGTGACAGATCGACCGTCTGCTCGAACGTCGTCCCTGTGAAGGTCACGGGACCAGTGAAGACGAGGATGCCGTCGGTCGATCGATGCGTGATCTTTCCCTTGACGACGGAATTCACGATGGACAGTCCCCCGGCAACCATCCTCACCTCCTTGTCCTGCGGACCGACGATCCCGTCAACTGCGGGAGGATCGGCGACCACAGGCAACGTGTCGAGCGCCGCGTCTCCGCGAATCACGACACCCTCCAAATCGACGGTCTGCCCTCGTTTCACGGCTGCCAGGAGTACGGTGGCGTTGACGGCACGGGCTTCACGCTCCGCCGGCGTGCAGGTCGCGCTGAGATGCATTTTGAATACCGCTTGAGCGCCGGATACCACGTCATCGACGAGGCAAGCGGCGGCGAGAGGCGCGGGCAGCAGGCAGAGCAGCGCGCAGACAAACCAGCGACCGATGCGGACCGACTTCAACATCACGGCCCTTATACGAAATGGCTTCGGCGCAAGGCAAGACAGGAAATCATCGCTTCCTTTATGCGTGAAGACGGTTTGATACACTCCCTCCATGCGCACACACGCTTCGATGACGGGGCTGATCCTCGCGGTCTGGCTGGTGACCGCGTCAATCCCGATTCATGCCATCCAATACATCGAACTCCCCGGTTGGGTTAGCGCCTTCCCGGACAAGATTCGCGCGGCAAAACGAGAGAGGTACCACCCGGTGCTCGTGCCTCGTGGACAACTGCATACACCGCAATGGAATCTCGTCGAACTGGGCTTCCAACTTAACATCATGGTCAGGGAAGTCGACACGATCGACGATGCCTACCTGCTCATGACCGGCAAGAGCCTGTGATCAGTATCTTCTTGAGATTTGTCATCTGAGATCCGCTGGGTCCGCCCGCGCGTCACCCTTGGGCGAGCCCTTCACGAATCCCTGTCAGGATGGCTTCGTACTGTTCCGGGGTCAGCCGGTGCATGCCAAGCGCGAGTCTCCGCGTGAGTTCCGTCTGATCCTGTATGCTCAGCGCACGCAGCAATAGGGCCTGACTGGCGTGG
>DASTQE010000078.1:0-2678 GCA_035761895.1 Nitrospira sp. | reverse complement strand
TGTGGGCACCGAGGAGAGTATGTCGCTGGCCTATGGATCCGCCTGCCACGGAGCCGGTCGGAGCATGAGTCGGCATCAAGCGCTTCGTCAGTGGCATGGGCGAGACGTCGTGAAGGACTTAGCCGGACGCGGAATTCTGATTCGCAGTCCATCGTTCCGGGGCGTCGCCGAAGAAGCGCCTGGAGCCTATAAGGATGTTAGCGAGGTGGTCGACGCGGCAGACGAAGCGAACCTGGCGCGGAAGGTCGCCAGGCTCGAACCGCTCGTGTGTATCAAGGGATAGCGAGGGATGCTGGTTGCGAGTAGTTCCCTCTCGCTGATGATGAAGGCAAAGCAGTGGTGGGCTTCACAGGTGTGACAATGGATCACGAAGAACGCGCCTGAGGGCATTCGTCTCGAGGCAGAAATGAATCGTCGCGTGCTGTTATGGCTAATCGCCATCGTGCTCCTCTCAACAGTCGGCTGTCGCCCGCGCCACCCGCCCCATACGCCCCAACCGCTCGGCATGGTGGGCATAAAGCACGCGAGCGGTAGTTTCATCTTAGGTAATGGAAGCTGAGGATCGAACGCGTTGACGGGCCGAGCGGTGTCAACGAAGAGTGTGGAGAGGCCTGAGACCGCTTGTCCTCGGGCATGGGTTTCTGGCCGTCGGTGACTTGAGATGAAACTGCCGGTGATTCAAGGGTCTCCGGTGTATAGGGGACAAATGTCGACTGCAGGATGTGTTGTCCCTCCGCCGACCGGACAAACTTGATAAACGTTTCGGTCATGGCATCAGGTTGCTGTGCGGTAAGGAACAACACAGGGCGCCGCAGTTTGTATTGCCCACTCTTGACCGTCGGTGTTCCCGGTTCGACCTTGTCAACTGTGAGAATCCGGATTGGAATCCCATCCTCCTGCGCTCTCAGCGCTGCCGCTAACGAGATAGGGGTGATGGCCGTGTCACGACCTGACACTGCGCGAAGGGCTTTTTCGTCCGTCCGTACAGGTTTGCCATCTGCGAGGAATCGCCCCCGAATTCCCAATGAGGTCTCGAACCCTGACTGCACATTGTCCTCGGGCGCCCGAGGTAACACCTCTACTCGCTGATCCCCTCCGTCGAGATCCGACCAGCGTGTGATTTGGCCAGTGAACAAATCCCTGACTTGTGAAGTGGTCAGTTCTTTCACCGAATTGGCAAAATTGACGATGATAGCAATCCCGTCCCAAGCAATCGGCACGGTCTTCAGGTCGGGATCTGGTCGATCGCTGACGGCGACATGCGCCTTACCCGATTTGACCATCTCCGCAGCTTTCACCGTTCTATCCCATTCGAAGTCAACAGCGGCGCCAACATGAGCCTTCTCGAAGGCCCGGCCGAGATCCTGCATGACCGGCAACTCTGGCCCATAGCCGGCAATCACAAGGCGCCCTGTCATCCCAGCAAAGGACGGCGTCACAAGCATCCACAGAGCCATGGCAGCTACCGAGGCCGTGAGTGGTTTCATTTCTGTCCGCGTTGGCATCCACATTTTGTAACGATAACCTCCATGTTGCAGCCCCCGTTACTACTTAGAGCCAGGCCCAAGCAAGAGGATTCAGAGGTGCGAGCCTCACTGCTCCGGTTCGGCTCAAATGGTCCACCGCAGGGAAGACTTGGTTCCATGCGGTTCCTTCTTTTCCCATCTCCGCCGGTACGCTCTTCTGCAGGCTTTCGATCATTTGTTCGAGCTGTTTGATGCGCTCACGGGCTAGCGTCACGTTCATCTGCAGTTGATGCATCATCCCCGGTTCGAGCGACCCGACGCACAGACGGAGTGCAACTCGGAATTCCTTGAAATCGGCTCGAGATATTTGGCAAGAAAAGGGCCGCGCGATGCCGCGTTTGGATGGCGCGTAACATCTTCGAAATCCCGATTCCCCCCTGAGGTGGATGAGATCTGAAGCAGAATCTATGGGGAAATCCGCCACAAACGAGACTCTTACGCTGTAGCGAAAGGTCGCAGTGTTCCGATAAAAGGTTGTTTCTGGAAAACAGCCAGCTCACCTCATGCCCAGAGTCCAAGATACACTCGGCATCCCATTTGCTCATTGTACAGGGAAGGGTTCATTGCCATGAAGTTGGACATCGTTGGAGCAATGAAGTGCGTCATGTCGAAGAAGCAGCAGAACGTGATAAATATCAAGCAGTTGATCGATATAACGGAATAAGAGGAAGGACTCATGCTGCCCTTACAAGACTTTCGGGCCAAGCTTCTTGCGCAACGGCGGGACATCTTTCGTCAGGCTGCGCAGACCGAAGATGATCTGCTGTGGCTTGAAACGGACGTGGAATCTGAATCTGAAGAGCGAGGGCGGACAGAAACCATGATTCGGTTGCTCGATCGTTTGGATGAACGCATGAAGCGGGAAATTGAAGCCATCGACCGTGCTCTCATGAAAATGGAGACCGGTTCGTATGGACATTGTGAGGCGCTGTGGAAGAGACATCCCGGTTGCTCGACTGCAGTCCGTGCCCTCGGCGGCCACCTGCCTGGCCTGCAGCGAGGCAGATGAGGCGTTGCAGAGATAGTGGCCAAAGTCTTCCTTCACCGCGTAGCCCTGCCAAAATTCACTATCGGTGAACGCTCATGAGAATTGTAAGTCACCTGGATATGGATGCTTTCTTTGCCGCGATTGAGGAGCGAGATAATCCGCCG
>DASTQE010000077.1:0-10652 GCA_035761895.1 Nitrospira sp. | reverse complement strand
TTCACCGGTCCTTCGCTGAGATCCCAACGATAGCCTTTCGCGTACAGTGGCGCTTCCTTGCCGGTCAGCCAGCGGATGAGCCATGGGCGCTGGTATTTGCTCCCGGCCCAAATCAGATCAGGGGCTCGGAGATTGAAGCGTGATTCGGCCTGCCCTTCCAGCCGGTGACATTGGACGCACGCTTGCTGTATCAACTCCTTCGCCCGAGACGGATCGCTGCCGAACAACAGGCGCGGGAACGACATCAGCCCTACCAGCGCGAGCACGGCTCCTCCCATCATTATCCCTCGGCTCACCTTCATAGGAGCTCCTTTCATTCGGGCACCTCGACGCCAGTCTAGCGCGTCAATAACCACGCATGGATGTCCGCGATATCCTGTTCACTCAGGACCGAACTCCAGGCCGGCATGGGGCCCCGGCCATGAAGCACGGTGTCCCAAAATAGATCTTCGTGTTGAAGAATCGGATTCTTGGAGAGCCTGGGTCCCTGTCCTCCGACTCCTTCGTGACCGTGACAGGCCTGGCAATTGTTCTCGAAGATGCCGGCTCCTCTCCCGGCCACGCCGACGATCGGTCCCGTCGAAGCGGGCTCCTGTCCCAACGGCTCCGCCAATCCGGCTTCATGTTCGAGCGGCGGCAAGCGGTCGGGCGCGCCGGAATGATAGCGCGCCGAGAGATAGCGAGCCAGAAGACCGGCTTCCTCCTGGGAAATCTCGGCGCCCCAGTGTTTCATCTTGTCAACGATCGCTTCCCACCGGGCAGGCGGAAGCCGCTGCTGCGTGATGAGATCGGGGCTATGGCAGACGGAACAGCGAGCGAGGATCAATGCCTCCGCCCGTGGGCCCAGCGCGATACTGATTGAATTCAAATCGTCTTCCGGCAAGGCACTGACCGCCGTAAGCATCATGAACATGGCTGAGAAAAAGAGCGCGATCTGGGGCGATGTCTTTATCATGCATTGACCTGAACCGAGACGCGATCCCACCCGTTCCACAGGAAGCCGCCCGGGTTCCAGGGAGTCCTCGCCTGTTGTTGCTCGCCATGCGCATCCGTGGCGCGGCTAAGAAGCGTGGCTGTCCCTGGAACCTTTGCCGTCCACATGAATTCCCATTGGCGCCAGGCGTAGGGCCGATCCTTGCCGAGAAACCGAGCCGTCTCCCACGTCCTCCCTTCATCTATCGACAGTTCAACTTTGGCCACTTTGGCTTCGCCGGCCCAGGCCACTCCTTGAATTCTAACCAGCCCGACAGGCACGTTCTGGCCGCTCTCCGGAGCTACGATCAGTGACTTGACGGGCATGGCCTCCACCGGGACCATCGCATCCGTAGTAAGACCGGAGGCCGCCGGAACTTTCGGGACTCGATAGGCCGTTTGCATGTAGTAGCCTTTCGTCTCATCCTCTCGTACCACGATGTCAGTCAACCACTTGATGCAGGACTCCGCCATCCATCCCGGAGTAATCACTCTGAGCGGCGCGCCGTGAAGCAGTGGTAACGCTCTCCCGTTCATCTCATAGGCGAGAATCGTGTCCGCATCCATGGCCTTCTCAAGCGGAATGCTTCTCACAAAAAGGGGGACCGCCTCCACGGCCGGCCGATCGGCTCCCTGAAACTGCACGTGCCTTCCCTCGGTTCGGACACCCGCTGCCTCTAAGACATCGCGCAGGCGTACGCCGGTCCATTCCGCATTGCCGACCGCGCCGCGCTCCCATTGGACGCCCGGAACCCGCGGCCGATGGTACGCGCGACCGTTCCCGCTGCATTGCAGCACAGCCGTGATTGTCACTGGCTCGAACTGACGGAGCGATTTCATCGTGAGCATCTGTGGGCGCTCGACTACTCCTCCCACATTCAGCCTCCACTGGGATTCCTCGATATGTTCTCTAGCGGGCGGACCGAAGTGGCTTCTCACGAAGAAGCGATCATTGGGTGTCAGGAATGAAGCGAACTCGCCCACCGGCGTTTCGGCATCCAACGGCCTGGCGACACGTACGGTGAGCCCGCTGGTTTCCTTGCGTGCCGCGTCGTTCTGGGCCGCGATGACCGCAGAACCGACGTGATGAAAGACCAAGCCGGCACCGAGGCCGGAGACAAGCAGTTTCAAGCATCGGCGCCGAGAGATGAGCGATTGGTCCCCGATGTCACTCATGACTGTTGCACCGTCGATGAGGTATGCGGCTTGAGTTTGATGTCGAGAGTTGGGGCGATCACCAAGGACTGATGCACCGTACAACCATGCGCGACTTTGAGAAGCCTTTCCTTCATGTCGGGCGTGACTCGATGAGGAAGATGGATGGCAAGTTCGATACTGCCCACGCGATGCGGATGTTCAGCCATGACCCATTCTGCCTCCACGCTTAGTCCGTCTGCTGAAATTCCGTGCCGCGCGCAGAATCGCCCCACAAAATAGCCGACACAACTTGCCACGGACCCGACAAAGAGCTCGACAGGACTGAGTCCTGCGTCCTGGCCGCCATCCTCAACCGGTTGATCAGTCACAATCCGGTGCTTGCCGCTGACAATGTCATGCCGCGTCCCACCGTGATAGGCAACCGAGAGCTTCATGATCTTCCTAGTGTTTTTGGGACATCTGCGTGGGACAGGTGTTCATCCCAAAGAGGGCCCAGAGCGGACAGTATTGGACTACGCCGGTCACGAGTGCGATCGTTCCCACCAGCAACATCATCGCGGTCCCGAAGACGGGGAGGCTCGCGAAGGCTCCTACGGCGAGCAAAACCACCCCCACGATAATGCGAATTGGCCGTTCGATGCCCCCAACATTGCATGTCATGAACCACCTCCCATGATTGGTCTCTTGCACTCCGGCTTCGGGAGCAGCCGCTGCTCCCACTCGCTATACCCTCTGCCTGCGAGCGGCATGCCACGAAGACCGATCCCAGATCGGGGGTAAAGGTGCAGGACGACAAGTAGTTAGGGGACATGCCCCGTTGAGCCCAGACAGGCTGAAGAGAAAGGCATCAATGCGTGAATGTCGTGTGGCGCAAGATGCCACAGATCTTGGCGCTACCCCTTGTCCATGATCGCTTTTAGCTCGGCACCGCCAATAACCTCGCGCTCCAAAAGCACCTTGGCACCTTCTTGTAACGCCCTCATCTTTTCCCCGAGTAGCCGTTTCACCCGCTCATACTGTTCGTCAATGATTCGTCGCACTTCTGAATCAATCTCGCGCGCGGTCGCCTCCGAATAATCGCCTTTCTCCTGAGGCGTTTGAATCTGGACGAATTGCGGCTGTCGTTCCCGCTCCAGTGTAATCATGCCCACTTTTTCGCTCATGCCATAGGCCTTGACCATGCTCTTCGCAATGTCGGTCGCCTTCACGAGATCATTCTGAGCTCCGGTCGAGGCTTCCCCAAAAATTAATTCCTCCGCAATCCGTCCCCCTAACAACACGGCCACCTTGTTTTCCAACTCGGATTTCGTCATCAAGAACCGGTCTTCCGTAGGAAGCTGCAGTGTATATCCGAGCGCCGAAATGCCCCGCGGAATGATAGAAATCTTCTGGACTTGATCTGATCCAGGCAACGACAGAGCCACCAGGGCATGGCCGGTTTCATGGTAGGCCACGCGCTCTTTCTCCATCTTGTTCAAGACACGATTCTTCTTCTCGAGGCCGGCAATCACCCGTTCGACCGCCTCCTGCAGTTCGGCCATCCCCACGTTTTCCTTGTTGCGGCGTACTGCCAATAATGCCCCTTCATTGATCACGTTCGCCAGGTCCGCGCCAGAAAAGCCCGGCGTCATTCCCGCAATCGTTTCAAGATCCGCATCAGGACCCAAGGCCACGTTCTTCGCGTGCACCCGCAAGATGGCTACACGGCCGATTTTATCCGGCCGATCGACCAAGACGTGACGATCGAACCGTCCGGCTCGCAACAAGGCCGGATCGAGAATTTCTGGTCGGTTCGTGGCCGCCATCAGGATGACCCCGATGCGCGGGTCGAACCCGTCCATCTCGACTAGCAATTGGTTGAGAGTCTGTTCGCGCTCTTCATGGGCCATGGGGCCCATGCCCCTTGCTTTGCCCAATGCATCCAGTTCATCGATAAAGATAATGCAAGGAGCCCTGAGCTTCGCCTGGTCGAAAAGATCCCGCACACGTGCGGCCCCGACTCCCACGAACATCTCGACGAACTCCGAGCCGCTGATGCTGAAAAAGGGGACACCGGCTTCACCCGCCACCGCCCGCGCCAGCAACGTTTTACCGGTCCCCGGCGGGCCGACCAACAGGATCCCTTTTGGAATTTTGCCGCCGAGTTTCGTGAACTTGTCGGGTGTTCTGAGAAACTCGATCACCTCCCGCAATTCATCTTTGGCTTCCTCGACGCCGGCAACATCGGCGAACGTCACCTTGATGTCTTTCTCCACGTAGATCTTGGCCTTGGACTGCCCAACCCGCATGAAGCCACCTTGAGCTTGACCGAGCCGGCGAAACACGAAAAGCCAGATGGCAACAAAAACCACGCCCGGCAGGATCCAGGATAGGAGATCGCGCCAGAACGTCGTCTCGATGACTCCGGTGAACTTGACGCCATGTTGGTTCAGATCCCGGACCAGGTCGGCATCTTCCACCCGGATCGTGGAAAACTGTTTCTGTTCTTTCGATTCGCCCTCCGGCTTCAGCTTGCCCGTGAGGGTTTGATTGCTCACCGCAACCTCTGCGACTTTGTCATCGGCAACGAGTGTCTTGAACTCGCTGTAAGGCAATTCTTCGATCTTCTGCGGGGCAGAAATGAAGTCATGCACCAGGATCACAGCCCAGATCGCGAGGATGACGTACCAGATGGAGAACGAAATCTTTTTGTTCATAATTGCCGCTAGTCAAACTGTCGTCGAAACCGCCACATCCCAAATCCAAAAAGCCCGCCCCCCAGCACAACCATTTCGAGCACTGGTCGCCAGAGGGTGCTCACGTCGCTGCCTTTCAAGAGTATGCCATTGGCAATATCGACAAAATATCGAAGGGGCGACAACATCATGAGGTGACGGATCCATGGAGGCAAGGCCTCCATGGGGGTGACAAGACCTGAGAGGAGCATCATCGGAGCGACGACGAGCAGTGTCATCAGTCCCACCTGCGCCTGATTTTTGGCGACCGTGGCGGCAGCTAAGCCCATGCCGGCGGTGCTGAAGACAAACAGGGCCGTAAGGGTCAAAAACAGCAAAAGACTGCCCCTGATCGGAACACCGAACGCGGGTTTCATGATGCCTAACAGTGCGACGGCTGTGGCACACACGATCACCACGGTCATCGCGACAACCTTTGGCAACATGATTTGAAAAGGCGTCAACGGAGAGACCAACAGCTGCTCCACGGTACCACGTTCCTTTTCTCGAACCAGAGCGGCGGCTGGGAGAAGTATCGCAAAGATCGTGATCTGGCGGAGGAGGTGCGAGATGGATTCGAACCAGGCGTCGTTCTGGTCCGGGTTGTACCAGACTCGATGGTCGCTCACGAGAATCGGAAGATTCTCTGAGGTGGCTAAGCCTCCCAGTCGCGACAGCACGGTTTCTTGTTCGAACTGCGCAATGATGCGCACCGCATAACTCGCCGCAGACAGACCTTGCGCCGAGTTTGTCGTGTCCACCAAGAATTGCACCGCCGTAGGCTCGCCGGTTGACAGTTGCTCATGAAAGCGTGGTGGGATGTCCAAGACCGCCATCGCCTTGCCTCGGTCGAGGAATCGAAGCCCTTCTTGAGGATCGTTGATTTCCCCTTCAAGCCGAAAGAAGGGAGCTCTGAATTTATGGATCAGCTCCCGCGAGGACACGCTGTGGTCATTATCCTGGACGAGCAGGCTGGCATTGTGCAGCTGCGAGCGTATGCCGTTCCCTGCGATGTACACCGCCAGCGTAAAGGAGTACAGGAGGAGCAAGCCGATCGGGAGGTCCCTGGCCAACTGGAGCATCTCCTTTCGAGTCATGACGATCAAGCGGCGCCACCAGACGATGAGGCGTCGCGGGATGGGTCGCGTGGCTATCATGATGACGGCCTCTTGGTAAAGAGCCGGTAGCCAATGCTCCGCAAAATAATGGCGTAGAAGGCGAGGGCCAAGACGTCCATCCATAACACCTCGACGCCGACCCCTTTAAGAAACGTGCCCCGGACGATGTTGGTGTAGTACATCCCAGGAAACAGGTGAGCCTGGATCTGAGAGCCGCGGCTCAGAGACGAGACCGGAACGATCAAACCGGAGAACAAAATGGTGGGAAGCATACTCAGAACCATGGTGATGACGAGCGCCGCAATCTGTGTGCGTACCAAGAGCGAGACGAGCAGGCCGATGCCAGTACTGCTCAAGACAAAGATCACCGAGGCGGCCAAGAAGAATGGCAGACTACCTTTGAAGGGGACAGCGAACCATTGAGTGGCGATGATCCACAAGAGTCCGGCATTGACCGATGAAATCACCACGTACGGAAGCAGCTTGCCGGCAAGAAACTCGAACCGTGTGACCGTTGAACTGTAAATGTTATAAATGGATCCCGTTTCTTTCTCTCGCACAATCCCCAGCGCCGTCAACAACGGAGACGAGACCATCAAGGTAAACATAACCAGCGCCGGCACCATGGACCAGGTGCTTCGCACCTCTTCATTGTAGAGATATCGGACCTCGGTTCTGATGGGGTGCGTCTGAGTCTCGGCCTGCTCGACGGTAATGCCCTGGCGACGGGACAAGTATGCGGAGAGCCGTTCTGCGCTGAACGCGCTATTGATGGCGATCACGTATCCTTTGATGATGTCGGTCCTGAGCGGAAACGTGCCGTCAATCAGAGTCTGAATGCCGACCGATTGCCCACCACGCAATCGTTCTTCGAATTTCTCAGGAACAACGAGGACGACCCTGATCTTGCCTTCCTGGAGCAGAGCATCGGCGTCTTTCTCGCTTGGAAGGTATCGCTGAAAACTGAAATAGCGTGACTCGAAAAACCGATAGAGATAATCACGGCTCAAGGAACTCTGGTCACGGTCGACCACCCCAAATGGAATATCCTCCACGTCTTGCACAAGTCCGTAGCCGAAGACGAACATCCATAAGATCGGAAGAAGAAACGCTAACAACACGAACATCCGGTCCCGAATCGTCTCGCGCCATTCCTTCCAGGCGACGGTGGCAATACGTTGAAGGTTCATAGAGGCTCTCCTCTGACAGCCTCTTCTTCCCGCCGCTCGAGTGTCATGACCCGATGGACGAACACGTCCTCGAGGGTGAGTGGACGCACCGCGATACCCCGCACCTGCAGGTCTCTCGGCGACAGCGCGGCGTGGAGACGGGTCTGCTCCTGAGCGGGATCTTTGGATAGGAGATGAATCTTCGTTCCAAACAGTGCCGCCCCGCCAAATCCTGCCTGCACCAACTGCTGAAGCGTTTCACCCGGCCGATCCGTCGTCAGTTCGAGGAGGGAGCCTGCTTCCCGTTCCACCTGTTGCTTCATGGCTTCGGGAGACCCTTCGGCGACGATTCGGCCTGCGTACATCAAGGCCAGGTGATCACAGTGTTCGGCCTCGTTCATATAGTGGGTCGTGATGAGAATGGCGACGCCCTCCTCCCGAGCCAGGCGTGACAGGATATCCCAGAAGTGCCGCCGTCCGATCGGATCTACGCCGGATGTGGGTTCATCAAGAAACAGGACCTGTGGTCGATGGACTAATGCACATCCCAGCGCGAGTCGTTGTCGAACGCCCATCGGCAATCGGCCGGTTAAATTTGATTCATAGCCCTTCAATCCGGCCATCGATACCAGCCAGTCGAGACGTTCACTCGTCGTTGTGCGATCCAGTCCGTAGATCCCCGCAAAGAGCCGGATGTTCTCAACCACCGTCAAATCCAGATAGAGTGAGAAGGCTTGAGACACATAGCCGATCCGTTCCTTAATCGTCCCTCCCGCCGTTTTCATGTCGGCACCGGCCACCCATCCTTCTCCTCCAGTCGGTGGCATGATGCCGTTTAGCATCTTAATGACCGTCGTTTTCCCGGCACCGTTCGCACCGAGAAGGCCGAAAATTTCGCCCGACTTGACCAGGAAACTGACGCGATCGACCGCCCGGAATTGTCCGAAATCACGCACGAGGTCTCTGGCTTCAATCGCGAGTCCGGACGTCCTCGGTTGTCCAGAAGCCGCCGGCGATGTGAATGCTTCGTGAGTCGTGGCTTGCCGAAGCAACAATGCGACAAAGACATCTTCGAGGTCCGGATCACGCACCTGCGTTTGGTTCGGCTTGATATCCCCTAAACTCACCTCGAGAGACCTCACCGCTTCCGCATGGTCCGTTTCCTCCGTGAACACATGCACCTTAGGTCCCAACGCCTCGACTTGGCGATATCTCCGCTTGAGCCGGGCCACCGCTTCCAATTGTGGCGTCGCTTGGAACGAGAGAACCGACCCGGGAACGAGCTCCTGCACTTCTCCGGGGGTTCCCGCCGCCAGAACTTTTCCTTGAGAGAGAAACGAGAGCCGATGAAACCGTACGGCTTCGTCCATATAGGCCGTCGAGACCAATGCGGTCATCCCTTTCGTATGAATCAGCTCTGTCAGGATGGCCCAGAAATCCCGGCGCGACACCGGATCGACTCCCGTCGTCGGCTCATCGAGAATCGCAAACTCCGGTTCGTGGATCAGTGTGCAGATGAGCCCGAGTTTCTGCTTCATGCCGCCGGACAAGTGCTTCATGGCTCGATCGCGAAACTTGTCGAGCCTCGTCATGCCGAGGAGCCTTGCTTTTCGCTCGGCCAACTGGTCTTCAGGCACTAATCTCAGCTGAGCAAAAAAATCGATGTTCTCTTCGACGGAGAGTTCAGGATAAAGATTCAGTCCGAGCCCTTGAGGCAGGAAACCAATCCTCGCCTTTACCCGCTCTGCCGTGGCCTCGGAATCAACCGGGATTCCGAGCACCTCCACTACTCCGCCTTCATAGGCCAACACCCCGGCAACGGCCTTCATCAGGCTGCTCTTGCCTGCGCCGTCCGGACCGATCAGGCCGTAGATTTCACCTTTCTTGACCGTCAGCTTTACGTCCTGTACGGCGACGTGCTTTTTGTAACGCTTGACGAATTGTTCCACTTTGACAACGGGTGTTGGTGTGGTGGTCATTGGCCCTGCGTCGGTCGCTTTTCCGTTCATCGCTTGGGCGGCACCCAGGCGACATTGTCCTTCCAGCGGATAATGGCATCGGCCGGTAAACCAGGCGTCAATCGATGATCAGGATTGTCTTTCAAGTAGAGCTTGACGGGGTAAATGAGCTTGACCCGCTCGTCTGGAGTTTGGACCTCTTTTGGCGTGAACTCGGCTTTCGAGGCAATGTATCGGACCGTCGCTTCGACCGGCTGGTCCGGAAAGGCATCGGTGTGGATACGTGCAGGCAAATCCAAGCGGACCTTGCCGATTTGAATCTCCGGCACGAAGACTTTGAGATAGAGTCGATCCAAATCCACGATTTCAAAAAGCGGTGTCCCCGCGTTCACGACTTCCCCAATATCCACCATTCGCGTCGTCACAGTGCCGTTTGCCGGCGCGCGAATCGTCAGGTCGGCCAGCACACTCTCGGCTTCCTGTAAGACCGCTTCCAGCTGATCTCGCTGGCTTTCCAGCGCAGCAACTTCATCCTCTTTGGCACGAATCCGTTTCCATCCCAATTCCGCTTGCGCCAGTTCCTTTCTCGTTTTCACGAGGGTCGACCGTGCGACCTGCACATTGCTCTTCGCCACGTTCCACCTGGCGAGCGCTTGGTCATACTGCTGTTGCGCGACCGCTTCCTCCGGAAGCAGGTTGCGAAGACGCCGCTCATCAACTCGGGCTTCTTGCTCGACGGCTTTGGCCTTTTCCACTTCTGCCCCCGCCTCATCAACACGGGATTGAGCCGATTCGATCGCCAACGGCACTTCGAGATTGAGCACAGCCAGAGCGGTATGCGCCGACTGAACCTGCGCCTCGATCGCCGCCCATGCATGCTGGGCCTGATCCACCCTTGCACGTGTTTGTACGTCATCGATCCGAACCATGACTTGACCAGCCGTGACGTTGTCGCCTTCGTGGACACGAAGTTCTTGAATACGGCCGGGAAATTTGCTGGCCACCGTGAGATGATCTCCCTCGATGCGACCATTGGCCTGAATCAAGCCTTCGGGCAATCCACGATTCCAGAAGCCGGCGCCCAAGACCAAGTAGGCTCCGCCAAGCAAAGCTCCCAATGCGACGATCGCAAGTAGAATTCGAGAGATAGAAGCCGTCATCTCCAACCAGGAAGGGAGGCATAAGGGCGCCTGCGCGCGGGAATAAACTTAGTCATTTCTTTAGTGTAGTGCAATCAAAGCACCACGCGGAAGGCAACAAGAGCATGAGACTTTGACTTACAAAGGCAACGATGGGCCATCGTCGACCGCAGGCAGGCAACGACGACGTACGGATTTGGCATCAGATTTTCCAGCACTCGATTCATCTCGGAGGTTGTGCACAATTTTGTCGGTTGCTCTGCCTCTTTGTTTCTGCTATTTCACTCTCAGCGAGCCGGACTAGGGACCTCCCTAGTGTTGAAAAGTTTTGGAACAGGCTACGTACAGGCAATCCAGCTACTGAGTTGACGGGGAGGGCTCATCATGCCAATCGCGACGCCGATCGCAACCGCTGATGCTTCGG
>DASTQE010000076.1:0-3113 GCA_035761895.1 Nitrospira sp. | reverse complement strand
CTATCAATCGCTTATTAACGATCTCTTGATGAATGAGATGAAGAAAGTGAGCTAACGACAGTGCGTATGAACACTTTGTGCATCTGAACTCTGCCTGCGTGTTGAGCTGAGAAATACGGAATTTCCCCGCCTTTGTTTCATTCGCCCCACCTTCAGAATGATTGCATTTGGTATCCCAGGGGGGTAAGTGTGACAGACACTTATGCCGCGCAACGACCAGCTCATCCGGCAATGGACCCTGCTTCAATTGCTCGAGTCGTCGCGGGGCTTCACGCTCGATGAAATTGTCGAGCGGCTGCCTTCCGATTATCCCAAACATGGCCGGACCGTGCGTCGGGATCTGGAAGCCCTCGAAGCAGCGGGCTTTCCTTTGATCAATGAACGAATCGAGGGGCGGGTGCGGTGGCGCTTGATGGACGGGTTCCGCCAGATTCCGGCCATGTCGTTTTCGCCGACGGAACTGATGGCGCTCGTGATCAGCCGGTCTCTTTTGCGACCCCTGGCAGGCACAGAAATCCAGACCGCGCTGGATTCGGCGATGGCGAAGGCCTCACGGCTCTTGCCGGCGGCTTCGATCGATTACGTGCAACAGATCCAGAATGTGTTCGCCGTTGGCATTGGGCCGCACAAAACGTATCGGGAGCATCGGCAAACCATCGATCGGCTCACCGAGGCCATCGCGAAGAAACGGACGGTCCAGATGCGGTATTACTCCGCCTCGCGCCTCCGGATGACCCGCCGCGAAGTGGATCCCTATCGCCTCTGGTATGCGTCGGGCGGCCTCTATCTCGTCGGCTACTGCCATCTGCGAAAGGAACCCCGGATGTTCGCCGTTGAGCGCATGCAGGCGGTGACGACCACGGACCATCCGTATCAGATGCCGCTCGGGTTTGATTTGGAAGCGTTCGTTCAGGATGCGCTGACCGTCATGCGCGGACGGCCCATCGAAGTGGAACTGCGTTTCGATAAAGCCACAGCGGCCTGGGCCAAGGATCGGATCTGGCATCCCACACAGAAAATCACGCTGCTCAAGAGCGGCGGGATGCTCATGACCCTCACTGTCGCCGACAGCCGCGAAGTCGTCGGGTGGGTGCTCAGCTTCGGCAGCGGCGTTCACATTGTCGGGCCTGAGAGTCTGCGCACAGCAGTCAAGACGGAGTCCCGTCGCATCCTTCTCGGCTGTCGGCAAGCTGCTGTCGAGCGATCCCTCCACCACTAAATCGGCGATTAAGAGCTGCTCGAAGTCCTCTCTCAACCCTGCATAAATACAACCATTTCCGCGTATGTCTGTTTGATTTTGTGCGATGAAAGCGGTAATCACCGTGCCAACTCATTTAGAGTCTGAGCGCAGGCGTTGCAAGCGTCCATGTGAGTCACTGAATAAATTCTTCTTTTTCAGCTTGGAAGGTAAAGAGCCCCCGCACATTCATGTCGAACAGGCTGAACGATACGCAAAGCTATGGTTAGAGCCCATATCCATTGCACGTGCAAAGGGATTTCGCAGTAGCGAGTTGACGGATATCCTACAGATCGTCCAGAATAACAAACAGTTATTGGCAGAGCGATGGCATGAGTTTTTTGGCCATAAAATTTGAGCCCCTCGCGGTTGAAGTGGGATTCACCGACACGATGCTGCGCATTGTTTTAGCGGACGGGCGCGAGATATCATCACCCTTGGCGTGGTTTCCGCGATTACTGAATGCCACACCTGAACAACGGCGTAATTGGCGCCTGATCGGAGGCGGGATCGGCATTCACTGGGAATCAGTGGACGAAGACATCTCAGTCGAAAGCCTGCTTGCGGTCAAATAGTCCTCAAAGGTCCCTCGCTTGCCTTGACAGTGTGGCTCCCCCCCCGGCGATTCTTCGGGCATCTCTCATCTGTATTTTTGGGACCGTACCGCGGCCCACCCAGCGGGTGAGCACCCTTGTATCTTCTGCCCGCGGGGGGGACGATGCGCGCAGTGAGACTCATCGCTGAATCTGTAGCATTATGCTCCTCTTCCTATCGGTTCATGGACGCCTTCTGCCCCGTCATGTCGTGTGTCGCGTGCGGATTACCTTGAGAATTAACACATCGCATCGTGGCATGAGTTGTGTTTTCACTAGGTCGGAGGTTTCCTCTCCATCCAGAGGAAGGACATCCAGACATGCCCGTTCAGCACAACCACCAGGGCAAACTGGTGCTCGTGGTTCAGAGGGACGTGGACATGCGAAGTTTGTTGTGCGATGTCGTACGCCAGCTGGAATTGCAGGTCGCCGAGGCGACTAACGGGCATGAAGCCATCCAACAGATCAGCGACTTAGAGCCTCACGTCCTCCTTTCAGACCTGTTGATTCCCGGAGGCGGCTTCGACTATGTGAGAACCATCCGTGCCCTCTACCCGTCCTGCCCGATCATCCTGCTCGCAGAGTTAGGGGATCATGATGTGAAGGCTGAGGCATTGGCGTGCGGGGTGAGGGCGTTTTTTGTCAAACCCGTCAGGTTTGTGGACCTCCAACACGCCATTATCGGAATTCTGGACGGCGACTGGGAACCCAGCGACTAGAAGACCCACCCACAGCCGGTTGGCGGCTTCTTGACTTCTCCCTCTTGAGAAGTCCATGCTCCCTCCCATTCATTACTCTGCATCAGAGGAGGCAGCCATGATACGAGTCATGACCACCACCGCGCCTCAGAGCACCCGCCTCGACCCGGCAGCGACGACAACCTGCACACACAGCCGCCTCGTGGATTATGTCCTGACAGAAGAGGGAAACAAAACCGGCCAGCTCGTCTGCGTAGAATGCAGGGTGGTGTTTCTCGACCCCACGTTTCCGAAAGCGGCCTCCTAAAAAAAGTTCGTGATGCCTTCGCGCGTCGTTTACGGACTTCAGTCTGTCAAGGCGCGTGCATAGTCCCTGCCTGACCCGTGGCTTGACCTGAATTCCGCCACGTCGTAATGTCCTCGCCTATCCTGTCGCGGGTCGTCCTATGGTTCGAACTCGCCTTCCCATCAGTATGACCGCCGCCGCGTTGCTTTCCGGTCTGCTGGTCCACCTCCTGTGGCCGCACCAGATCTTGATCCACATACCACTTCATTCGACGGTGGAAGCCCTGGGCGGGTTGGCGG
>DASTQE010000075.1:0-3623 GCA_035761895.1 Nitrospira sp. | reverse complement strand
TCGTGGATCGAACGTCGACCTATGGGTTGCAGCTGGGCGAGCCCCTGCTCTTGAAGTTCATGGCCTGGCTGATCATCGGGCCACTACCGCCAGAGGCCGACGTGCTGCTGCATCCTGTCGCGTTTGCCGCCTGGTTCGGGCTCTTTGTGACGTCCTTGAATTTGATTCCCATCGGTCAGCTCGACGGCGGGCACGTGGCCTACGCGTTATGGGGAAATCGGCAGCGGACGATGGCCTTTGCGGTTCTTCCTTTGCTGATCATACTGGGGTTTGTCGGTTGGCCGGGGTGGTTTATCTGGGCATTCATGGCTGGGGTATGGGGCCTTGGTCATCCGCCTGTCATGGATCCACAGGTCCCCCTGGGACGAAGCAGAGTGCTGGTGGGATGGATCGCGTTCGCCGTCTTTGTGTTGACCTTCGCCCCGGTGCCTTTCTCCTTCCACTAGCCGGCTTGCGCTGGCGGCCGGTTCATCCTCTCCACTCCATCAGGACGCATACGCCCGTTCCAGCAAGGGCGGTCCAAGCGGTACGAGCTGGCGTCCTGTGAAGGCCTGGGTCAGGCTGGCCACGGCATGATAAAACGCCAGAAAGCCAACGACCATATGAAAAAGACCAGGAAACGTCTCGGTGATCAGGCCGAGTTGAACGAGGACCGTGGAGGAGAATGTCACCGTAATCACGGCGTGGAGTATGCACAGCGTCGCATTCCGGTACGCCGTGAGATAGACCATGACGGCGGAGAAGGCCGCGTACACAAAATTGATCGGCGCATACAACACCATGTCGAGGTGGAACGACGTGCTCTCGCTGACCAATTTCGCGATGCACACCGTCGTCCAGAAGAATCCATACATCGTGAGCGCAGTGCCGCCGAGTTGTTCGTGATAGCGAATATCCGTAATGCCGGCCAGAATCTGCACGATACCGCCGAACATCAGCGCAATCACCAACGTGC
Organism: Nitrospira sp.; assembly: GCA_035761895.1. Lineage (GTDB taxonomy): Bacteria > Nitrospirota > Nitrospiria > Nitrospirales > Nitrospiraceae > Nitrospira_C. Next base: position 2,668 of record DASTQE010000075.1, on the reverse strand, counting down.
CGACCTTGTTCGACTCTGAGATGGCACCTACCTGCGCAACGCCGAGAGTCAAGGCCCCTACGGCAAGGCCGAACAATCCGATGGCCAGCACATCAATCCGGCGTCGGTGCTCCTCGTTCTGCATAGCGCCCTCCTTGGTTGGCAAACGGCGCAGAGCATGCCTGAGTGCCTATTGAAAAGACAAGGCACCTTCGGCACACTGATCCTCACCAGCCTCTCTGAGAAAGCGGGTTCATCATGCGAAACGAGGGACGTTTGCACGCCGTCGTGATAGCGTCATGCATCGCGTCCGTCCTGCTTTCGTCCTTCCCTGGTTCGGGCGCGGAGAAAAACGCGCCAGAGCGGTTCTCCCTGGTGATGAACGGTGCGGCCGTCAAAGACAATCAGACCGGTTTGATTTGGGAACAGGAACCAGACCGGGAACACGACGTGTGGAGTCGATCAAACGAGCGCTGTGCGACCAAGGAAATCGGCGGACACAAAGGATGGCGCGGTCCGTCGGTAGAAGAGCTCAAGACTCTGATCGATCCGGCGCAACGTGATCCCGCCCTGCCGCCCGGCCATCCTTTCTCGAACATCAAATCGGAAATCTACTGGACCAGCACGTCCGATGCCAAGGATGACATTGTGGCCTGGCAGGTGAGCTTCTTCAGCGGCGAGCCGGTGACCGATCAGAAATCCGGTACACGCCAGATGTGGTGTGTGTTGAGTGAGCCACGGAAATAAACAGACGCAACTTGGCGCGTCCGATCTTGCTGCGTAGCGCGTATACTCGCCTTACCCTTCCGCTCCGTTTTTATATCGTCTTAATGCTTTCTTTGATCGGTTTTACACCGTCCTGACATGGAGCTTGATACGTTCTTCACTCGAGATACGGTTCTGAACCATAAGTTGCAATGATATTGGATTGGTTGTGCTTGTCTGGGCGCAACGTCGGAGTTCGATTAGGCAATAAGAGAGCTTGAAGACCGCGAATCGAAGGCGCGTAATGAATGAGCAAGGAGGCATATATGAATGCAGGTTGCTGCTAATGATACAGATTGCTCGGTGGGTCACGGGCGTGTTGACGTGTGTGGCATGGATGATCACCACACCGGTGTTGGCTGAGAGTGTCGGCCCGAACGCGCAAGACCAGGAGCGCAAGCACCCAGCATCCGAGGATGTTCAGCAGCCGGGGCCTGAATGGCACTACGGCGGATTCGTGGATCTGGGGTATTCACTCAACTTCAATTTTCCCGAGAATCATCTGTTTCGTAATCGGGGCACTACTCCACGGGTCAACGAGCTGGATCTGAATATGGCCGGCGTCTATATCCGGAAAGATGCAACGGTCCATTCAAGATGGGGGACGGAATGGCTCGTCCATGGTGGACAGGATGCGAAGAACTTCCCGTTTCACGCTAACCAACCCAAAGTCGGCTCATCCGATCAACTTCGTCACTTCGGACGTGCCAATGCATCCTATCTTGCCCCGGTCGGAAACGGAATCACGATCCAGGCCGGGCTGTTTAACAGTCTGATTGGGTACGACTCGCTCTATGCAAAAGATAACAACCATTACACCAGAGCTTGGATTGCCGACTACTCGCCATATCTGATGTTCGGCGTGAACGCCAGCTACTCCTTTAATGAGCAATTGACCGGTACCTTGTACGTGATCAATAGCTACTTCCATCTTTCTCATCCGAATGATCAGCCAAGCTATGGGGGACAACTTGTGTACAAGCCCTCGTCGCAATGGACGGTGAAGGAAGCGATCTATTGGGGACCGGAGCAAGCCAATACCTCGCTTGAGTTCTGGCGGCTGTTCTTTGACACTATTGTCGAATGGAAGGGAGAGAACCTGACAATTGCATTCGAAAATCAAGTGGGCACCGAAAACCTGGCGGTGCCCGGCAGCCCGCGGACATTCTGGATCGGCGCCATACTCCCTGTTCGATGGAACTTCAACGGGCCGTGGAGCGTAGCAGTGCGGCCGGAATTCTTCTGGGATCGAAACGGCCGTCTCACGGGATTCGAACAATTCATCAAGGCCGTGACGACCACGTTGGAGTATCGCTTCCCCTACGGTTGGACGAACCTTATTTCCCGGCTCGAATATCGGTACGACGAAAGCACGGGTCCAGGAGGAGGGTTCTTCAAGGGCAACGAGATTGCGCCTGGAGTGGTGGGACTGACGCCGGCCCAGCACATGCTCATCTTCGGTCTGATTTGGACACTCGACTCCCCATGACGTTTTGACACCTTTTTTACGTGGCTTTTGATAGCGTTCAAGCGCCTGAGAAGGGAGGAACGCATGGATATCCTCTTGTTGGGGCTGGCAATCGTCTTTTTCCTCGCATCAGCGTGGTTGATCACTGCGTTGGATCGTCTCTAGAGGTGCGCCCATGAGCGTAATGTATGTCGTCGGCGGGATTCTCTCAGTCGCTTTGCTGGTCTATCTGATGATCGCGCTGCTCGGGCCGGAGAAATTCTGATGACCCTGAATGGTCTGACTCAAGTGTTGTTCTATTTTGTCGTCCTGCTGGGGCTCGCAAAACCCTTGGGATGGTACATGGCCCAGGTGTACGAAGGCCGTTCTTGTGGGTTGGATCGAATCTTCTCTCCGATCGAACGGCTCATTTACCGCATGTGCAAAATCGATCCGGCCCAAGACATGACTTGGAAG
>DASTQE010000074.1:0-11014 GCA_035761895.1 Nitrospira sp. | reverse complement strand
AACGCTGGCCGAGATGATCGGCACCACCCGCTCGCGCGTCAGTTTCTTTATGAATAAGTTCCGCAAGCTGGGCTTCATTGAGTACAACGGCGAGTTGCACGTGCACAGCTCCCTCCTGAATGTCGTCCTGCACGACTAGGGCTCGTGCCATTCCATTCCTTCCTGCGAACTCGTCAATTCAATGATCAGCCGATGTCCGCATTATCATTTCCATAGAGTCGGCTGACTTGTACAACATTGAGGAGCGTGAGGGCCGGACTGTCGCCTTCGTGCGTGTCGCCTTTGCGTGAGCTGTTTTGACCAGTGTGAGACGGGGCTTGCGTGCATAGTGTAGATGAATGATGTGGAGAATGTTGTCTTTTGATCTTTAGCAGGAAGAGGTGATTCACATGCAGGCAACTTATGAGCGGTGGTTCCAAAGCAGGAGTCAGATTCAGTGGGGAGCAATCATGGCCGGTTTAGCCATCGGTCTTGCCATACAGATGGTTCTAACCTTGCTAGGGTTGTCCATCGGTGCGTGGTCGATTGATTTACGCGAGGTCCATCCGGCAGGCGGCATCCCATTAGCGACCGGTCTATGGACGGGGATGTCAATGGTGATTTCCGCTTTCATCGGAGGCTATGCCGCTTCACGTTTGTCTGGAGCCTCTATCCGGACTGTGGGCGTATATCATGGTGCGGTCCTCTGGGCCGTGACGTCAGTGGTCTTCGCATGGCTGGGCACGACCGCGTTGTCATTTATGATCGGTGGGCTGTTTACCACCCTGAGTGGTGGTTTGCAGATGCTGGGCCAAGGCGTAGGCACGGCGGTCTCGGCGGCAGCCTCGAAAGTGCCGGGTCCTGCTATGGCCAACGTCACCGCAGCGGACATTCGCAATCAGATCGAGTCTGTACTGAAAGCGACCGAGAAGCCCGAATTACAGCCAGGCACGATCAGCAAAAACGTCGACAAAACGAGACCGAAGGCGCGAGATGGCCAGTCGCTTCAGCCTATGGCTGACTCAACCATCGGTGAAATTCGTGACAAACTCGCTGCCATGGACCGCGATGCGGCGGTGAACGTCATGGTGAACAAACTCGGTCTGTCAGAAAAACAGGCTCAAGAAGTGGCTCAATCCGCCGTCGGCATGTTGGACAGCGTCAAGGAGGCAGGCAAAGACATCAAAGAGAAATCTATGGATCTCGGTAACGCCACGATGGCAGGGGTTGGATCTGCAGCCTGGTGGCTTTTCGTCATGGCGGTGCTTTCGCTCGGTGCGTCCCTTATGGGTGGAGCGCTTGGGTTTGGCCGGGAGTCACTGACCCGGATGGAAGGTGTGGCGTATCCACTGGAGGTAAAACCAGCGTGAAGGGCTAAGCTGCTTCCGTCTCAGTCCAGTGGGAACCGCCTGCTCTGGCCGGACGGGAGCCGCTCTGTCACCTCCTTCCTCAGCCATCGGGGCGGAGCGGATGGACTCTGGATGACTCATGTACGAGCCGACACATTTATAGGCTTTGCGTGGGCACAATGAGCGTCGCTGTTGTTCGTTGGTTTGGGACCGATTCAAAATCAAGGCGACCATTCAAGACTTTCATTCGTTCCCTGATAAAGAGAAGGCCGAATCCCGAGGAGAGAGTAGTACCAGTTCCCGCAGCCAATCCGTTCGTGGAAGCGGCAAGATCAGGGCCGCCCTCGTTTCCCACGACGATCTGAAGGTGTCCATCTGCGCAGGTGATGCGGATGCTGGCTTGCTTCACTGCCGCGTGCTTCACCGTGTTGATCAGCAGTTCCCGCACCGATCGTAGGAGCAATGCGGCGGCGCTTTCCGAAACGGACGTGCCATCCAACGGATCCGTTTGAACCGTCACCTCAAGACCATAACGCTTCATTTGTGTGGAAAGTGACCGGATCCCAGCTGCCAGGCCCTCTTCCTTCAAATTAGCAGAACTCAACTCGGTCATTAATGTCCGGCAATACTGTAACGCTTGGCTCAGCACGCTTTCGACGTCTCGGGCTAACTCATCGCCTTTCGGAGGTAGAGCAAATCGCTTCAGCTCTTCCACTTTCATATGCCCTAGCGCGAGCAATTGTGCGAGATAGTCGTGTAAATCCGTCGCCAGCTGCTTACGTTCGCGTTCCTCGGCAAGATCGAGTTGTGCCACGAGTGACCGGATATTCTGCCGAGAACGCTCTAAATCCCTATTACGTTTGGCGAGTTCTTGTTCCAGGAGCCTGTACCGTTGTTGCAATGGAGTTCGGGTCTTCCTGCCGTTCGGCTCGGTGTGCTCAGATGCGCCTGGTGTTTCTCCCGCTGGACGGATGTCTGTCGTGTTGTTGGCTCGCTCCATATAAATCCCCTTTCACCTGACAAAAATCCCTGTGACGGCGTCACCATCGGAATGAATCGAGATATGATCAATCAAAATATTAGAATAGGGCGACCCGAGAAACTGTGCAGAATTGACCGGTGGATAAGTTCGATGCTGCAAAGTTCGAGACTCGTGAGTTGTCAGGTGGAACTGAAACGGCATCCTCAGGGCATGATAGGGTAGAGGGCTACGCTCGGGTTAAGAGGTAAAATCCATGATTTCTCGCTGGGTTCTCCCACGGCACGACGATTGGTCGACCCCATTCGCGGAATCGTTGCTGTTGCAACTCCATCTTTTCCCTGGCGCGACGATTCTGGATGTGGCGTCGGGGCATGGAATTCCTGCCTTCTATCTAGCCGAGCAGGTGGGTGACGCCGGGCAGGTACTGGGGATCGATTTCAGCGAGCGGCAGGTGGCCAGTGCGCGAGCTATTCAAGGCCAAGCACTCCCATGGCTCCGGTTCGAACATCTTGATATGCGTGAGCTGCCGACGAGCCTGCCGAGTTTTGATCGCATCACGGGTAATCTGTCCGTCATGTTCTTTCGACCTGATCGGTTTGCGACGTTACAGGGCTTGTCGGCGCACCTGAAGCCGGGCGGCCAAATCGTACTGACGTTTCCCTCGCGGGGCACGTTCGATTCGCTGTGGCGGAGAGTGGATCAGGAAATGGCGGTACGTCGGTTGCGTAAGGAACGACGCCTGTTTGAAGCCTATGTTGCTGAACGGCCATCTGCCGAAGAAGGCCGTGGGTGGCTTCACCAGCTCGGCTTCGAACGCATCGTCGTGAACGAATATCCGTTGGAAGTCGCCGCCGGTCACGGACGCGCGTTTTTGCACCATCCGCTGTTGCGCGGCGGCTTTCTCGACGACGTGTTTGAATGTTTCGACGATCAGGGGCTGGCGGATGATGTCATGACGGCCGTATCGGAAGACGTGCAGAGCTTCACGCCCCTCATCGCACAGCGGTGCGCCTTGTCAGGATGGAAGCCTGTGCACTGAGCCTATCGATCGAACCCACTAGCCCTTAATAGCGCTTGACTCCGGTACCAATAGCGCTTAGCCTGATTCTAGACGTATAAAGCCACGCCGACTGTCCTATCCTTCGCGCCGCTACGTACTTCTCTTGGCGCGACTGACTCTCCGGTCTCCGCCGCTTCTACGCCAGAGGCAGTGCAGGAACTGAAAAGGGAATCGTCTGAGCAATTTTGACCAGACGCCCCTTCCCCACAAGCCGAGAATCGAACTCAGGTGAACACACGTTTTTGTGGCTATAGCGGCCTCGATACCCGAGTGGGTCAAGGTGTGCCGCCCATGTCCGCCACCTAGGAAAAAGGAGAAGTGCCATGATCACGATGACGCCGACAGCTGAACAAAAGATTCGGGAACTCATGCAAGAAGAGAAAGACACGATTGGTCTTCGAGTGTTTGTGAAAGGCGGCGGCTGCCATGGCTACCAGTACGGCATGGCCTTCGAGTCTCGGCTCGAAGATGACGACACCGTTGTCGAAAAGGGCAACGTTAAAGTCATTATGGATTCGCAAAGCGCTCCGCTGCTGGCCGGCTGCGAAGTCGATTTTCAAGACACCGTGCAAGGGTCCGGCTTTGCCATCAAGAACCCGCAGGCCAAAACGACCTGTGGATGCGGCAGTTCATTCAGCGCATGACTCGCTGGTGCGCAGCAAGTAGAGGAGATTGGATCAATGGAAACTGTATCAATCATCGGAACGAAAAATAGAAAAGGCCAGGTCATCACCGACCCACGCGTCATGATGAACGAGGCGCCTCGCACGGCGTCGTTCTTCACCGGCAGCGAAGTCATCAAAGAAGCCGTCAGGCGCGCCAACGTCGATATTATGGTGGCCTATCCCATTACGCCCCAGAGCGAAGCGGCCGCTCTCTGCGGCGAACTCTTTGCCGAGGGATATATCGGCGATTACTTCCGCGGGGAAAGTGAATTTGCCGTCATGTCGCAATGCGCTGGCTCCGCATTTGGCGGAGCCCGCGTCTTCACGACGACTGCCGGCCCGGGCACCATGCGCGCCATGGAGAACTTCCCGATGTGGGCCGGAGCACGATTGCCGATCCAATGCATCGTCACCTGCCGGGGCATCAATTCACCGCTCTCGATCCAACCGGACACGATCGAGATCGCCTATCTGATGAACACCGGCATGCTGGTCTGGCACGCGGAGACTGCCCAGGACTTTTACGATTGGATTCTCAAAGGCTACATGGTCTCGGAAGAGCCGGATGTGCATCTGCCCTTGGCCCTCTGCTGCGATGGATTCTTCGTGACCCATACGAAAGATACCGTCGATCTGACCCCCACGGACATGTGCCTGCCGCCGTATGATCCTTACCGGTCGCCGGTGCCCTGCATGGACATGGAATGTCCGCCGGTCCGCATGATGCGCGATCCGTTTGTGATGAAGAGCAACTACATCAGCTACGCCACGCACGCGAGCTGGCAACAGGAAATCTGGGCGGCCGCGGAACGGTCCCGAAAGCATACCATCGGGTGGCTGGACGGATTGATCGACACCGAAAACGTCGACGCCGATGTGCTCATCGTTACGTCCGGGACCGCGGTCTCCCAAGGGCGTGAAGCCATCCGTCTGCTGGCCGATGAAGGGATCCGTGTGGGGCTGGTGAAGATCAAGACACTCCGGCCCTGGCCGGAGGAAGAACTCCTGGAGGCCACGAAGCATGCGAAACATATCATCGTGCCGGAGTTCAATGTCATCGGGTGGATGGCACGAGAGATCAAAGCGACGATCCCCCATCCGGAACGAGTCATCGCGGGACCGCGCGTCTGTGGGGGCATGACCATGCCGCCGGAAATCATCGTGGAAGAAATCAAAAAGGCAATCGGCATCCGATCCGCGGTCCTGGCCGGACGCGGCAGTTGAAACGGCGACGCGCCAGCCGGCGAGATGAAGATCATTGTTATCGGCGCGCCTGCGCCAAGCCACAAGAGAGGAAAGGTGTCTAATGAGTCTCAACTATGTGAAGTTTTCACCTGGATTCGAAGCGTACATGCCGAAAGAATACCGCGACATGGTGGAGCACGGGCCCTTCGGAAAGAAGACCACGGTGTCGCAGATGGGGAGTTTCAAGGAAATTCTCGAGGAACATCCGATGTGCGCCGGCTGTGCGATGACCCTGTTCATCCGGTTGGCTATCATCGCCTTCCCGAATCCCGAAGATACCATTACGGTCGGGACGGCCGGATGCGGCCGGTTAGCCATATCGCAGGCGGCCATTCCCTTCGTGTATGGGAACTACGGCGATCAAAACGGTGTGGCCAGCGGCTTGTCGCGTGGATTGCGCATCCGGTTCGGAGACCAGCCCAAGGATGTTGTCGTGATGGCGGGTGACGGCGGCACGGCCGACATTGGATTTCAGCAGGTGCTCCATTCCTGGTTCCGGAAGGAGCGGTTCACCACGATCATGCTGGATAACGAAGTGTACGGCAACACGGGCGGACAGGAAAGCGGCATGACGACCAGAGGTGCGGTGCTCAAGATGGCTCCGCTCGGCAAGAAATTCGAGAAGATGGACATGGTGGCCATGGCCAAAATCGCCGGCTGCGCCTACATCGCCACGGTCGTGCCAAATAATCCGCGGCGGGTGGAGAGCTGCATTAAGAAGGCGGTGCTGATCGCCCGAGAGGTCGGCCCGACCTACATCCAGGCCTATACGTCCTGCAATATCGAATATGCAATTCCGACCGATCAGGTCATGGCAGACGCGAAGACCGTCGAAGATGATCGCTACAAATTCGCCGAATATGTCAGCGATGAGGCCAGGGAATATCTCAGGTCGCGGTATGGGTACAAGGAGTTTGCCCAGAAACCGGCAGCGGCGATCGGAACGACTTGAGGCCGACAAGGCCCACGTGTTCCTCAGTCTTGGCTGAGGATGCGATCAAAAGGCCTTGGCGGACTACCGGAAGAAGGCTGTGTGACCATGCAGACGCTCGACATCCATCGTCCCCAGATGCCCGACCTTCAATTCGTACTACTGGTGACGGCACTCTGCACCTCTCGCCTGACCGTGCTCAACATACCGAGCAGCCTCCGCACCACGGTGTTTGATCGCTGTTGGGTGCTTATCCATGACAGCCCGCCTCCGCGTAGGGCGGAGGCGCGGGTGTTGGACCTACGGCCCTGGACCGAACTGACCGTCGAGGCGATGGCGGAAACCATCCGCCGGGGGCTGGGCGAGGCAGGGATCCACACGCTGGCCTGGGATCATCGACCCAACGAGCCGACACACAACAGCACATCGGAAGCGCAGATCCTCATCGATACACCGGAAGCACAGATCCTCATCAATCGACTCGCGCACCTCTATCCGTATCCCGAACACAAAGACACAGCACGCGCCGAGACGGCAGAGGAAACCGAAAGTCCGTTGGGAGAAGAAGGGACCGGAGGTGCCGCAACTCTTCGATGAGATGCCGAAGCGGCAGCTAACTGATGTTCACCACCTTCAAGTCGAAGTACAGCGTCTTGCCGGCAAGGGGATGGTTGAAGTCCAAAAGCACGGTCTCCTCCTTGATTGCTGAAACAATCGGCCGGATCTCCCGGCCGCTGGCGTCTTTCCCATGGAGCTGAGTCCCTACCTGAATTTCCTTCGGAAGCTTTTCTTTGGCCACTTCGTGAAATGCACTTGGGTCTGGATCGCCATAGCCTTCCGTGGGAGACACGATGGCCTGTTTGGCTTGTCCGAGTTCCATGCCTTCTACCGCAGACTCCACGCCGCGTATAATCTGATTGGCGCCGTGGGTGTACGTCAGGGGATCTCCACCCACATTCGTGTCCACAACTTCGCCGTCTTCCAACTTGAGCGTGTACTCTAAGGAGATCACTTTTCCGTTTGAGACAGTCTTGTTCATCGAGAGGGTCCTTTCCATAGGGTCTGGAGAGAGTAGATGGAGGGTACCACGGAGGTACCGGGAACGATCCGCATTGATCACTGTAACAAGCGGCTCAGCCTTGTACAAGAAGCTTCATGGCCCCGGGATTTTCACCAGTCTCTTTGTTGATTGGCACTGAAGCCCACGTGCTCGCACTTTGGATCATGAACGCATGACGCTGAGTACGCGCGGGAATAGCCACCGTAGCCTCACTCTCAGCGTCGTGAGGCAGGATCTGTTCTCGTAGCTGCATGGAAAGGATCGGGAATGAGTTACACGTCGATGAATATCAATCTGGCTGATTTTGCAGCGATCAAGATCACCTGTACGCAGTGCCATGCGTCGGCCGAATTTCCTGTGGCGCGGCTTCAAGGCGATGCGCCCGAGCGTTGCTTTTATTGCCGCGCAGAGTGGTTTGTCTCCAAGAGTCCGCAGGCCACGGCGTTTGAGCACCTGTGCCGCGCCCTTGGCGAGCTCCGTGGCGATGCGGTGTCGGCCTGTCGAGTGCAGTTGGTGATGACGCAGACTTCAGGTTTCACACAAACCCGCGTGCCCACCTAGTTATACCCGCCTTTCCGGACAAGAGTCAGACCCAGAAGCACCCCACTAGGGATCCCCCTAGTGACATGCTTATATCCTAGCTCCATAAACTAAGGGGTTGGCCACCGACTGAGCCCGCCGTCGTTGGAACAGAAGCCGGTTGGCTCCCCAGAGAAGCCTGGGCCAGGTAGACCTGCTCGATCAGAAAGAAGGTCTCGATGTCGAATAGAGGTTCAGGCGAAGATTCAACCACCGCAACCATCCTCAACGTCGATGACAACGATGCGGCACGCTATGCGAAGAGCCGTATCCTGCGCGCGGCCGGCTACGAAGTCATCGAAGCCGGGACCGGCAGGGAAGCGCTGCGTCTCGCCCGGGAATCGGGGCCTCAATTGGCGCTCCTCGACGTGGTCCTGCCCGACAGTGACGGGTTTGCCGTTTGTCAGGCGCTGAAGGGTGACCGGGCCACCGCCTGCATCATGGTTTTGCTGGTGTCCGCACGGCGGGTCCAACGTGAAAACAGGGTATCTGCATTGGAGAAGGGTGCAGACGGCTATCTCGTCGAACCCATTGAGCCGGAGGAGTTGCTGGCAACGATCAAGGCCCTCTTGCGCCTGAGTGCCGACATCGCCGAGCGGAAACGGGCAGAAGAACTCTTACAGCAAAGCCAGAGGGAACTACAGGCGGAATTGGCCGATATGAAGCTCTTGCAGCAGCTCAGCAAGCGCTTGCTCGAGGAAGACCGTCCCGGCCTTCTCTATGAAAGCATCCTCGATGCGGCTGTTGCGATCATGCACTCCGACTTTGCCAGCTTGCAAATGCTCGAGCCATACGAGGGGAAAGAACATGCCCTTCGGTTGCTGGCGTTTCGGGGGTTCACCCCAGAGGCTGCTCGATTTTGGCAGTGGGTATGGCTGCAATCGGAATCCGTATGCGGCATCGCGTTGAAGACGAGGACACGGGTTATTGTGCCAAATGTCAATAGCTGTGCATCCATAGGTGCAGACCATCTAGCCACCTTCCGCCAGACAGGCATTCAAGCGGTGCAAACGACGCCGCTCTTCGCGCGCAGTGGGAAACTGGTCGGCATGGTGTCTACCCACTGGACCGTTCCACACCGACCTGCTGAACGCGAGCTACAACTCTTGGACATATTGGCACGGCAGGCGGCTGATTTGATGGAACGTAAACAGGCCGAAGAAGCCCTCCTCACCTTGAACAATGAGTTGGAACGGCGGGTCGAAGAACGGACGCGGGAGGTGCGGGCTTCGAAGGAACGGCTGCGTGCGCTCGCCACTGAGCTAACCCTCACCGAGCAGCGGGAGCGCCACCGCCTCGCCACAGAGCTGCACGATCATCTCCAACAACTGTTGGTGCTGGGGAAACTCAAACTCGGTCAAGGCAAACGGATGACGCAGAGTGCGCCCGCGTGTGCTGAGGTGATGGGTCAGGTGGACAACGTGTTGTCGGAAGCGCTCCAGTACACCCGTTCGCTGGTTGCCGATCTGAGCCCCCCGGTATTGCGGGATCATGGCCTGCCGGCTGCACTCCAGTGGCTCGGCGAGAACATGAAAAAGCATGACCTGGCCGTCACCATCAACGTATCGGAGCGTGACGATCTGAAGCTTCCGGAAGATCAGGCGGTTTTGCTCTTTCAATCGGTTCGCGAATTGCTCATCAATGCCTCGAAGCATGCCGGGACGGGTCAGGCCACCGTCACACTGGAGAGGCGCAACGGATACCTAGGGATTCACGTGCGTGATGAAGGCAACGGCTTTGAGCCTGCTGCATCTCCGGCTGCCGAAACGCATAACGGAACCTTGTCCTCCAAGTTCGGACTCTTCAGCATCGCGGAACGGATGAAGATGCTTGGAGGCACATGTGAGATCGTCTCGGCGCCGGGCCAGGGCACTACTGCCACACTTACGCTGCCTGTCGGACCCAAAGTGGAATCCGAAGTGCTCAGCCTTGGATCTCCTGCAATAGACCTTCAAGCATCGCCTCATACTGCACGCTCTGGGCTCAGTGCACGGGGCTCAGCATTGCCAAAGAAGGCACCGATCCGCGTCCTATTGGTGGACGATCATGCGATGATGCGCCAGGGGTTGCGCACGGTGCTCGATGGGTATGCCGACCTCGAAGTAATGGGGGAGGCCGAGGACGGCGACGAGGCGATTGCGGCGGTTGAACAACTGCAGCCGGACGTGGTCGTCATGGATCTGCAGATGCAGAAGAAAAACGGAATCGAGGCGACGTTAGCCATCAAAGCTCGCCATCCTGATATCACGATCATCGGATTGTCGGTGAATGCCGATGCGAACAACGCGGAATCCATGCGCAAGGCTGGCGCCGCCATGCTGTTAACGAAAGAGGCCGCTGTTGAGCAGTTGTATGCCGCCATTCAGGATGCGGTGTATCCAAGCCCGCTGTGGAAATTTAGCGACGAAAAAATCCAGGCCTAGAGGAGCGACATCAATACTGATCCGTAGGCAGGCCACCACGCACACACACCAGACATGCCAGCCTTTCCGTCGGCCGACGTCTTTATCGGCGCAGAAAGTACAAGCATCGCTCCAGGACATCTCGGCTGCTTCCAGGGTCTTTTCCCACACAAGCCCCGTTTCATCGTCTCGCACTGCCGCATCTCCGAAGGCACTCAAGGTCGCAAAACGCGAAGCGCGCGGCGGCCTTGGCTATTGTGGTACTAGCCATCCCCCCCTTCCGAAGTAGCACTTCCGGGTCTATCGCGAGCGCCCAGCAGTTTCTACACTTTCTACATGGATCAGGAAATCTTAATGGAATGCGACCGGTGTCAAGGTTTCATGCTTAAAGACTATCTTGTATCTATGGTGGGGCCGTCGCAACAAGCTTGGCTATGCGTATGGCGGTGTTTGGATTGTGGTTCTGAGATTGATCCACTCACGCTCACGACACCTCAGAAGGGGTGTTGAACATAAGATATCACGTGGGACTGATACGGCAACCGACATTGCGTAATCACTTCCCGTTAAGCTGGCCGCCGGTCTACCTCAATCCAGTTGGTCATGCAATTTCACCGGTTTCTGCAAAATGTCTTAACTCCTGAATACTTTTCTCGAAGAGCGGTCTCCAGTCAGGCTGCGAGGCGTAGTGGGTTGGTTCGGAGAAAGACGAAAGATAGAGGCCTGCCGTCTTGTTAGCCCATTGCTTGGAGTGCTCCAGTC
>DASTQE010000073.1:0-6889 GCA_035761895.1 Nitrospira sp. | reverse complement strand
AACGCTGGCCGAGATGATCGGCACCACCCGCTCGCGCGTCAGTTTCTTTATGAATAAGTTCCGCAAGCTGGGCTTCATTGAGTACAACGGCGAGTTGCACGTGCACAGCTCCCTCCTGAATGTCGTCCTGCACGACTAGGGGCTCGGCCACCTCGATTCCTTGCCTCGCACTCTCAGGTCGACACTTCTTCTGCTGGACATCCACAGATCAGGACGTCGGGTCGTGAGCAGTTTTGACCAGCTGTCTGCTTTTCGAGGGCATAGCATTATGCTCAATACGCACGTTCTTTAAGTTCTATGCGAATGTGGTTCCACGTCGATGGAATGTCGGAGACGGCTCCGGTGGTCGAGCTATCGAAACACGCCCTTGCCTCGATGAATGGCCCTGGAGGGGAAAATGCGCAGGTGAAGACCGTGACACTTCTCGGAATAGTTCTTCTTGTGGGAGCGGTGGGGATGATCGGATGCACCGAGAGGGCCGATCAACAGCTCATCCAGGTACAGGGGCACTTGGCACACGTGTTCGAAATGGCGTTCCTTAACAGTGATATGAAGACCCAGTTGGCGCGCGATCATCTCACCATCGTCATCACGGAACGATTGCTGTTTGTTGGCGGAGGTCATGAAATCAGGCCTGATGGTGAGGAAGTGCTGAAGCAGATGGCGGGGCTTTTCGGGGAAACTTCTTTCAAGGAAATCCGGGTTGCTGGACATATTGACAAGACGGTCTCTGACCAATCGCTGGCATATTTCGAGAAGTTGGAACTGTCCAAAGCACGCGCGATGCAGACGGGACGTGTGCTGAGGGAGAACGGGTTGAATTCGCAGAATGTTATCATCGAATGGTATGGGGACATCCGACCCATTGCCAGCAATGACACGGCTCAAGGACGTGAAATGAATCGACGGGTCGAAATTGTGGTGTATAGCGAAGAGTCTAGAGAATCCGGGGCAATTGCGACGATGGTGGACAAGCCATAATGCCAAACCTGGACCTCACCTCCAGTTTATTCTGGTCGGGCACTGCTGCGGCGATCGCCATTATCTACTATTCCTTCGTGCTCGCTCGTGAGTGGTTTAGACAGCGGCATCCCGCCGGCAAAGGCATCTTCCGTAGAAATGCAACGCCGCCGGAAACGTCTCTCAATGCACATATTGCCACCCAATGGACTGAAGGCCGTCTCCGGTTAGACTCTATTCTGACTCTGATCAAATCACTTACGCACTTGTTAGAGCAGGAAGTGAAGGCAGTGCGGGGACTCGATCACTCAGATCCACGATATGAAGGGGTGATTCGTCAAATGGTCGGACCCACCCTGCGCTGCTTCGCTTTCGATAAGCATTTGCGAGATGAGTGCCGCGTGCTGATTCCGCTCCTGCGATTCTGCGCCCAGGATCTAGCGCAATCGCAGGGTCTGGACATGACACACAAATTGAGCGTCCTCGACGAGATCCAAGCTGCCATTGACTCGGCCGATCTCCACTGACACGCGAAGTGCGGAGGGTTTCTGAGGCTTTGGAGTTCGCTTTGCAGGCCATGTGACCGCGGCAAAGTGTTCGATAGAGAACAGTATTTGGATACAGACAGCGGTATATTATCCGCAAGTTTCAGTTCGCTCACTGTGCTAGCCATTGCGCTTCCATTCCTTCCCTAGCGCGATCGATTGCCCAGTCCTTGCACTCAACGTCAGATCGCTCAAAGTTTGGCAGTTCCGTCGTTAGGCGGCATCGAGATCATTTGGAGAGAAGAGGCGGTGTACTCAACGGTGTGCGCAACCAAGGGGGTCTATCATGAAACCTTTCACGATGACGATAACAGGACTCGTGTTCCTGGGAATCACGGGGCTTGCTCTGGCGAACCCGTCGATGCTGCCGAAGCATCCAGGGTATCCGTCAGGTGGCGAGTTTGCGAACGATACAGGCCAGCAAAATTTAACCTATAGCCAATCCTTACTAGAAGCCGCGACATCCGGCGACACGAACATGACTCCGACGTTACCGGCTCAGAACAATGCCAGGCTACAGGAACAAGATGGAGCCGGCCAATTGCCTGTGAAGCAAGGTCCGGACGCCAAGATCGGGCCTCCGGTGAAAGAAAGCGCCCGTGTGCCGCAGCAGTGAGAAGTCTGGTTTACAGCCGCCGCGCTGGTGCACTCCAAGTCAGTAGAGGAAGACGATGGTTCAACGAGTTTTGCTGATACGAGAGGTGCTCTCCTGATTGAGTTGATCGGACTCTCTACGCTTTGCCTGGCGTATGCAGTCACGTGTTGCATAGAGTTGTTGCGCCAGCTCAAATTAATTTGAGCTGGTGTGACCAGAGAGCACCTAGCCTCTACGCTTAGCATGAGTTGTTCACTTTCTCTAGAGGAGGACACATGAGACTTCTCTTCACCACCATGCAGACGATCTGTATGCTCGCCATATTATCGGCTGGTTCCCTTGAAGCAGCGGCCATACAGGCTGCAGACCGAGAGCCCGCAATGGTGACTCCGGGATCTGACGCGATGACCGGGGCAGACATGGCTGCCGGTGCGGCTGAAGACACACTACGAGCCTGCAAGGCCAGGATACCCAAGGATGCTACTATTGGGCAGGTGATGATTGCCGAACAAAGTTGCTGGCGGGATGAAAACGAACGCAAACCTGCTCAGGCTGTTCCAGAAGCGCGCAGAACAAGCGGACGGTAAAGCGGAGACGATTCGTGGAAAGGTATGACAGCACATGAGGCATCGGGAGTCTCGCTGTCGCCTTCAAACAATGAGGGGAGACTATGCAATTACTGAAGTTCCGGCTTGGTTGCAGTATCGTTTTATTTGGACTTCTATTCCCGGTAGCCGGCGTCTGGGCAGGTCAAGATCACCTCTCGCACCAAAATGCTCATATCAAAGCTTCAGGAGTGGTGACGAAGGTGACGAAGACGGGTATCACGCTCAAAACGCCTTCTGCAAGTGTGACCCTCAATGTCAATGCGACTGAACGGTCGGGCCTAACGCACGTGAAAGTCGGCGATGAACTCACGGTATGGATCAATGAAGATAACATAGTGGTGGATGTCCATAAGAAGGGGCATCAGCAGGAACATCGATTTATAACCGGCAAATTAGCGTATAGCGATCCGGCTAAGTCGCAAATCAAACTCTGGACGCCGGAGGGCGTACAGTCGTTTCCCATCAAGCTCGAAGAAGCCAGGCTCCAGAATATTCCGGAAGGTACGAATGTCACCGCGGAGATTGACGAGCAGGGTCGCTTGATGGATGTTCATAAAAACTGAGCGGCGGTCGCCGCCTCCGGAGGTCTGTTCCATGAACATGCTTGTTCCGCAGCGCTAGCCTGCCACACGTGGGGCAGGGCCCCGACCACACCACGTTTTTCAACCATCTGCCTCAAATACGTGCAATTGTGCCGACCCGTTAAAATCTGTTCATTATTGACCATATTCTGAAGCACTACCATCCTATACTGTCTCTGAGAACTTCTTCGTTTTCTCATCACGTTGTCAGCGAATAGCGTACCGCCGACACTGTGAGGAAAGGGAGCGCCGCAGACAAGTATTCTGCAAGGAATTTGTACGGTTGCCGCAAGCTGTGAGCAGATCATTTGCGGAACGGCTGAGCACATTCGTGCGGACACCGCGCAGGTCTAAAATTTTAAAAAGAAGGTCCTTAGCATGAAGCCGGATGACACCGTGATTGCTCACATCCTCGACATCATCACTCACCAACCTGGTTGTCGGATCGAGCACCTGGCCGATCTCCTCCCAGATTTGACATTGAGGCAGGTCGTTTACACATTGAATTATCTCAGTCGAAAGGGTCAATTGCACCTGGTCGTGGACTGCCAAGGAGGTTTCGCTGTGTCCCCAACGTTGCGGGTGTTCCACTAGCGGTCCCCTAACTCTGCCCTCTCACGTTTCTTTGCCGTTGATTTGACCACACGAATCCGAAATGAAGTTAATGCGGGGTCCCCTGCAGATGATCTGTTCACCAACCATGGATAGAGAGCTGGAAGAACCGATTCGCGCTGAGCTGTTCGGTGCCGAGCGGCTTGAACAGCATGCGGAAAGTCTGGCGGCTGCCCAGGTCATTACCGGCGACTTACGGCGGGGACAGTTACTCACACCACGAGTGTTGGAGAATGGACGGGTCTTGGTGAAGTCCTACCAGACCATCGCCCGCGCGATTCGGGAAGAGAAAACGATTACCCCTGCGGCCGAATGGCTGGTGGACAACTTCCACATCGTGGATGAACAGCTTCGGGAGATCATTGTCGATTTACCACCTGGGTATTACAGGCAGTTACCTAAACTTGCGTCGGGCCACCTGCAGGATTATCCACGGGTGTTCGGAGTCGCTTGGGCATTCGTCGCGCACACGGACAGTCGATTCGATCCCGATATGCTGCGTCGCTTTGTCATGGCGTATCAGCGCGTGCAACCGCTGACGATCGGAGAATTGTGGGCGGTGGCCATTTCGCTGCGTGTCGTGCTGGTGGAGAACCTTCGCAGGCTGGCCGAGCGGATCGTTCGCAGCCGCGCTGCGCGACTGGAAGCCGACGAACTTGCGGATGGTCTGCTCGGTACCGGTGCATTGGCTGTGGAGCCTTCAGCAACGGCCCTCCGCCGCTTCGAGCACAGACCGTTGGCAACCGCGTTTGCCGTGCAGCTTATTCAGCGACTACGTGATCTGGACCCGAAGGTGCGGCCGATCTTGCTGTGGCTCGACAAACGTCTGGCCGCACAGGGCACGACGGCCGACGACATCGTGCACGCCGAGCACCAGCAACAGGCCGCTATGACCGTCACGGTGCGAAATGTCATCACCAGTATGCGATTGACGTCTGCGTTCGACTGGGCGGTCTTTTTCGAGCAGGTCAGCCCGGTCGACAAGATTCTGCAGCGGGACCCCCGGTACGCCGAGATGGATTTTGTCACCCGGGACGCGTACCGCCATGCCATCGAGGATCTCTCTCGCGGTACAGGGTTATCCGAAATCGACGTGACTGAACGGGTTGTGGACCGCGCCAGACGGGCCGGGGTCGAGCGGCATGCAAGTGAGCAGCCGGAGCGCGAGCGGCATAGCGATCCCGGCTATTACCTCATTTCCCAAGGTCGCCGGACGTTGGAACGCGAACTCGGCTACAGGGTCTCGTTGAAGCGTCGGATCCTGCGTTGGTATGTCCAGGCTTCGGCACCGGGCTATCTGGGATCGCTCGCCATGGTGACCGCCATGGTCATGGCTGTGCCGCTGTGGCATGCCCATGAAGCCGGCGTCTCGGCCGCGGGCCTCGCCCTACTCGCTCTGCTCGCTCTCATACCGGCATCGGATCTTGCCATGGCGCTCATCAATCGCACGGTGATGGCAATCCTCAAACCGCGCCCATTGCCGCGGATGGCACTGCGGAACGGCATTCCCAAGGAATTGCGAACGATCGTCGTGGTGCCTACGTTACTCACAAACTTACAGGCCATCGATGAGCAAGTCGAACGATTGGAAGTTCATTATCTGGCGAATTCGGATGATGACCTTCGCTTCGCCCTGCTCTCAGACTGGAGAGATGCCTCGAGCGAACATATGCCGGGTGACGCCGAACTGCTGAGCACGGCAGCGGAGGGCATTGCGCGCTTGAATAAGCGGTACGGCCCCGCGTCCGGCGGTGGTGCGCGGTTCATGCTGTTTCACCGCAGACGTGTGTGGAACGAGTCCGAGCACACATGGATGGGGTGGGAACGGAAGCGAGGCAAGCTGCATGAGTTGAATCAATTGCTGCGCGGCTCCACGAGCACGACATTTATCTCTGCCGGCGGGCTTCCACTTGAGTCTGTCCCTTCTGTCCGGTACGTCATCACGCTCGATGCGGACACACGTTTGCCCCGCGGCGCCGCACGCCGTTTGATCGGCACCATGGCGCATTCTCTGAACCGGCCTCGGTTCGACCGTCCCGCCGGACGCGTCGTTGAAGGCTATGGAGTCGTACAGCCACGGATTACGCCGTCGCTACCGATCGATGGCGAGGGCTCAGGTTTTCAAGAGACTTTTTCCGGTCCCAGCGGGATCGATCCCTATGCCTCGGCCGTGTCGGATGTGTACCAGGATTTGTTTCGGGAAGGGTCCTATACCGGCAAGGGCATTTACGAGATCGACGCCTTTGAGGCGGCGTTGGCAGACAAGGTGCCGGACAATTCGATGCTCAGTCACGACCTCTTTGAAGGGCTCTTTGCTCGTGCGGCCCTGGCGACCGATATCGAACTCTTCGAGGCGTTTCCCTCCCATTATGAAGCGGCGGCAGCAAGGCAACACCGATGGGCGCGTGGGGATTGGCAGCTGTTGCCCTGGATTCTGGGGCGCGGACATGCCCGATCCGAGCCGCGTCGCGCGGTGGTCATTCCCGCGATCGGCCGTTGGAAGATCCTCGACAACCTCCGCCGCACCCTGTCGGCTCCCACCGCGTTTCTGAGCTTGATCGTCGGCTGGCTCTTCCCCGCAGGATCGCCCTGGGTATGGTCCGGGTTTATTCTGGCCACGATTGCGGTTCCGTCGCTGTTGTCTTTCGTCGTCGGACTCTATCCACGCCGGCGTGGTATTTCCCTGCGCAGCCATGTTCGTGGTGCCGTTGCCGATCTCAGGTTGGCCGTGGTTCAAATCGCGTTGACGGTCACCTTCCTCGCATATCAGACGTGGCTCATGTCGGATGCGATTCTTCGTACCCTCGGCCGACTCGTCATCACGCGGACTCACTTCTTAGAGTGGGTGACCGCGGCACAGGCCGAAGATGCCTACACGTGTAACCTAGTGGGCATGTATCGTCGCATGGGAGGCGGCATCGCTCTCGCCATTGTGACTGCTTGTGGGGTTGCCGTGTCAGGGCGGTACGAGTCCTGGACAGCCGCGGC
>DASTQE010000072.1:0-2829 GCA_035761895.1 Nitrospira sp. | reverse complement strand
CGGCGTTCGGTGAGGTCGTGAAGGGAATGGAGGTGGCGGATAAGATCGTCAACCTTCCACGAAACTCCCGCGACCTTCCCAATGAACGTGTGGAAATCACGGTGGCCGTCGACTAGACATGCTCCGACCATCCATCACCGGAAGGACGACGGCCGCGCTGATGATGGCCATCCTGATGGTCATGATAACGTCGGTGGGTCTGCTTGCCGGATGCTCTGGAAAAGGCGACACGAAGGCGATACCGCCCCCTCCGGACCCGCGGCCGAAAGCGATCATCAAGACGAGATTCGGTGAAATGGAGATGAAATTCTACCCCGAGCTTGCCCCCAAACACGTAGAGAACTTTATCAAGCTCGCCAAGTCAGGTTTTTACAACGGGACGATCTTTCATCGGGTCATCCCGGGCTTCATGATCCAGGGAGGGGACCCCAACACCAAAAACTCGCTCAGAAAAGAAACGTTCGGACAGGGCGGCCCGAAGGATGAAAAAGGGAATCCCATCCTTCTGAAGGCTGAGTTCAGCGACACGCCGCACAAGCGCGGCATCGTGTCGATGGCGCGGGCGAACGACCCTGACACGGCGGGCTCGCAGTTCTTTATCGTGGTGGAAGATTCGTTCTTTCTCGATCGCAAATATACGGTGTTCGGCGAGGTCACCAAGGGCTTGGGTGTGGCCGACAAAATTGTCAATCTTCCCAGGAATGAACAGGATCTGCCCAACGATCGTATCGAGATGACGGTGACGATCATCGAATGAATTCCAGCGGCGGGAGCTCAGGCGATGGTGTCCAAGTATTTTTGAAGCTTCGCCCGTTCGGAGGGCAGGAAGAGGATAAAGCTCAATCCGAACGCGCTCCCTTTGACCCAGCGGACGGCAGCGCGCTCGATCTTGAGGGGGCTTTGCCCGGGCAAATGCAGCAGCACGACAAACTGCAATCCCTCCGCGACATTGATCTCCGATTCCGCGCGGCATCCACCTGTCGAGATGTTCGTGACGTGAGCGTCGCCTTCAATCTCATCCGAGGAAAACCCCAGCTCACATCGTAGATCCACCCGCCGGGACCTTCGAACCTTCTTTTCCTTCTCGGCTGCCATGGCGGCGGATTCCTCTAATGATGGTGGTGTTCGCATCCCGGCCCATGGGTGTGCGGTTCGGGTGCCGCAGGCGGCATGAACGATTGACCGGGCAGGACGATGTGACCGGACTGCTGTTGCTTCGCGAGATGTGCGGCGATATCGGGGTGGTAGGCCTTCACGTAACCGATCAGACCGCTTAGGAACCGCTGGGACTGAAAATCCTGTCCTGAAAAGTCGGACACGAACCTGATGGCGCGATCGAGAATATCAGGAGCGGTCGAAGCGTCCGCAACTTGCTGAGGGTTTTGCTTTTTAAAGGTCTCGTATTCCTGTTTGAGATGCTCTGCGAACACCGGCATGGGCGCCGAGGGTACATGCAGCGGGCTCAGCGTCCGTCGCAACGCTTGAATGGCCGCCACGACTTCCGCATCCTGACCGTCCCGGCGTCCCTGGAAGTAACTGAACGTCACCACCTCGATGAGATTGTAGAGTGCCACGGCTTTCTCGCCGCCGACCTCGCTGATTTCCCGGTAGAACTCCCGCCGAAGCGGCATGAACTGTTCGCTCAAACGCTTCTGTTGATAATCGCTTCCCGCGCCCAGGTAGATGCAATCGGAAGGACAGGCGACTCTGACGATGCGGTGTTCACCGCAGCAGAGGCTACAGATGACTCCCAAGGCCGGACAGGGCCGCTTGCCCTTTCGTTGTTTGCAGTAGGCGCATTCGCTCATTTCTTCGCGCCTTCATCCGGCTTTGGCGGCGGAGGAATGAAACCGTAATCGGCCAGTGTCCGCTTTTCCTGTTTAGACTTGCCTTCACGCGGAGCCTCGAGCCCGTTCATTTCGGCCGCATGCGCCAGTTCGTAGGGGACCAGGATCAGATTATTGGTGCGGTCGATGCCGAGATCTCCCGGTGAAGGAAGGTATTCAGCGATGACCTGAAAGCGCTTGTCCCAAGTCATCCTCCACACTTTGCCTGTGGTGAAATCGGAAACGTACATATTGCCCCAACGATCGAAGTCCACACCACGCAGATTGGAGAAGCGGCCGGAAAAAAATCCGTTAGAAAAGATCTCGGAAACAATACCCTCGGGCGTGATGGACAAGATCTTGCCCTTGTCCCAGCTGACCGCGATGAGTTGCCCAGATTTGGGGTGAACGGCCAGTCCGGTCGGTCCGGCGAGTGCCGGGTCGGAGACCAGAACCGTCACCTTTCGCGAAGACAGTTCCACCCGATAGATGCGATTCCCGCGCTGATCGGAGCAATACAACAGTCCCGCTCCGTCGTACGCGACGTCGGTGAGGCTTACCGGCACTTGGCCTGGCGCTGCGGCCATCGAGGTGGACGCGACGGGTTTCCCGCTGACCGTATCGAACGCCCGCAACGTGTCGAGGTCGGCGACGTACAGGGTCTGCTCGACCACCGCCATTCCCTTGGGAGCATTGAGCGTGATTCCATCCGTGCCGCCTTGGATGAACTTCAAGTTGATGAGCTTTCCGCTTGCATCGAGCTTGGTAATGTACCCGTTATTGTCGGCAGACTGCGCATCACCATTGATGCTGGAGATAAAATATTCCTGCCCTGCACCGTTACTGACAAAGCTGTAGGGCGTCTGCAGATCGGTCACCGTGATCTGCGCCGGAGCCTCGCACGGTAACAGCGCCAGACATAGCGCCGCAGTGCCGAGGAAAAGATGAAGACGACGACGGGTCATAGGGGATAGGGGAGACGTGATGCTCGTGTTGCGACGCA
>DASTQE010000071.1:0-13125 GCA_035761895.1 Nitrospira sp. | reverse complement strand
TGGGCGCATGCAAAGTTCTGCGGTTCGATCGCATACATCGCTGCAATGAGGTCAAACGGATAGAATCCTTCACGACCAATGTCCGTCCTCCAGTAGTCTAGCCAGCCGCGCGCCCGCTCCGCTATCCACGCTATCGCGCCGCCTGCTGCCCCCAGACGATCCAGATCGGTTGCCGTAATTTCGATGCCGCGAGCCGCGTCGTATGGAACCAAGGTGGTTGGCACATTCAAGGCGACGATCCGCTGAGCAGCGCGCATATCCATTACGAAGTTAAAATCACGAAATACTGGTCCATGGCCAAGGAGGCCACCCCTACCAGCGCCTTCTGCAGGGTGGAAGATGTGCCCAGGGCGTCTTCCCATTACGGTGACGAGCTGACCAACGCGTGACCCCAAGTCCGGGCGTCCTTCGAGGACGGCCGCAAGGTTCGTCAGAGGTCCCAAAGCAACGATGGTGAGCGGACCCGCCTCAAGGGCTTCCATCAACGCCTGGTAGGCGGGCGGTGGGGCTGATTGCGTTTCGGGTTCAAGAGGAGTTGCGTACCCACTATAGACCGGAAGAGGTCGACCGAGGTCTGCCGACAGCCTCCTGGCTAGTTCGTTAGTCGTCTGGTCAACAACGTCAAGCGGAGCATTCCCGAACACCGTAGAAATGCCAACAATTTGGAATTCTATCGTGTATGCGAGAAGTGCTATGGCAAAACAATCGTCAGGATCGGTTCGTTCGCCATGTCCGCACGCGGCGTCTGTGTCGATCCAGAGTCTTCGAGGACTCTCCAGCCCTGCCTGGACAGGTGCATATGTGAGCGGTGCTAGCCCTTGATCGCCAGTGCGCCATTGCTGGATCGGAATCGCCAATGTGGTCAGCAGCGCCGCTATCAGGATAACCGAGACGAGACCGATTATGTGCACGATCTTCGGAGTCCACGTTGGCATCAGTACCTTCAGTTTGATTTGGCAGGTTCCTCGAAGCGGTAGATGAGCGTGAAACGAGCACGATTAGCTTTTCTCCTCGGTTCCCTCGGGCACCACATGGTGACCATGGCGCTCAAATATTTTTTCACGGTTGTGTAATGAACAGTCGCTTCGCAACTCCATCTCCCGACGAGCAAATAGATACAACCCTAGAGAGATCATGAATATGACATACCAGGTCCAGTTCCTGCCGGGAGTAAAGTGAGAGGACACGTGGAGCAGAAAGACATCCATCCAGGGTTGATGAGGCAATACCTGCAGATTCCATAGAATATCTGGAAACATGGCCATAGCATGTCCCAGTAAGAGCCACAGCATACTGAAAGGGATGGTTCGATTGAACCCATACGTCAGGATCGTGAGTACCACCATCGCAGCTGAAGTGCCGACAAAGAAGTGAAGAAACCAGTGAAAACGTGCGTCGTGTTGTTGATATGACAGGTACAACAGCACCTCCGCAATTGCGAACAGCGCGACGTCCCAGCTGACTTGGAAGACCCGATAGCTCATGGTATGCCGCTGAGTAATAATTTTATCTCCCACGCACGCTGGCCAAATCCCGGATCCAAAGTACGGAAGCGCACAAAGGCTTGCGAATCGACCAGCACATACCCCACCGGAGGGCCACCGTCGATCGGACGACGTAGCCCGACCTGCCGTGCCAACGAGCCATCGTGGTCCGTAACGAAGCGCCGTATGCCGTGCTCGATCAGCGGCCTTGAACCATCGGGGGTGACCACGATGAGATCGGCGAGCCTCGTGAGATCCGACTGATCGACCAGATCGTGAAACACATATCGATTGTTGAGAGTGCGGGCAAACACAAGGATGGCTCGATGCCCCGGTCGGAGTTCTAATTGTGAAGTCGGCGCCTCATATGTGAGAGGCGGCAGCAACATCCCAGTGCGCTCCCACGCCTGATCAGGATCACTTAACGCATTGCGTTGAAATTCCGCGAACCCAAGCCACGAGCCCACGACAATCGCCACCGTCAGCCAGATTGCGACATACGGCTGGGCTGTGTGTTTCCGTCCTTCCAAATTATGTGTTCCTCCAACATTGAGCGCCTAGCAGGACCCCGGTCGGCGTTCTTCGAATTCGACGACACCTCGCCGTCTGTCCAGTTCGATCAGGCAGCATTCATCCAACATCTTACGAAGCTGCTGCCGGCCGCGTTGTACGCGCGATTTCATGCCAGGCACAGAAAGGCCGAGCTTATTAGCGGCTTCTTGGTGGGTGAGTCCCTCAAGTTCCACAAGCCTGATCGCTTCTCGATACTCAGCTGACAAACGGTCAATCATCGGTCGTAGACAATTCGAGAGCTCATACTTGGCCTCACTCTCATCTGAGTCGATAGCCTTTGATATTTCTTCTTCGATTTCGCTCGAGAGGCCGGCTGGCAATTCCCGTTTCCGCTCTGCTGATCGGTAGTAATCGATAATCGCGTGACGAGCGATTTGAAAAACCCAGGACACCATCCGGTCGGGGTCTTGAAGGCTATCGATATGCCGATGCACTCGCAGAAACACCTCTTGCAAGAGATCTTCGGTTTCCGCCTCATTGTTGACGCGCTTTGCGATAAAGCCGCGGAGACCATCATGGAGCTGTTCCCAGATGTTGGGTGCGGTGTTTTCCATTCTCGTCTCCAATCGGGAAGGCCGGCTGCGCCCTGACGCAGCCGGTTCAAAGCTTACTCCACTGTGAAATCAAGCGTCATCCCCCTTCTGATGATGGAGGGACATTATGGTGAACAGCTCGGAAAGCCTTTGGCCGCACGATTTGGGATACAGCAGCCGGTATTCGACAAAGAGCCGCTTACCGGTAATTGTTCGTGCACCGTGAAGACTTCCCAGGCGTTACCATCCGGATCTGAGAACCAGAGTTTATCCTGGCGGGCAAAGCAACAAGCGGTATTTTCCTCTATCCGATCCAGGATGCCTTGTGCCTGAAGGCGTTCTTTCCAGGCGGCAATATCGTCAACGGACTCGACCTCGATCCCCAAATGGTCCACCGAACTAATCCGACCAGTCGAAGACACTAAAGAGAAGTTCAGGGCCGGCTTGGTCAAATCGAATTTCGCGTAATCTTGCGTCTGCTTCTGAGGTGCCTTTCCGAATACCTTTTGATAGAACTCAACCGATGCCGGCACATTGCGTACGTCAAGAGAAAGATGTGGTCTCATGGCACTCTCCTTTATGTAGACTGAAGGCCCCATGCCTTCCTCTACTTCCATAGACGGACAACCCCAAAAAAGGATGCCTGGATAAGACCTCATGGCATATCAACAACTTAGTACTGTTTGAAACATTCTGCCGGGTCTAGGACAACGCCCATAGCTGTCTTCAATGACTGGTCTCATAGCGGCTGCCTGTGCTTTCCCAACTGTAATAATCTCGACCCTCCTCCGTCTTTAGGATGAGACAGTCAATTTCCTACTAACGACGGAGGTCCTACATGAATCGCATAAAAATAGCTCTCTTGATCGCAGTGTTGGCACTCGCTGAGGGTTGCGCCTCTACACTACAGGCGAAACCGGAGCATCAGACCAATGCTTTTAAGGAGAATACGAAAGGAAGGGTCATTGTCGAAGCGGTGGTTCCTCATGTGCATGCCTCTACCAAGGTCAATTGGTCGGCATACGATAAGGTTATCCTCAAACCAGTCACCATCTCGGATGACCTTTCATCGCAGGTGAGCCACGAAGAGCAGGAAGAGCTTGTTGGCTTGGCAAACTCGTTTTACAAGATGCTTTCTGAGAAGCTTTCCAACGACTATGTCTTAGTAGAACGGGCTACACCGGGTTCCATGGTAATTGAGGTCGCCATCACGCATGCGGAGCCATCATGGATCGCTCCTCAGGTGCTTTCCAAGGTGAGTTGGCAACTACAGGCGTTGAATAGCGTGGTGCGGTACTTCAGAGGCAAGCCCGCTTTCGCGGGTGAAATCACAATCGAATTTAGCGTTCACGATTCCCTGACTGGTGAATTGCTTTTTGCCGGAACGGACCGGCGTGTGGGCGGGCAAAACTTGTTCGACAAAGAAGCGTTCAATTCGTGGGGCGATGTACAGAACAGTTTGGAGTTTTGGACGGACCAGTCGACTTACCAGCTGTGCCTGGCACGACGAGGATCAAATTGCTCCCCACCCAAAGCCTAGATCCACCTGGCCGAGCCAAAGGATGACGTTATGAGAAATGAAGAGGCAACGATCGATCTGCCTGAGCTAGAGGAGCCGCTTTGCTGTTCGAAGGTCCAAGAGTCCGACCATACTTTGCCGGAGGCGACGATTGAGTACTTGCATGACGATTATCTGGGGAAGAGAATGGGCAGTACCATGACCAGCCGTGGAAGTCATGATTCTTAAACCGGAAAGGAGGAGCACATGAACAAGACCTGGATTGGATCGCTTTTATTGATAGTTTTCACTGTCGTGTCAATGACCGGAGTGAAGGCCGCTGAACAAGCAGAGAGGTCAGAGGCTCCCGCCGCACCAGCCGCAGGTGACACGGAGGTGAAGCGGGTGACAGGCCAATTGACACACATTGAAGGATGGCATTACACCATCAAGGACTCCAGAGGGGAAGAAGTCAGCTTTGGTGTGACGCAGGCGACTCAAGATCCCGATAAGGTCAAAGAAGGTGATCATATCGTTGCCATGGTCGGCGAAGATAGGATCGCACGGGTCATCAAGAACATGAAAAAGAAGAGTTAGGAAGGCTCGAACTTGCGAAAGAGCGAGCAAGCCAAGACACCATCGACGCCTGATGTTCTTCCGGCGATGGTTCACCGTCTCATTGAGAACGAAACCGCATTCCGGGCATTTCTTCGGAAGAGACTTTCCGACGAGACTGTCGTTGAGGATGTATTTCAACAATGCCTACTTCGAGCCGTCGAACGTCATCATTCAATAAACAACCAAGAGAGTGTTGTGGCTTGGTTCTATCGCATCCTTCGCAATGCCGTGATTGATTACTACCGATCGAGGGCGGCGCAAGAATCCCGCCAGGAGTTATTTGAAAAGGATGCGGAGGTCCTTCACGAACGGGAAGCGCCGCCCCCGGATGACGTCAAGGCTGCCATATGCGCGTGCCTTGATGGCATAGTGAACACACTCCGTCCCGGCTATCGTGAACTGATCCGACGCATTGATTTGGGCGGTGAATCAACCGCCGACGTCGCCAAGGCTCTCCAGATTTCGTCAGGGAATGTCACAGTGCGGCTGCATCGAGCACGTCAAGCGTTGCGAAATGGTCTAGAAAAACTGTGCGGTGTCTGTACGAAGCACGGCTGCCTGAACTGTACTTGCCCCTGAAGGTCCACCCCTCCCCTCTCGTGAAAGACCCAAGTTTTTCGACCTCTTTGACAGGACTGTAATAATATCCGTTCAACTTCGTCTGTAGAAGTGAACGCGGTCATCATCTACAGTCTAAGGAGGTCAAACATGTTGCAAAAGGTCTCCATGCCTCACACCAAAGCGCCCTGTTGCGAAGAGCCAGGGTCGGCAGGTAACCACCGGGGCCATGGGGCGCATCGTAATCACGTCCACCACGACACCCATGGAGCGCACGGAACGACATCACTGAATCGCACGGCCTTAATGGCCACCG
Source organism: Nitrospira sp. (assembly GCA_035761895.1). Taxonomy (GTDB): domain Bacteria; phylum Nitrospirota; class Nitrospiria; order Nitrospirales; family Nitrospiraceae; genus Nitrospira_C. The sequence continues at coordinate 7,545 of DASTQE010000071.1, read as the reverse complement.
TCCATTGCCTCACAGGTTGCACGATCGGTGAGATCCTGGGAATGGTGCTGGGCACCATGCTGGGATGGGGAAACTGGCCGACTGTGGCCTTAGCGGTTGCCCTGGCCTTTCTTTTTGGCTACGCCATGACGTTGTGGCCACTCCGGAAGGCTGGCATGGCCTGGGGGACAGCTCTTGGGTTGGCGTTCGCCTCCGACACCTTATCGATGACAATCATGGAGATTGTCGACAATGCCATCATGGTGCTGATTCCCGGCGCCATGGACGCCGGTCCTGGAACCGGATTTTTCTGGGGAAGCCTCATCGCGTCACTCATCGTCGCCGGCATTGCGGCATTCCCCGTCAATCGCTGGCTTATCGCGAACGAAAAAGGGCACGCCCTGGTACATGCCCATCATAGGTGCTGAGACGATGAAGAATGCACCTAAAACTATTCTGGCAATCGTGGCAATGGCTGCGATCGCCTCCAACTTTCTCGCCTGCAGCGAATTTGAACAGCGTGATAAGCGCTTTTATTACCGAGCGCTATGGAACTTTGCGCTACGCGAGCAGCTCAAAGAGCTGGATATTGAATTTAACGGCGTCGATTTTGGGCATTCCAATTTGTATGAACACCTGCTCTTGACCGGTGCGAAGGATATTGACGCCGTTGAAACAGAAGCTCGAATGGAGACGCTTCGATTCATCGCCACCAGGCCGACGCTCAATCCAAATGAAGAAGCGATTGCACCCACGTACATGAAGCTCGCTTGGAAGGCTCAAAATACATTCGATGAAGCGCATGCCTTGCACCGGGCCACATACGATATTTACGCATCCGACCTCAAGGACAAGAGACGTGCGTTAGAGAAAGTCCTCTCATTTTATCAGGACAGTGACTATGCGCTTACGTCAAAGCGGTTAGACCATCGGCGACTGGATACGTTGCCATACTCCAAGACTTTTCGACGGAAGTTTCCCCTCTTTAATGCAACGATCTGGGCTTACCACTACCTACAGGTGGTGGTGTATGACGCGCTGAGCGGCGCTGACAATCTTTCGGCCAAGCAAAAGGCCGTCGAGCCGATTCTGAGAACCTATCATGGCTATCTCGACATGCCACCCGTGGAATGGACCTTTATGCCAATGACGGCTGAACTGAGTCCCAAGTTCGCGGAAGAATATCCCGAAGTCGCGAACATCTTCGATAACCTGCACATGATGCACGACACCATCAGTGACATCCTCTCGAGCGATCTCTTCCCGACCTGGAAAGATAAGCGCAAAGAAATCTATCGCGTTACCCAGAACTACTATTGGGCCAGTGCAGATGCGACCAATCCCTTCATCGTCCATGAGGGTCAACAACATCATGAGAGTCCCACTCCAACAGAAAAAAGAGATCATTCAGGACATTAGAGATGGAAAGAGTGGGACGGAATCTGTTCAGAATCGCCATACTTGGCATCCTCATGATGCCAACGGTGGTATGCGCCTTGGACCACGACAATCTGGATCCCAATCGTCCCATTGCCATCGAAGATGCCTATGTAATTCCGAAAGGAGAGATCGGTGTTGAAGGCGGCGTGACCTTCAATGATCGAAAAGAGGGCAAGGAACGGTTTGGATTTCAACCGCAGATTATTTATGGAGCCTTGGACAATGTGCAGCTGGAGATCATGACCGGTTTAGTAACTGAGCCGACAAGTGTCGTGGGCGACGATAAATCGGGTGATCTCAGCGTAGGAGTCTTATACAACTTGAATACAGAGACTATTGACCTGCCGGCATTTGCCGTCAGGGCGGAACTCGGATTCCCTACGGGCGTCAACTCCAAGGGAGTGGATACAGAACTGACTGGTGTAATGACCCGCTCATTCGGACGATGGCGGACCCACGTAAATATTGGTTACACTTTTCTCGGATCACCGCAAGGGCAGGAGCGGAGTGGAACCTATCGCGTCGTAGCAGCCGTAAGTTATCCTCTCGGGTATCCCACAAGTTTTCGAGACACCGTTATCGCCAACGTTTCCACGCGTCAGTCTGACTTAGTGGGTCAACGCAATCCAACGGCGGTGGGAATAGGGCTGCGTCACCAGGTGAGTTCTCGTGTCGTATTCGATGTAGGACTCGGTACGGAATTCATCGGGCCATCGGATCGGTCTCTTTTTTTCAGCACCTTGGGCCTATCGATTGGGTTCTAAGACGATGGTGCCGCAATTCGCAAGAATTCTAGCAGGTGAAGTAGCAGGGAGAGAGTCGTCTTTTACACCCGGTCCCGGGGCTCGAAATACGCATACAACAATACTCCCGAAATGCTAGCCGCATACACCATTGTGGCCGCACCAAAGGGATGTTGGGCGAACCAGAGAACAACCAATGCAATGAGATTATCGTCCAAGCTGAATCCTCCCAGATGAATGCCAGAGAGTTACTTGCCGCCTAACACGTACCAAAGTACTGCGGCAAACACACTCACGAACGTGAACTCGATGAAAGCGAGTGCAAGCACTTCAACCGGAATGGAAGACAGGTAGTACTTCATATGAACTTCTTCGTGAGCCACTCTGTCGTCCGTCGGCGCACCTGATGCAACCGACGGACGGAGATCTCTGTTATCTAGGAACGTCTTAGGTCTTTTGTTTCACCGTCAGATCGTTCTTCACCAATTTCACGCCGGGCACCTGCCAGGCAGACCAAGACGCTTGGGCACTGGTCGTGAGATCGGGCACCTCGCCGCTTAAAGAGACCACACCCGCGTTCGTCTGGGCCTTAATGCCGGCGGTCTTCAGTTGAGCGTCTTTCGCCATCTGTTCGTTCACGCGAGCCGTAATCGCCTCATCCTTGTCATCGACCGCCTCGCGCTTGGTCGGAGCGACCACTTGCAAATCGTTCTTGACCGTCTTCGCGCCGTCGATGCCTTTGGCGATGCTTTCCGCAGCCTGCTTCGCCGCATCGGTATCGACCTTACCCCGGATGGTCACCGCGCCGTCGGTGGTCGCAACACTGATGTCACTCCCCTTCACGCGGGAATCGGCAAACAGCGCAATTTTGGTCTTGGCTGTGATCCAGGAGTCGCTCATGTTCCGCTCCTCGGCCCTGCCGAACGCCGAACCGGTGAGAAGCGCTCCACCGATGACCACAGCTGTGCAGAATGTCAAAACAGTACGTGTGTGCATGATCTTCTCCTTAACTACAAAGGTAACAGTGTGTCGTCAATCGTCTTGTGTGCTTCGCGCGCATACGGCGGACCTACTTCTTCACGGAATCAGGCTCTGACTTCGCATGCCATGCGTCCGCCCACCTCATCAACTCGCTCTTCGTGTCACCATACCGTTCCTGAACTTTCCCGACAAACTTGTCATAGTCCCCTGCGATCTCCTGCAAGTCATTATCGGTAAACTTGCCCCACTTTCCTTTCAGGTCGCCTTTGAACTGCATCCATTTTCCCTTGAGCTGATCAGCATTCATCTCAATCTCCTCCTTGTGCATAGATCGCATGAGGGCCAGATCATCTTGCCGGCAAGATCCTGGACACCCGGACAGCTTCCCGTTAAACGATCCGCGTGGTGCGCCCCTTGAACACATGAATCGCCACCAACACGACCCCGATCAGGGACAGAATCCACGAGATCTGGACTCCGACCGAAGACACTCCAGTGAAATTCAGGGCGCCGGCCACGAGGCCGACCGTCAATAACACCAGTGCATAGTAGAGCTGGCTCACTCCTTTCTGATGGAATGAGGGCGTGAACCGAATTGTCCTCTGGGGCAGGCCGGCATCCTGACCGCCTCCATCAGCGGACCAAGACACAAGGCATGTAGCCGTTTCAGAGGACCTTGGGCATTAGAGCGGCGGAGACTGATGAATCAATCACGCTGGGAGGAATCCGGAAGCGCAAGAGATAGGACAGTCAGCGGAGCTTCACTCCAGACCACACCACCCTGGGCGCAATGAGGACGGGAGTCAAGCACAATAAAGCGGGTCTGTAATAGATCAAGTTCCAGAACATGTTAGCGAGGACAGAACCCAGGCGGCTCCTGGACAATCCCGTTTCAAGGGGTTAGCGAGCTTGAAAACTCTCACCTTCTTATCTTCCCGCAATTAACACATCTTGTTGCCGGGCGCATGCTCGGTGTTTCCGGTCTGAAATCGCCGAAGGTTTCGAGGACAAGCAGTCCTCTGCAGTTGGAGGCTGACCTGTGTGCAGCGGTGCCGGATGAGCTGCGCTTCGGTTATTGCGGGTCGCTGATGCCGTGATATGTAAATGAGGCCAGGATGTCAGCGACTGGCAGTCAAGTTACTGTAGTGAAGACCCACCAGAGAAAGCAGACGATTGCCATTACCACCCCCACGAAGGCGTATGTGTCTATCTTTTCCATCGTCATCTGTCTCATAGCACCCCAGTTTGGTTGCCCCTGTGAGGCCTCAGCATGCGTGTTCCCCACCCGACCATCTTAGGCCACAGGCTGTTCTCTTACCGGTGACTTCACATGGTTCTCCTTCTCCATTCGACCTTCGAGCATAGACCCAGCACAGGTCGGACACACATGCGGGCCGAGGGTTTTCGAGGTGTAGCACACCCAAATTCGCCGAACCACATTCACAGCAGAAGACCAGATCCATGCCGGAATGGTCTTGGGACAACCGGGCCACTCGACAGGTCACGATGTCGCCTCCTCGTGCTGTTAGACAGACGGCGAGTGTGAGCGTCAGTATGGCGAAAAGACAGATGGCAGTCTGTTCCAAATAGCTCAGGTCGGAAATATTGAAATATTGATAGGTAGATCGACGAGAAGATGCCTTGGAGAGGACCGAGGCGATCACATTTTGTCGGGTCGTAGTCGTATAGGTGATGCCTTGGTAGGCAAATGCCACGAGGCCGAGCACGATAAACGCGATGCCGAGGATTGTTGTTGTTTTCATGCGCGCGACGCCGGTCGCTGCGCGACCGGATTAGGACGCTGCGCGAGAACTCTCACAACCGGCACCACTGCTCAGTGCACCGGCCGTCAGAGCCTACCGGTCAGGGCCAGGATGAGCAGAATGAGGAGGACTAAGCCCAGTCCTCCACTGGGATAATATCCCCAGTTGGCGCTGTGCGGCCAGGTGGGCAGTACGCCAATGAGCAACAAAATCAGCACGATGATCAAAATAGTACTCATCTCATTTCTCCTTTTCTGAGAGTTGGCCACGCTAGCTATCATCTCTGACTATCCAGCCCGCCGTGACTTTCCGCCTTCAGCGGCGCGGCCTGCTGTGGATCTAATTGTCTCCCTTCGGCGCTGACCGTCGGTTGGTAGTCGGCGCCGATGCCCCGGAAGGCACCTGCGAAGTCTGCATTGGACAGCTGTCAGCACACAGGCCAGGCCAAGCCCAGAGGCAGCCGCGCGCCATGAGAAGAAACATTAAATCAGCGGCATAGTCATGACTTCACAGCGCACTCACTTTCCTTCGTCCCCTCGTTCGGCGAGACTTTAGCGCCATGTACCATGGACTGCGCTCACATGTTCTACCCCATCAGTTATTTCGATCTCCCATGCGACGTCATCCGGAATTTCTACAATCTTCAGCTCCGCGCCGTGACCGTTTGCCTCCTCGCCCAGTTCCTCCACTACTCGCACAAGCTTCTCGTCATCGCGCGGAATCAGCACGCCATATTGATTCAAACTCGGTTCTCGTGGTCTGGCGGCTTTAGGCCAGTAGGCGCCAAGATCTGTCTCCTGAAGCGCCTGCTCCTGCCCGAGTTCCCGCAGACGCAGCAACGCCTTATGACTCACGCAAAACGGCTCGTAGCTCTTATTAATGACAATTTTTCGCATGACCGTCTCTCCCTTTTTTTTGACTCACAGTCAAATGCATCACCGACTCCACAATTAGTCGTGCAGGACAACGTTGAGGAGGGAGCTGTGCACATGTAACACCTTGTTGTAGTAAATGTAGCCAAGTTTGCGGAACTTATTCATAAAGAAACTGACGCGGGAACGCGTGGTGCCGACCATCTCGGCGAGCGTTTCCTGGCTGATCTTCGGAATGACCGCCTCCGGCTTGCCTTCTTTCCCAAAGTGGGCCAGCAACAGGAGGATCCGCGCCAGCCGCTTCTCGCTGGAATTAAAGAGTTGGTCCACCAAATCCTCTTCAATACGAATCGTATGCGTCAGCAGATAGGCCATGAACAGCTCGGCGAACGTGGGCTCCTGGTGCAGCACACGGATCATGGCGTCCTTGCCGATGCGCACGATGGTGGAATCTTCCAGGGCGGTCGCGGCCGCCGTGCGAATCGTCTGACCGGCGAGGCAGGATTCCCCCAAAAAGGCCCCCTCTTCCAGAATCGCGACGACGGCTTCTTTGCCCTGCTGCGAGACCACAGTTAGCTTGACCTTACCCGCCTGGATATAGAATACGGCATCCGCCGCGTCTCCTTGAGAAAAGATGACCCCTTTCTTGGGGAACCTCAGAACTGTTTTCCCGCTGCCGACTTTTGTGAGGAATGTCTTGGGATGAAACGGCGTGGTTCGTTTGCGTGCCGTCGGCCCACTCACCTTGAGTTCTACGCCACTCTTTGTGTGGGCAGATGGCGGCGGGGCATCAGACCAGGCGCCCGATCGATCTCTTGTGTTCCGGGAAAGATGGGACATGACAGCTCCTTCACCTCTTCCTAGTTTTGTAGAGCCCATCTGGTCAACACGCAACGCGAACCCTATGCCAGGATAAACCCAATTAGATTTCAATCGGTTAAGAGAACCGGGCGCATCAAGAGCGCAAGTGATCTGAGGCAAAACTCCTCAAGCGGAAGGCATCGAGTGAGGTATACCGCTACAAGTTGGCTGTTCCTTCCGAAGGGATGGCACTTGGCACGTCGGCAAGGGGCTTAACCGGACCAAGTAGATGGATGCGGCACTCGACTAAACTGTTGTAGTGATGTGTAGGATGGCTATTCAACCAAAGCGAAACGGTCTGAGCCAACGTTATTTTGAGGATGTCTTCTTGTCTTCGGGCTTCGTCAGCAGGCGAGGGCTGACCAGTTCGATCCGCACAATTGGCCCCATGAGTTGCAACGGCCCTTCGAATTGCACGAAACTCGGCACCTCATCGGCCAGGATCCAGCAGTCATAGTGAAAATGGGCCGGGATCCTGCCGGTAGCCTTGCCGAGCAACTCCCGAATCATGCCGATGTCCGGCTTGAAGACGTAGTGCAGCGCCTTCCGTGACTGCTCGCCGATCTGAACGGTGTGCTGCTCATCTGTCAGCAGCAGCTCCAGCTTGAAGATCTCCGGCGCAGGCGTGAAGGCGAGAAAGTTCACCATTTCGCTGGCCCCTTTCGGCAGGTTCAGCAACATCGTGACAAAAATCCCGTTATACACATCGTTGGGCAGCGTAAAGGCTCCGGCCAGCACCTCCTCCTTCCTTTCCTCGCCCGCTCTTGAGCGAACCTTGTATTCCGCCGTCCTGCGGTCGATCGAGACCTCGATCTGGTCCGGAAACGACGGACCCCGCTGTACCAGGTGATAGCGGTGCATCGAAAACACACCCTGCTGTGAGAAGGTCACTTTCTCATCGTGCAG
>DASTQE010000070.1:0-2168 GCA_035761895.1 Nitrospira sp. | reverse complement strand
ATCGCAAATATCCTTGCGGCCTCGAAGGGCCATGGGGTCGCCGTCCTCGCGACTGCTGTGGCACTCGCCTGCCGTTATGCCCTCGATTCCTATCTCGGCGATCACCTTCCCTATGTCACCTTTTTTGTGGCCGTCGCGTTTTCGATGTGGTACGCGGGCCTTGCCGCTGCATTGACCGCCACACTACTCGGCGGCCTGGCCGCTATCTGGTTTTTTATCCCCCCGCGTTTTTCACTGGAAATTGCCGATTTTTCCCAACAGGTTGGACTTGTCATCTATGCAGCCGTCAGTCTGACATTTGTCGGGTTCGGTCAGATGATGGATCGGGCGCGGCGGCATGCGGAGGAACTGGCTCAGGGCCTGCATGAAAGCGAAGCGAGGTGCCGTGGGATCTTCGAATCAGCGCTCGATGCGTTGATCACCATGGATGCCGAAGGACGCATCCAGGACTTCAATCCGGCTGCCGAACAGATGTTGGGGTATGGTAAGGCTCACGTCGTCGGACACACGGTTGCCGAGTTGCTCGTTCCCCCACATTTACGAGAACATCACAGAGAGAGTTTGCGACACTATCTGAAAACAGGCGAAGCCGCTGTGCTGGCACGCCGAATCCAAATGCCAGCGAAGCGCGCGGATGGGACGGAGATCCTCGTGGAGTTCTCCATTGCCGTGATGCCACGACCGGGCAAGCCGCCATTTTTCACCGCTCACCTGCGAGATATTACTGAACGGCTGAAGGCGGAGGCGAGCCGGCATCAACTCGCTTCGGTCCTCGACGGCAGCACCGATTTCATCGGGATGTGCGACACGGCCGGCATTCCGTTTTATATAAACAAGGCCGGCCTGGAGATGGTCGGTCTCGATAGCCTGGAACAAGCCCGGCAAATTCATGTCCGCGAATTTTTCTTTCCGGAGGATCAGGGCCTCGTCACAGGCAAATTCTTTCCCTCCGTCCTTGAGAAGGGAGAGGGCGAAATTGAGATCCGGTTTCGACACTTCAAGACCGGTGCGGCCATGTGGATGCTGTACCGGGTGTCCGCTCTCCACGACACGAACGGACAACGGATTGGCCTGGCGACTGTCAGCCGCAATATCAGCGAACGCAAAGCTGCCGAGCGCGCCACGGCGCATTTGGCGGCGATTGTGAGATCCTCCGATGACGCGATCATCAGCAAGGACCTCATCGGTACCGTCACGAGCTGGAATCAAGGGGCGGAACGGCTGTTTGGGTATCGAGCCGATGAGATGATCGGTCAACCGGTCGTGAAATTAATCCCACCCGATCGTTTGGACGAAGAACGGCGCATCCTCGGCAAAATTTCCCACGGCGAAACGGTCGAGACCTATGAAACGGTCAGGCGCCGCAAGGACGGCGCAGACTTCCATGTCTCACTCACGATTTCCCCATTGTTCGATGCGCACGGCACCGTCATCGGGGCTTCGAAAATTGCACGGGACATCACGGAGCGGGTGCAGCAAGAGTCCGTCCTGGCGCAAAGCCGCGAACGACTGCGGCAGGCCTTGCAATACCAGGAGGCGATCGTCGGCAACATGGGTGAAGGCCTGTACACGGTGAATCGGGAAGGTGTCGTCGTCTCCATGAATCACGCCGCGGAGAAGCTGTTCGGATGGACCAAGGAAGAGCTTGTCGGGCGCAAAATGCACGACGTCACCCATTACAAGCATCCGGATGGCACGCCGTTTCCAGCCGAAGACTGCGCAGTGCTGCAGGTGCTTCAAAAGGGAACCGCCCTGCTGAACCATCAAGACGTTTTTATCCGCAAGGACGGCACGTTCTTCGATGTCGTGTACAGCTCAGCGCCGATTCGATCCGGGGACGACATCACCGGTTTGGTCGTGGTGTTTCACGACATCTCGGAGCAAAAACGCGCGGAGAGTATCCTGAGAGATCGCGACCGGGCACTGACCGCCGCCAACGACGAATTGAACCAACAGAAAGCCGGCCTCGCCGAAGCCAACAAGGAACTGCAAAGCTTCTCCTATTCGGTCTCCCACGATCTGCGGGCGCCGCTGCGGACGATCGACGCCTATGTCCGCATCGTCGAAGAAGACCATGGCCCCGAGTTAAACGACGAAGTCCGGCGCTGCCTGGGCATTATCAGAAAGGCCGCGGGCCAGGCCGGCGAGTTGATCGACGATCTCTTGGA
>DASTQE010000069.1:0-4028 GCA_035761895.1 Nitrospira sp. | reverse complement strand
CATTCTCGCAGATCGTCTCGTGAAGCAGGATCAGGCCACGCCCTGCAAGTTCTTCGGCGAGCTTGCACGATTCCCTGCCGGCACCATGTGGCTCGCAAGCATCGTAAAGGTGCCGGTCATTCTGTTCTTCGGGCTCTACCGAGGCGGGAATCGCTACGAAGTCCATTTCGAGTTGTTCGCCGAAGAAATCACGATCGACAGACGGCATCGAGATCAAGAGGTTCAGCAATGGACCCAGCGCTACACCGACCGCCTGGAACACTACTGCCGCCTGGCGGCCGACAACTGGTTCAATTTTTATGACTTTTGGGAAGAGCAACGGTAGCTGGTCGGTTGATGTAACCGTGCAATGTGCTTGCGCTCGGCTTTATCGTATCGCGGATGGTCGAGCAAAGTTGCAAACCGGAAAAGATCGAGGCCCTTGTACCAATGAAGCGAGCGGGTCGCCTCAAAAGGTTGCGTACCTGGTTGGATTCCTGACCTCCGAGAAGGCCGACTATATCTCTGGCCAAGTGATTGGGCTCAATGGGGGGATGGCGTGAACGCTCCTTCACATTCGGGAGTCAACGTTCTGGCCGGCTACTGGGTTGTGATCCCCGCTTATAACGAAGCAGCAACGATTCGAGGCGTGGCGTCGCGGGCGATTCAACAGTGCAAGCACGTGATCGTCGTCGACGACGGATCGACCGATGGCACGGCAGAAGCCCTGGTTGGATTGCCCCTGACACTATTGAGAAATTCCGCGAACCGTGGGAAGGCCGCCAGCCTGTGGCGTGGCTTTCAGCAGGCACTGGCAGCTGGAGCCTCTGGAGTTGTGACTCTGGACGGCGATGGCCAGCATGCGCCAGAAGACATTCCAAGATTGCTAGCCGTAGCTGCCTTCTATCCTGATCATGTGATCATCGGTGCACGCCGTCGAGATCAACGACGAGCGGCCTTTTGGCGCTATGTCGCAAACCGTGTGGCGGATTTCTGGATCTCCTGGGCCGCGGGTTATTCAGTTGAAGATAGTCAGTCAGGCTTTCGTATCTATCCCTCATCGCTGTTGAGTCTTGTGGAAATCAACCATGGAAAAGCCAGGAGCTTCGTCTTTGAAAGCGAAATTCTGATCGAAGTTACGCGCTTAGGATATCGAAGCGTGGCAGTTCCCATTGAGGCTCTGCGCCTTCCTGGAGCGCGACCGAGCTATTTTCGACCGGTACTTGATATCGCCCGCATTACTTGCATGGTAGGGTGGAAACTCATTTCCAGGGGCATGTATCCGATCGGACTCTACTGCTCGCTGTTTGGACAGACCTCATGCCTGTCGAGTGAGTATCACGCGGTTGAAGAGATCGCGCCAGCACGATTTGCACAACCTGCCCCTCTTGAGGAGAACGGAGAGGCTGAGACGGCTATCACCCACTTCAGCCCAGTACCCTCTCCGAGACATTCGCACATGTGACCTCGTTTCACCTCGGAGTTTTGATGATGCCGGTCTGAGCAATCCTCATACTGAGGATATTGCGCTATAACGGTGAAGTATTCGCGCCAGAACTCGTGGGGCACGGAATCTCGCGCCGCCATTACACAGTCAGGATCCCTCATGACGGCTGCTCGAAACATAGGCCAGAATGTCCGCACCACACTTCATCCGGGACGCTGTGGCATCGGGGATTGCCACATTCAACAGGTCTTCAATCTCGAAGCGCACCGGCAGCCGTGTGGTCGCGGGCGCATTGACGCCGTCGATTCCATCAGCGGTCGCGTATTGGCAAGCGGTGTTTCATGCTATGACGCCTGCACCTTGTGAAATGAGTCCTCAAAAAGAGTCGATGAATATCCTCGCCGCATCATGTATTCGACGAATGCGTCAAGGAGGGAGAAATTCTCCGATCTCATGCCCTGCATATTCCATTTAGACATGTAGCGCGGGAAGGATTGCCGATGCGCCTGTACGAATTCGTACGGGTGGGAATAGAACACCACCCGCGAAGCACGTCTGGAGATCCGGCGGACCATCCACTTCATCACCGGCAGACCGAATGCCCGGAGCGTAGCCATGTTGATCGGGAACAAGAACGCTGAAGGGGCCATCTCGATAATCAAGCTGTCCCCCGGCAGGCGGAGGTGGCGTGATGAGAGGCGATACGGCTCACTCGGAGCGCGAAAGTATTTCAGGTAATGCACCCGGCCGAATCCGCAATCAAATCGCCGAGCCGGCACAGATGAATCGTAACGGTATCCTTCGTCTTCGAGCGCGCGCAAGGTCGTTTCGCCGACCCACAAGCTCGGCGCGCGGAACACGACGGGGCGAACCCCTGAGGCTTTCTCCACAGCCTCCGTAGCCAGCCTGATCCATGCTCGCTGCTGATCATAACTGGCTGACCTGAAATCCTCGTCGTCCTCGAGGCTACCGTGCTCCCATCCATGCGTACCGAGTTCGTGCCCTCGCCGCCGACACTCTCTGATCAGATCGGCATAGTTCTCCGCAAACCGTCCGGCCACAAAAATCGTCGCTTTGAATTTCCATCGATCGCAGAAATCCAGCAGGCCTTCCAATCCGACCTCGGAACCGGGGACCCAGTCCACATCGATGGTGAAGTGCCAGAGCGATCCGTCCGATAGCTTAGATGGAGCTTGTGACGTAGTCCGGTGCGTATGTTGCTTTTCCAGCTCCTCGTCCATCTGTTGCATCTCAGCCTTCACTTTGTCTGAAGCGTTGCTCGACGTTATGTTCAATGCGTCAATCTTGGCTTGCATCTCATCCGGCTCAGCCCGCTTCATTTCATAGAATGTCTCTTACTTCAATCCTTTAGATTCCCTGGCCATGTCGAACGCCTCCTCGGACTTTTCCCTGACGTCCTCAGCGGTGACCTTGCATTTGTGCCGGCCCATACGCCGGCAGACGAGCAGGAGCTCGTCCACGTTCGCAACATCGATCAGGCCAGACGCCCAGACAAGGCGCCTCTGCAGGAACAGCCCGAGGGGGAGAAAGAGCCTGTTGTACCAGCGCATCGCCTGTACTCGCCGATGAGTCAAGCCCCACACGGCGAGGTCGAGGAGCCAGCCGCTCCGGGGCTGCATGCCGAAGCTCGCGCTCTGTTCCATCACGAAAGAGTGCTGTCCGAGAATCGCCAGGAGATCGTCGGGATCGTAGCGTCGAACGTGACCCACGAGGGCGTCGAAGGCGGTCCATCGATCTGCATGCAGGGGCACCGAGAAGATGACCGTCGCATCGTCCTTGGCGATCCGGCCAAGTTCGCGGAAGGCCTGCCGATCATCCTCGATGTGCTCAATGATGTCGAAGGCGCAGACCAGATCAAAGCTGCTGTCGGCGAACGGCAGGGCGGTGATCTCGCCGAAGGTTGCGAGACCGCCGTGGGCCTTCAGAGGGGAGAGGGCCGGTCGGCTGATGTCGACGAAGGACGTGCCGGCAATGGGGAGTCTCGGACGCAGACCCGGGCCGATTTCGAGTCGCGCCGGCGCCGAGGCTGACAGCGCGAAGAGCAGCGGCCAAGTGTTGAAGCGCTGCGGCAGGATCACATCGCTCGCCGACCAGAGCGCGTCGTAGAAGTCTTGATTGACGGCAGCACTGGCCGGGCGCTCGGAGGTCCGCGGACCTGCCGCCGGCATGGCGCCCACGCCGACTGGAACCGCACTCCCTGCAATCCCGTCCCGACCGAGACTACGCTCGCTTGAAGCGATCCGGCTCATGCTGGGATACCACAGGGTGTCGGATACGGAACTCGGCTCGGTGATACCGTTTGGTTCACCTCATTGGTTTTTTCTTGACTCAGGACACCCTCGACCTCCAGCAGTAACTCGCTTCGGCACATCTCTCCTTGGAGGTACAGAACCTCAGCATGAGAAGGCAGCCGTTCATCAAGAATGTCGTGAACCGTCGCGAAGTGTTCCGCGTGTCTGATATAGACCTTGAAGCGGGCCTGCCCGTACCACTGCCCGCGAGTGACCCCGTGGTGCTGCTCAGTATGCGCGATCAGTACATTCAGGTTGTGGATGATTTCCAGGGTCTGTTTATGAGGCTC
>DASTQE010000068.1:0-21140 GCA_035761895.1 Nitrospira sp. | reverse complement strand
TTCTGCGAAGCGCCGGCGGCTACGGCGCCTGCCTGACCCTGCTGGATCTTCTCCTGCTGACAGGAAAACTGACGGAGCCCGGCTGCGGACTGGCTGCGCTCGCCGAAGAAAACAACGACCAGGGCGCCGTGGAGATGGGGGCTTTGGCTGAACTGCTCCCGGGTGCCCTGAACACCGCAGACGCCGACATGCGAGCGACGTTGGCTCGCGCGTGGAAGACTCAACTCCCGAGCGCGCCCGGAGCCACCCTTAAAGAGATGATCGACAAAGCCAGGGCCGGTCAGTTGAAAGCCATGGTGGTGGTCGGTGAAAACCCGGTCGGCAGCCTGCCGGCTCACATGGACGTTGCTGGGGCACTGAGAAGCCTGGAGCTATTGATCTGCCAGGAGCTCTTTCTGACCGAAACTGCCGCGCTTGCGCATGTGGTCCTGCCGGCCGCCGCTCCCCTCGAGAAGGCAGGCACCTGGACGAACGAGGAGGGCCACGTTCAGGCAATTCGTCCCGCCATCGAACCGGCAGGCGAAAGCCGGCCGGATTGGGAGATGTTGTCGGTGCTTTCCATGCTGTTGGGGACACCATCGGAGTACGGCGAAAGCAAAGAGGTGCTCAAGGAAATTCGCAGCGTGATTCCCGGCTATGGGCTGCTGGGTCCGGCGCCCACTCCGCCGAAGGTGGATCCGGCTGCCGTCGAACGGTATGTCACAGGGGACTATCGCCAGGACCTCGCCCCTCGCTATACTCTGGCCCCTCGGCGGCCGAAGGCTGAGGGAGCTCCGTGGGTGATGCGCCTGACGCAGAGCCTTTTTCACTCGGGGAAGCTATCCACCCGTGCCAAGGGATTGCTGCAGCTCGAAGCGCAGGCCGTGCTCCGGATGAACCGGGCGGAAGCCGGACGCTTCGGCATTGCCGATGGTGATCGCGTCCGTGTGTCGAACCCTCGAGGCGAGCTGACGACGACCGTCAAACTCGTGGAACGGGTCCCTCCGGGAACGGTGTGGTTTCCCGACCACTTTGCGCAACACGCCTCGGAGTTATTCGACTGTGAGATCGATCCTGTCACGAAAGTGCCTTATTTCAGATGTGCACAAGTCAAAATCGATCGGCTCGGGGCGAGTGGCGAGAGGCCATAGGTATGAATCAGATTCCCGGAGGGAATAAGTCGTGACTGAATTGAGCTTGCGACTGGCAGTGTCATTGGCACAAATCGCCGCTGTCATGGGCGTCGTCATGTTGACGGTCATGATCCTGACTCTCGCCGAGCGGAAAGTGCTCGGCTGGATGCAGGACCGCATGGGTCCCATGGAAGTCGGTCCCTACGGCATCCTGCAACCGATTGCCGACGGCTTGAAACTGTTTTTCAAGGAAGACATCGTGCCGGCCGGCGCAAACAAATTCATGTTCAGCCTCGCGCCGATCCTCGCCATGGTTCCGGCCCTGATCGGTTTCGCGGTCGTGCCGTTCGGTCCGAGCCAGAAAATCGAGGTATTTGGCATCTCCGTCGAGCCGTTCGTCATCAGCGACATCAATATCGGCATTCTGTACATTCTGGCCTTCACCTCAATTGGCGCCTACGGCATTATCCTCGGCGGATGGGCGTCCAACAGCAAGTATTCGCTGCTGGGAGGGCTGCGGTCCGCCGCGCAAGTGATCAGTTATGAACTCAACGTGGGCCTGGCCATCGTCGGGGTGCTGATCCTTGCAGGGTCGCTGAGTCTGGTCAAGATTACTGAAGCGCAGTCCGGCGGATTCTGGCATTGGTTTATCTTTGCTCTTCCGGCGCCGCAGATTTTCGCCTTCGTCGTGTTCGTGATTTCGGCCGTGGCGGAAACCAACCGCGTGCCGTTCGACTTGCCGGAGGCCGAGAGCGAGTTGGTCGCGGGTTTTTTTACCGAATACAGCGGCATGCGCTTCGCGTTCTTCTTCATCGCGGAATATGCCAATATGGTGCTGGTATCCTGCGTCGCCTCAGCCATGTTTCTGGGTGGCTGGAACGCCCCCTATCCTGGGACAATTTTGGCTCAACTCGGCCTTGAGCGGATCGCCTGGGTCGAAAACCTCGCCTGGTTCACGGTGAAGGCCTATGCATTCCTCTTCCTCTTCTTCTGGCTCCGTGCGACGCTACCACGTTTGCGGTATGACCAGCTGATGAAGTTCGGCTGGAAGGTCATGTTGCCGATCGCGCTGGGAAACATTGTGGTGACGTCAATCGCAGTGTATCTGTTTCCCAAAGGCTGAAACGGTTTATCTGGTTTGTTTGGTTTGTTTCGGCTCTCTAGGTAGTGAGGGAAGGACGCACGTATCGAATGCAACGAGACAAACCAAACAAACCAAATAAACCAAACACCAGACAAACATGAAGTTGAAAGCCTGGCTCAAGACCATCACCTTTTACGAGATCCTCGTCGGCATGAAGGCGACGATGTCGCATCTCCTGCACTATAAACCGGTCACGGTCCAATACCCTCACGAAAAACGGACGCTTCCAGACAACTATCGCGGCATGCTCGGCCTTCTCCGCTACGACGACGGTACGGATAAATGCGTCGGCTGCGATCTCTGCGAAGCGGCCTGCCCCTCGCGCGTCATCCGCGTCGTCAGCGCTGAAGTCCCGGGTGAACCCACCAAGCGCTATGCCAAGGAATATTATATGGACATGACGCGCTGCCTGTTCTGCGGGATGTGCGTCGAGGCCTGCCCGGTGGACGCGCTGGGGATGAGCCGCGAATTCGAGTGGTCGGTCTACGACAAGCGCCAGCTGCACCTGAACAAGGAACAGCTGCTCGCGATCGGCGACCGGGCGTTTCCGGTTCGCGAAAAGCGGCTGGAACTGCAGCACCCGAACGTCGCGTTTTTCAACGTCTCATTCACCCACCTCCCTCCGAAGCCGAACTGACGTGCAGCTTTGACCAGTCGGCGGCAGCGCGTGTCAGACGGGAGGGAGGAACGCGCCTTCTTCAGGATGACGGGAACACCGACCTAACTATGGAATATCTCTTCTTTTTCTACTTCGCACTGGTCATCGCCGTCTCCTCCATGCTGGTCGTCGCATTGCGCAATCCGATTTACAGCGCGCTCTCCCTGTTGGTCATGTTTTTCCACGTGGCCGGCCTGTACGTGACGCTGCACGCCGAATTCCTGGCCGCCGTGCAGGTGATCGTGTATGCGGGGGCGATTTTGGTGCTCTATCTGTTCGTGGTCATGCTGTTGAACTTGAAGCAGGATGACCGGTATCACCGGCAGTGGCCCGCGGCGGCCGCCGTGGGATCGGTCCTCGCGCTCGAAGCCGTCATGCTCACGCTGTTGAAGGGGCGGGCAACTTCGGTCAGACCGGCCGCTCCAGGGACGGCGGGGGAGGGGCTTGGCAACACGGAAGCCTTGGGCGACGTCCTGTACTCGACCTATCTCTTTCCATTCGAAGTCGCATCATTGATCCTGCTCGTCGCCATGATCGGTGCGATCATTCTCGCGAAAAAGGATCTGTTGAGTGAACAGTGACCGGTGATCCGTGATGAGCATTTACAATAGACCGGTCCTCCTCACGAGGGGTTCATGACCATCCCTGTGTCCTACTACATCGCGCTAAGCGCCATCGTCTTTTTCACTGGACTCGTCGGCGTTTTGATCAGACGCAATATCATCATCATCCTGTTGTCCGTGGAATTGATGCTCAACGCGACCAACATCAACTTCGTGGCATTCTCACAAACGTTTCATAACATCGCCGGGCAAGTCTTCGTCTTCTTTGCGCTGACGGTCGCCGCAGCGGAGGTGGCGGTCGGGCTTGCCATCATCATCGCCCTGCATCGGGCGAAATCGACGATCAATGTGGACGAGTTTCAATTATTGAAATGGTGAGATGACCTACGAACTCATTCCATTACTGCCGCTGGCCTCCTTTCTGATTCTCGGGATTTTCGGGCATTGGATCAGAGACAAGGCCCATCTCGTTGCAGTTCCCGCCGTCATTCTCTCGTTCGTGATTTCGCTTGCGGCGTTCATCGACGTGGCCGGTGGACACCACTCGACGTTTCGACTCTACACCTGGCTGACGTCGGGCACGCTCGACATCCATCTCGGGCTTATGATTGACCGCCTCACGGCGGTGATGCTCTTGCTCGTCACCGCGGTCAGCGCCCTCGTCCACATCTACACGATCGGCTATATGCAAGGTGACCCCGGATACGCCCGTTTCTTCAGCTATATCGCCTTGTTTACATTTTCCATGCTGATGCTGGTCCTCGCGGACAATTTTCTGCAGCTCTTCGTCTTTTGGGAAGCCGTCGGCCTCTGCTCGTATCTCCTGATCGGCCACTGGTACGAACGCCCGTCGGCGGCGACCGCCGCCACCAAGGCGTTTGTTGTCAATCGCGTGGGAGATTTCGGATTCCTCCTGGGCCTGCTCCTCGTGTTCACAACGTTCAATTCCCTCGATTATGCGACCGTCTTTGCCAACGTCGGGCGCGAGGCGGGACAGGTAATGAACGTCCTGGAGCCGGTGGGAGGCACTCTCGAGGTATCGGCCCTGACGGTGATTTGCCTGCTTCTCTTCGTGGGAGCGGTGGGGAAATCCGCCCAGGTCCCGCTCCACGTCTGGCTACCGGATGCCATGGAAGGTCCGACGCCGATTTCCGCCCTCATCCACGCCGCCACGATGGTCACCGCGGGCGTGTTTATGGTGGCCAGGCTCGCTCCCCTGTACGACGCGTCTCCGGCCGCGATGTCCGTCGTGGCGGTCGTGGGCGCCCTGACGATGGTGGTCGGGGCGACCATCGCCCTCACACAAACCGATATCAAGCGAGTGGTCGCCTACTCGACCATGAGCCAGTTGGGCTACATGATGATGGGGTGCGGCTTGGGCGCCTACGCCGCCGGCATGTATCACCTCCTGACCCACGGAGCCTTCAAGGCCCTGTTGTTCCTGGGTTGCGGCTCGGTGATCATCGCGCTGCACCATGAGCAGGACATGCGCAGGATGGGAGGCCTCAAGGACCGGCTGCCGATCACCTATTGGACGTTTGTGATCGGCTCACTTGCACTGGCCGGCTTTCCGTTCACAGCGGGCTTTTTCAGTAAGGATGAGATCCTCGTCTCCGCCTGGGCCGCAGGACCGCTTGGTCAGATATTGGCGGTCTTCGGTCTCTTTACGGCCCTGCTGACCGCTTTTTACAGCTTCCGGTTGGTGTTTGTAACCTTCTGGGGTCCTTCTCATGTGGACAAGCACCACGACGCCCACGTGCACGAACCTTCGCCCACCATGACGGTACCGCTGCTGATCCTGGCCGTGATGAGCATTGCGGCCGGCTATTTCGGCATTCCGGAGTTTCTCTCGCCTGTGTTCGAACATGAGGGAAGTGCTCATGACAGTGAAGGCACCATGATCATGCTCCTGGCCACGGCGATGGGCATACTGGGCATCGCGGGCGCCTATTATGCGTACGTGCTGCATCCGTCGGTGCCCGACCACTGGGCTCAGCAGTGGCGGACGGCGTATGAGTGGTCTCTTCATAAGTGGTACGTGGATGAAGCCTATGACCGCAGCATCGTCCGTCCGACGTTCACAGCGGCTGCCGAACTTTGGAGCCGGATTGATGTCGCCATCATCGACGGAGCGGTCAATGGCATCGCACGGGCGATTGCGTGGGGTGGCTGGCTCCTGCGCCTCGTCCAGAGTGGACAAACACAGCATTATGCACTGGGCATGGCGCTGGGTGCCGTCGCGATTTTGACGATGTTCTTGATTTTTTAGGAGCGCATCAATGGTCAACCGTCAATGGTCATCGGGAACAGCCCGTTTCTGTTCTCTTGTCGATGGCCACAGGCTGGTGACCGTTGACGATTGCCAATGAGCGACTTTCCCTGGCTGAGCCTCTTGATCTTCCTGCCTCTGGCGGGAGCGGGCGCGCTGTATGTCGTGAACGAGCGCCATGCCCGGACGGTTGCCTTGGCGACGACTGTAACGGACTTCCTTGTGGCGCTGCCCCTCTGGTGGCTGTTCGATCCGTCGTCAAGCCGCATGCAGTTCGCCGAACACGTGGGCTGGATGACGTCGCCGCCGATCCATTACAGCCTCGGCCTCGACGGCATCAGTCTTCCGCTCGTCCTCATGACCGCCGCTCTGATGCCGCTCTGCGTCCTCATTTCCTGGGAAGCCATCGTAACGAGAGTGCGGACCTTCATGGCCGTCTTGCTGGTCATGGAGACGGCCATGCTGGGCGTATTCGCCGCCTTGGACTTCGTGCTGTTCTATGTGTTCTGGGAAGCGATGCTGATCCCGATGTATTTGCTCATCGGCGTCTGGGGCGGTCCCAACCGCCTCTACGCAGCCATCAAGTTCTTTCTCTACACCTTGGCCGGCAGCGTGCTCCTCTTGGTCGCCATCCTCGTGCTGTACTTCTACGGCGGACGCACCTTCGATGTGCTGGCGCTCAGCCAGGTGACCTACCCGGCAGCCTTGCAGCAATGGTTGTTTCTGGCGTTTTTCGCCGCCTTTGCGGTGAAGGTACCCATGTTTCCATTCCACACCTGGCTGCCCGATGCCCACGTTGAAGCGCCGACCGCCGGCAGCGTGATCCTCGCCAGCGTGCTGCTGAAGATGGGCGCTTACGGGTTTGTGCGATTCAGCCTGCCCATGCTGCCGGATGCAAGCCGTGCCATGACTCCCATGATGGCGGCCCTCTCGATCATCGCGATTATTTATGGCGCGTACATGGCCCTGGCGCAGGTCGACCTCAAAAAGCTCATCGCCTATTCCAGCGTCAGCCATATGGGATTCGTGACGCTCGGCTTGTTCGTGATGAACCAGCAAGGGATCGAAGGAGCGGTCCTGCAGATGGTCAATCACGGCATCACGACCGGCGCGCTGTTTCTCTGCGTCGGCATCATTTATGAGCGGACCCACAGCCGGCTGATTGCAGACAACGTCGGCCTGGCTAAACCGATGCCACGGTATGCGACGTTCTTGGTGATCTTCGCACTGTCCTCGCTCGGTCTTCCGGGCACCAACAGTTTTGCGGGCGAGTTCCTTATTCTGGTCGGAACGTTTCTGTGGAGTAAAGCCGCCACGGCCCTCGCCTCTTTGGGCGTCATTCTCGCGGCGGCCTATCTGCTCTATATGGTTCAGCGGGTCGTGTTCGGCGTCGCCCTGCCCCGCGAGTTGCCGCATTTGAGGGATATTGGCTTCAGGGAGTTCGCGACCCTTTTGCCGCTCGTCCTGCTCGTCTTCTGGATCGGCCTCTTTCCGAACCCGCTCGTCAGCCGGATGCACAGCACGGTGACCAAAACGTTGGAGACCATGGCGCGAACAAAGGTCGCGCCCATGTCCCATCCTTCGGCTGCCGCCAGTCCTCCTATCATGTTGAGCGGTCCAACGGAGAACGGCCGGCCATGACGTCTTACGGCACGGATCTGATCATCATTCTTCCCGAGCTCATCGTTGTCGCTGCGGCCTGCCTGGTCCTGATCCTCGATCCCCTGACACCCCGTTCGAGGAAAGAACTGCTGGCCTGGCTCAGTCTCGGCAGCCTGGCGCTGTGCATCGGCCTGACAGGAGGGCAGATCGGCGTCCTGAATCTCCCGCTGTCGGCCTTCAGCGACCTCGTCATCGTGGATGGATACGCGCGCTTCTGGAAGCTCCTGCTCTATGGGGTGACTGGACTGACCATTCTGATGTCGCTTCCATACCTGAGAATCGAAGGACTCCATCTAGGAGAATACTACGGGTTCATCCTCCTCGCCCTTTCGGGGATGATGGTCATGGTCTCCGGAGCGGATTTGCTGACGATCTATCTCGGCACGGAACTGATGTCCCTTTCACTCTATGTCATGGCGGGCCTGAAGCGCTCTTCGCCGCGCTCACTGGAGGCATCGGCCAAATATTTTGTGCTGGGCGCGTTTTCATCAGGCCTTCTGCTCTACGGGATCTCTCTCCTGTATGGCCTGAGCGGCGGCACCAGATTGAGCACGATCGCAGGCGCGTTGGGCACAAGAGGCTTCGACGATCCCATGCTTTTGATCGCCACGATCCTGTTGACGGTGGGATTCGGTTTCAAGCTCGCGGTTGTTCCCTTCCACATGTGGATACCCGATGTCTATCAGGGGGCACCTACGGCGGTCACCGCCTACATGGCCGTTGCCTCGAAGGCCGCGAGCTTTGCCGCCTTTCTCCGCGTCTTCGTCGAGGGTCTCGGCGGGTTGAAGGCCGATTGGTCGATGCTGTTCGTGCTGCTCTCCGTCCTTACGCTTGTGCTCGGCAACGTCGTGGCCATCGTGCAAACGAACATCAAGCGCATGTTGGCCTACTCCAGCATTGCCCACGCCGGCTACGCTTTGATAGGCCTCGCTGCGGCCGGCCGCAGCACGGGTGAATCGGGAGGAACGTCGGGTATCGCGAGTGTGATGCTCTATCTGACCTTTTATGCTTTTATGACCCTGGGGGCCTTTGCGGTTATCGCCATGTTTCGCAAGGGCGGGCTCGAAGGAGATGAGATCGAGGACTTCACGGGCCTGGCCAAGCGTCAACCGCTGGCCGCCCTGATCATGCTCGTTTTTATGGTTTCGCTGACGGGCATCCCGCCGACCGCGGGATTCATCGGCAAGTTCTATGTCTTTATGGCCGCCGTCGAGGCGGGTCTGAGCTGGCTTGCCGCCGTCGGTCTGATTTTTTCTGCAGTGTCCGCCTACTACTACATGCGCGTGGTCATGCTGATGTACATGCGGGAACCGGACACTTCGGTGGCCGAGTCCTCCCGGCTCGTGCCCTCGCCGGCGCTGTCGATTGTCCTCGCCTGCGCCGTCGCCGGTGTGATTGTCTTCGGTCTGTTTCCAAACCCGGTCGTGAACCTCGCGCTTCAGTCCGTCCTCCTGTTCAAATAACACGCGACACTCATTTTTGGATCGTGCGGACTGCTAGAGTCATGCTAGGCTAAGGGTGGCCATGCCAATGTTGAGGTCACTCTGGCGGCTGCTGCTGCATCTGATGAGATCGTTCCTCCGGCACGGCTGCGGCAGCCTGGCGGCCTCCCTGGCGTTCTTCTCGCTCCTCTCGCTGTTTCCCCTCGCCTTCATGCTGCTCTACGGAGTGAGCTTCATCGTCAGCCATGACGTGATCGGCGGACAGGTGCTGCTGAGCTTTCTCAAAGACTTCCTGCCTGCACTGGGAGAACACTTGGCGGAGGAATTCCAGCGAATTGGCGAACTGGACACCGTTCGCTGGCTCGTGTTCTTGTCCTTCGCCTGGTTCGGCACGCTGGTCTTTTATGAGCTGGACTATGCGCTCAACGTCGTCTTCGACAGCACATGGAAACGCCATCCGTTGATCTCCATGACCATTGCTGTCGCCTCCCAGGGGGCCCTCGGATTGCTGTTGATCCTCTCGTATGTCGCGACGCAGACCGTGAACTTACTGACCGCTTATGCACCGCATCTTTGGGGGCTCGATCTGATCGCCTTGGCCGCGCACGACATGTTTCTGACGTATACCCTCCCCTTCACGATGGCCTTTCTCACCGTCGGCGCACTGTATCGCTACGTCCCGCGGCGGCGCCCGCAATGGAAGCAGGCTTTGATCGGCTCCCTGACGTTTAGCCTTCTCTGGGTGGCGGCAAAACTCATGTTCGTGACGTACAACGAATACGCCACCGTCTACACGAAGTTGTATGGATCATTGCTGGAGGTCATCCTTCTGCTGCTCTGGATCTACTACTCCGCGTTGCTGTTTCTCTTCGGCGCTGAGCTTGCGCATGCGCTCCAGCAACGGACTCACGCTGCGGCGGGCACCTTTTCTCATACAGACATCGTCCCGCCCTCTGCGACCGCACACCGCTGAACCTCCGCTGTCGGCTTCTAGGCTTTTTCTGGCCGAGACCTTTCTCCGCCGTTAAAATGGTTCGCTGAAACAAGGAGGACCAGGTATGTCCGAAGACCTCGGGAAAGAGATGCTGATGCTGGGGGGCACCCTCGCCGGCTTTATCGTCGCCCTCCTCACGTTGATGGAAAAGCTCATCGACATCCAGCGCCGGCTCGCACCGAAAAAGGATCGCAAGCCCTCCGCACCGCAAGAACGTCAGGTCCAGGAATCGCTCGCCACGATCGATGTCTTTTCCACCCGACCGTTCCGCGGCGCATCGTATCTCCTTATGTACGAAACGGGCGTCATCGTGGCTGCCGGACTCTTTCTCAATTATGTCGGTCTCACCTTGAGCCGCCACCTGGAAAGCATCCTGTTTCTCGATATGACCGGCACGGCGCTGGTGGCGTTTCTGCTCGGCCCTTGGTGGGGAGCAATCGTTGGCCTGCTCTCCAACTCTGTCGTCAATTGGCTCTTATTTCCGGGGTCAGGAGCAGATGTCGCCATTTTCCCCTGGTCGCTGGTCAGCATGACCGGGGCGATCTATTGGGGATGGATGGCCAGACAGACAGGATTTCAGAAATACTTACGGACCGGAAAGAGTTCCGCGCTGTCGCATGCCTGGTTTCTCTACATCTTCGGCGTCGGCGGAGCCGCAGCCATGAGCATTCCCGGCATTTTCGTCCAAGCGGCCCTGAACGAACACTCGACATTCGCCTTGAACCCGGAGGTTGCCGAAACCCTCCATGCCCGGGTGCTCCAATGGGAACAGATGGCCCATCAATATCTCGAATCGCTGTTCGGATTGACGTGGGGAGAGCATGTCGGCTGGTGGGTCGTTAATTGGTTCCAAACCTGGGTCCGTTATGTGCCGGACAAAACCATGAGCGCGGCCATTGCCCTGGTGGTGCTCAAGTACGGCTATCCGCTCTTCGAACGGGAATTGATTCATGGTGGCCCCGACGGTGAACGGCCTCAAGACGAGCGCGTCCTTCCGTTGGTGCTGGGCCTGCTCTACGCGCCCTCCTTTGCCACGCTCGTCAGCAGCGACATCTATGGCGATTCCGCCTATTGGCCCTTGTGGGGTCTGCCCTGGGGCGTCATCTTCGTGGGTTATGTGTATTTACGGTATTGGGGCGCCAGCACGTCACTCCTCAACGATGCTCGACTCCAACGCGCCGAACGTTACGCTAGGGCCCTCAAACCGATCGGGAAGGAGGCATCGTATGAGTTCTGCCGGCGGTTGACGTTCATGACGCTGATTGCCAGCCTCCTCTTCGCCCTCTGTCTTCCGATCATTCTGATGGACTTCTACCGTGTCACCTTCAAGTTTTTCTGCGTCGTGTACGGATTCCTCCTCGTCGTTCATCTTGTGCGCATCGCCATCGCCCAGAACATCAGCGTCGCCCGCGCGGACTGAAAGCGTGAAACGTCGCTCGTATCTCCTCGTTCGCGAGATACACTTCCCGAGAGTCGCTTCACGATTTATGTAATTGCAGAAACTGCGCGAGGGCGGATCTCGTGACGAGCCCGACAGGATGCCCGGTTTCGATGACCACCAGCCGGTCATAGCCGGTGCGCACCATGCGTTCCATCGCCTGCATCATCGACGCGTCCGGAGGAATAAACAACTCTGGCGAAGCAGGCCGCATCACGTCTCCCACCGTCCGCCAGGACCAGAGGCCTTGCGGGATGGCCTGCACGTCCTCCACTGCGATGAGGCCCACGACCTCTCCATCTTCCATCACGGGAAACACGCCATAGCCGTAGGCGACGAAAAACTCCTGGACGGCGGCCTGCAGGCTCAACTGCGGCGGCACCGTGACGACGACACGCACCATGACGTCCCTCACCGACGTGTCGGAGAGCGCCTCTCGAAGTGCCACTTGCTTTCGGGTACTCCAGGCTGCGCCGAAGAGAAAGGCGCCAATGAACATCAGCCAGCCTCCGTTGCTCGCGGTTGACGGATCGAACAGGCCGGCAATGGCTCCGCCCAGCAGCACGGCCCCAAACCCTGCCAGCAGCAGGCCGAATGCCAAGCCAAGGAACGCCGCCCGGCTCGTGGCTCCGTGGAAATCGTGACCCCATGCCCAAAGTCCTGCGCGGAGGACGCGCCCTCCGTCCAGGGGGAAGCCCGGAATCAGATTGAAAAGGCCCAACTGCACGTTCACCAGTCCCAGGAGTCCGCCGAGCACGGCGAACCCCTGTCCGTCGGAGGGCACCGGCCACCATTCGAACGCGGCCACCAGGCCCAATGAAATCGCGCCAAGCGCAAAGCTCACGAGAGGACCGGCGATGGCAATCAAGAATTCGGCTTTGGGGCTGGGCGGTTCCGCGCGCATCTGCGCAACGCCGCCGAACAGGAACAACGTGATCTGACCGATCGGGATCCGATAGCGCTGCGCGACATAGGAATGGCCAAGTTCATGCAGGAGCACGGACACAAACAGCAACACCGCCGCGATGGCGCCCATGCCCCAGTATCGGGAATCCGACAGGCCTGGCAAGGCTTCGGGAAGGTACCCCGTTGCCAGGGACCACGTAACGAAGAAAAAAACGAGAAACCAGGACGGATGCACACGGATCGGAATTCCCAATGCACGTCCGATTTCCCAGGCTGGCGCACTCATCATGCGTTCACAGTAGCAACGGCAGAAACTCATCGTCAACCGCGCGCTAACTCGATGACATTTTTCGGATTTTGCGTCGGCGCTCTTCGGGTATACTAAGGAGCATGCGGCGACCCCATCTTCCAATCGTGGCCGCGTTGGGCGCGCTGATGCTCCTCACGCCGGTCAACAGCCGGGCCCAGGTCATCACATCAGGACCTTCGGCCTGCCCCACCATCGCGCTGACCTTCGATCTGTGCCCCGTCCGCAAGGGAGCGGGATACGACAAGGCGCTCATCGACTATCTCATCGAGTATAAAATTCCGGCGACATTCTTCATGTCCGGCCGGTGGATCGCCAAACACGACCCGGAAGTTGAACAGCTTCTGGGAATCGCCTTCTTTGAAGTGGGGACCCACGGCGAGGTGCATGCCCATCTCCCCATGCACAGTGCGGATGAACAGCGGACGGAAATATTAGGCCCGGTCAAGCTGCTCAATGAGCACTATGCTCACGACGCGATCCTGTTTCGTCCGCCGTTCGGCGAATACAATGACGTCACCGTCGACGTCGTCAAGACGTTGGGCCTCCGGCTCATTCAATGGAATATCGAATCGGGCGACCCTGATCCAATGCTATCGGCCGAACAGATCGTCTCGCGCATCGACAGGCGAGCCAAAGCGGGCAGCATCGTGGTGCTCCATGCCAACGGGAAAGGAAAGCACACCCGACAAGTCATCCAGCGGCTGACGACGGAGGTCCTGCCGCGGAAGGGGCTCAAACCGACGACCGTGAGCGACCTTCTCTCATGCAAGCTCTCCAACCGATGAGCGGACCGTCGATCAGACCGATGCGGCCTGAAGATCGCGATGCCGTCATCCAGCTGCTCGCCGATTCTGACCCCTGGAAAACGCTTGGCTACGATGACAAAGATTGGAGCCGGATCTTCTGTCCCGTCCCGCAGGGACGCGAAAGCTTCGTGGCGGAAGCGAATGGGCAGATCATGGGCATTGCCATTGTTCGGCAAAAATTTCTGCTGGGTGACTACTTAGAGCTCCTGGGTGTGGCCGGCTGGGCCCGACATCAGGGAACAGGGCGGCAGCTGCTGGCCTTCGTGGAAGCCTTAGTCTTTGCCCGGACCAAGAACCTCTTCGCCTGCGTGTCCGACTTCAACAGAGGCGCGCGCGACTTTTACCGGAAGCAGGGCTATCAAGAAATCGGACCAATGCCCAATTTTCTCATCCCCGGCAGCGCGGAGATCCTTCTCCGAAAAACAGCGGGACCCGCCAGAAAGAAAGGACAATGACTGCATTGAAAATTAAGAAACTCCTTCACACGCGAATGCGCGTCAGTGACATGGACCAGACGATCGCCTTCTATACGAACGTACTGGGCCTGGAGGTCCTGGAACGTAAGGTGTCGCCGCGCGGATCCCATCTGGCGTTCCTGCACGTGCCGAACAGCGAAGAGTTGATTGAACTTTGCAGTTTTCCTCCAAGCGGACCTGTAAAGGTGCCGGAAGATCTCGTGCACCTGGCCTTCCAGGTGGAAAACCTCGATGCGACAATGGCCACGCTGCAACAACAAGGAATTCGCATCACCGATGGTCCGACCAAGACCTCCTCAGGCAGCCGGTTCATCTTCATCGATGCGCCCGATGGATATGAAGTTGAATTGATTGAGCGGCCGGCTGGCGTACCCGTCGTCTGACACAGATTCATTGTTCAGCGGCCATTCGTCACAGGTCACCCGTTATTGGTCATTCGTCAACGGTCATTGGTCAATGGTCAACGGGAGTGGTGAAGCAGCCGTACCGTTCAGCGACCCGCTTATTGACCATTGACTATTCACCATTGGCCAGATTAAACCAGCCACGACGTCTGCAGGAGTTCCGCATGAAGAACGGGTTTTTCAGGGGACACGGCTTAGGCAACGACTATCTGGTCATGGACCCCAAAGAATTGAGCTTCAAGCTCACGCCGGCCGCAATCGAAGCCATCTGCAACCGTCACTGGGGGTTGGGCAGCGACGGCATTCTTGCCGCCGTCTCATCAAAAAAAGCCGACTTTGGTCTCCGCATCTTCAACCCCGACGGCAGCGAGGCGGAAAAATCCGGTAACGGACTTCGTATTTTTGCCCGCTATCTCCATGCGACCGGTAAAACCAAGAAAACACATTTCACCGTAGAGACCAAAGGTGGACTCGTCACCATCGATCTGCATCTCGACCGGCGGGGGGACGCCAGCGCCGTGACCGTTGAAATGGGACGAGCGGCGTTTACGCCCGCTTCATTGCCCTGCACGCTTCCTGTGCAGGAATTGATCCAACAATCGATTGAGGCGGCCGGCCGTTCTTTGACGTTCACGGGTGTCAGCGTGGGAAATCCCCATTGTGTCATCTTCAAGAAAGCCGGAGAGTCCTGGTCCCGGGAAGATCTGCTGGCCCTCGGACCGGCGCTCGAGCATCACGCAATCTTTCCAAAGCGCACCAATGTGCAATTGGCGGTGCCCAGCGGCCCCAAGGAAGTGACGATTCTCATCTGGGAGCGGGGCGCAGGCGAGACACAAGCCTCCGGATCATCGTCCTGTGCCGCCGCCAGCGCGGCCGTCCGGCTCGGCCTCGTGACAAGCCCGGTGGCCATCAAGATGCCGGGAGGCGCACTCACCATTGACGTCGCACCTGATTTCAGCCTGACGATGAAAGGGCCGGTGGCCGAAGTGGCACGGGGCAGCCTCAGCCCTTCCTTCGTGCGTTCGTTCCAGTAGCGCCGTCAGCTTGCCCACTGGCGAGCCACCTCGTAAAATGAGGCATGGCTACGGCACATCCGGCGCTTGACTCAAAGCTCGCCCATCTTCCGGATCAGCCCGGTGTATACCTCTTCAAGGATCGGTCTGGCGACGTCTTGTATATCGGCAAGGCCGCCCGGCTCGCCGACCGGGTGCGATCGTACTTCCTGAAAAGCACCGACCACACTCCAAAAACGGCGTTGCTCGTCAGTCAGATCGCCGACCTCGAAACGATGATCACGCGATCTGAATTGGAAGCACTGATCCTTGAGAGCAATCTCGTCAAACGACACCGTCCACGCTTTAACGTCGTACTCCGGGACGACAAGCAGTATCCGTATCTTCGTCTTCCTGTGAAAGACCGTTTTCCTCGGCTCTCCATCGTCCGCCGGGTCCAGAAGGACGGCGCGTTGTACTACGGCCCCTATACGCCGGCCGGCGCGCTGCGGGAAACGCTCAAAGTCATTAAAAAGGTGTTCCCCTTGGCCACCTGCACGATCGACATTGACGGCAAGGCCGAACGCGCGTGCATCGAGTTTGAGATCAAGCGCTGCATGGCCCCCTGCACGGGACAGCAAACGCAGGAGGACTATCACCGCATTGTCCGGCAGGTGCGCCAGTTCCTGGAGGGGCACGATAGAGAACTGATAGACGAACTGCGCTCGCAGATGGATGCTGCCGCAGCCCGCGAGGAGTTCGAAGAAGCGGCCCGGTTGAGAGACCGGATTTTCAAAATTGAGCGCACGCTTGAGCGACAGCGGATCACGCAAACGGCTTCCATCGATCAGGATGTCATCGGCGTCGCACGCCACGGAACCTCCGTCGATCTGCAATTGTTGTTCGTGCGCGGCGGCTTGTTGATCGGCCGCAAAGATTTCTTCTGGCTCGAATCGGCCGACGCCACCGATGAAGAACTTGTTCGATCTGCCGTCGAACAGTTTTACAACAAGGAAGGGCAGCCTCCTCGCGAGCTGCTGATTCCCGTCGACATTCCGGACGCCGACCTGCTGGCGCGCTGGCTGTCGGACAAACGAGGGGAGACTGTGCGCGTGCTCGCCCCGGAGCGGGGCACGAAGCACCAACTGGTGCTGCTCGCCGAGGAGAACGCGGCGGCGGCGCTGGCCGATCACCTGCGCAACGAAGAACTTGACCGGCAGGCCGGGGAGGAATTGCAGCGTGTGCTCCGTTTGGAGACGGCGCCGCGGCGCATCGAAGGGTTCGACATTTCTAATACCATGGGCAACCAGTCGGTCGCCTCCATGGTCGTCTGGGAAAACGGGCGGATGAAACAATCCGACTACCGACGCTTCAAGATCGCCACCGTGCAAGGCGCAAACGACTTTGCCAGCATGCATGAGGTGGTGACCAGACGATACGGCGGGATGGAGGACCTGGCTCGGCCTGATCTGGTCCTCATCGACGGAGGGCTCGGCCAACTCGCCTCCGCCAGAGCCGCGCTCCAGGAAGCGGGCCACCCCGGACTCGCTGTCATCGGCCTCGCCAAAGCGAAGGGTGAAAAAGACGAGCGTGTGTATGTGCCCGGCCGGAAGAATCCGATCGTCTTGCGCGCCAATTCGCCGGCCACGCATCTCCTCCAACGCATTCGCGACGAGGCCCACCGCTTCGCCGTTACCTTCCATCGGAAACTGCGGAGCAAAACGCTGGTCACATCCCAGCTGGACCAGATCATCGGGATCGGCTCGATCACCCGCACGAAGCTGTTGAAACGATTCGGCAGCCTCGCAAATGTCGCGGAAGCCAGCGAAGACGCTTTGCGGGAGGCCGGCTTGAGCGAGCGCGTCGTCCGACAACTGCGACGCGAACTTGCCTGATCCCTCGCACCGTTCCCTGGCTGCTTCAATGAGGACTAGAATTTCCCCCCGCCCCCGCCCTATGCTACCCGTAGCCTGGGACAACACGACCGGCTGATTGTGGAACACGGACCCGCGAGAAGGTGACCCATGGCCCTCCCTCCTCTCAACCGCATGTCGACATCCCAAGAAGCCGAGGAGCGTGAGCTCGAACCGGGACCGGTCAGCACCGGCCCAGCCGACGGCACTCCAAACAACGGCGTCGTCGATCTCAGTGAGCATCAAAATCTTGTCGCGCTGAAGGAGGAAACGCGCCGGCGCCTCGAGGTCGAATCGACACTTCAGGACAGCGAGGCCCGCTACCGCCTGCTCTATGACAACAACCCCACCATGTATTTCACGCTGTCTCCGGATGGCACTGTGGTGTCCGTCAATCAATTCGGCGCCACCCAGCTGGGATACCAGCCCGACGAACTGATCGGCCAATCGGTGCTCAAAGTCTTTAAACCCGAAGACCATGCGGCGGTTCTCGAACAGCTGACCGTCTGCGCGGCCAGCCCATTGAAGGTCTTCCAATGGGAAATCCGGAAGGTGCGGAAGGACGGAAGCACGCTGTGGGTCAAGGAACGGGCACAAACGGTAATAGATCATACTGGACAGATCCTCTCCCTGGTCGTCTGCGAAGACATTACCGAACGACGCTTGACCGAAGACTACATTCGCGAGAGCGAGGAGCGTTGGCGGGCGCTCTTCGAGCATGCCGGAGTCGGCATTGCGCAACTGAGCTTGAACGGGCAGTTTCTTCGTGTGAATCCGCGGCTGTGCGAAACACTTGGCTATTCGTCCAAGACCATGCTGCGGCGTACCTGTCAGGAATTTGTTCATCCGGATGATCTCAGGGTGACTCAGGCGCGTCTTGGCGAGTTGTTCGCCGGAAAATGCCCCTCCTTCTCCCTGGAGACTCGTTGGCACCGCTGCGATGACGTCTGGGTGTGGATCGACCTTACGGTTTCTCTCGTGCGCAACGCCACCAGTGCTCCGGCCTATTTCATTGCCGTCATTCAAAATATCGGCGACCGGAAAAAGGCTGAGGAGGCGCTACAAAAGAGCGAAACACGTTTTCGCCAAATCGCAGAAACAATTGAAGAGGTCGTCTGGTCTGCCGACCCTGCGATCGGCAAAACGCTTTATATCAGCCCGGCCTATGAACGTGTGTGGGGACGAACCTGCGACAGTCTCTATAAAGATCCAGAATCTTTTATCGACTCCATCCATCCTGATGATCGCGCCCGCGTTCTGGCCGTTCTTGCTGAACACCCGAAAGGCCTTCCGTTCGCTCATGAGTATCGGCTTGTGCGGCCGGATGGTACGGTTCGCTGGGTTTGGGACCGTGGATTTCCTATTCGTGATCCCAACACGGGACGGCTCACCCACTATGTCGGCGTCGCGCTGGACATCACCGAACGGCGACAGGCTGAGGAGGCGTTACGGACCAGCGAGTCCGCGATCCGGGAACTGCATGAGATTACCTCGAGGATAGCCGCCCCGTTCGATCAACAGATGCGGGAATTACTTGATCTTGGACGCCGGCGCTTTCAACTCCCTATCGCCGCCTTCACGACCCTCAAGAGAGACCGGTTGGAACTGACCGTCATTCGATCGGACAGGCCGATGCCGGACGAAGGCACTTTGCTGCCGCAGTGCGACATCTGCACTCAAACATTGGAAATGAGCAGCCCGGTCGCGCTTGAGCATCTGGGACACTCGGATTGGAAAGATGGCTCCGCCTGCTTCCTACTCGGATTTAAATCGTATCTTGGCACAAGCCTGTCGGTCGGCGGCCAGAAATTCGGCACGATCTGTTTCATGGATTACGAGCCCTATCGCGGTCACTTTTCGGAGGCAGACAAAGACTTTCTCCTCCTGATGGCCCGTTGGATCACCCGCGATCTCGAACGTCGGAATTCTGAGCGGACTCTCCAGGAACAAGAGGAGGCGCTTCGTGCGAGCGAAGAGCGGTTCAGTAAGGCGTTTCGTTCCAGTCCCTACCCGATCGGCATCACCGACCTGGAAACAGGCGTCTGTCTGGACATCAACGATGCAGCCTTGGCCACATTCGGCTACACGCGCGAAGAGATAATCGGACAAACGACGTCCATCCTGGGCATTTGGCCTCATCCGGAAGCGCGGCAGCAATTTATCGAACTCCTGAAACGCAAGGGCAGCGTCAGAAATCTCGAGGTTCCACTCAGGTCAAAGCGAGGAGACGTCCGGCGGTTTTTGGCCTCCACAGAGGTGATCGTGCTCAAGGGTAAGGAATGCCTCGTGACCATCGGCACCGACATCACGGAGCAAAAACGTGCGGAAGAGGCCCTGCGGCGCAGCGAGCTGGCGGTCCGACAGGCGTTTGAGGAACGAGAATGCCTCAGTCAAGATCTCCACGACAATCTCCTGCAGTCCCTCTATGCCGTCGGGATGGGGCTCGAACTCACCAAGCAGCGCCTACAACGGATCTCGCGGACCAACGCCAAACGGCTCGAACAGTCCGTCAGTCAGTTAAATAATGTCATCAGGGAGGTGAGGACCTTTATCTCTCACGTGCAACCTCCTGTCGTTCTCGACGAGCAAACCGTGACTGATGCGCTTCGCGCGCTGGCGGGATCCTTCATGGCGACGGGCGCCGGCGAGATCGTCGTCACCGTTGACGACGAGGTCGGCCTGCGACTGTCTTCCGAGCAGCGGACTCACCTGCTGGCCATCGCCAAAGAAGCGCTCAGCAACAGCATCCGGCACACCAAGGCGGACAAGCGGATGGTCACGCTGCGGCGACAGGGCAACAAGATCCGTCTCGAAGTCATCGACAATGGCCATGGCTTTTCCCCGGGACACCGGCGAGCACAGGGTATGGGCCTTCAAAATATGCGCGCCAGGGCCAGGAAACTCCGCGGCCGCATCGCGATCACCTCAGTGCTCACACAGGGCACGACGGTTACGCTCACGATACCCTCCACGTAAGAATTGACACGGACGGTTCCTCCCTCTAGGATACAGCCCCCATCAGGTCCTTCCATCCATTGACACGTACTCACTGACACCGGGAGCAGCATGTCCGATCAACGCATCGCCTCATCCGTCTCAGACACCACAAACGCCTTCGAGCACGGCTTCGAAGTTGTCGTGTTTGCCAGCCGGTGGATTCAAGCCCCGCTCTATGGCGGCTTGATCGTCGCGGAGTTGCTCTACGCATACAAGTTTTTGGTGGAGCTGTGGGAAATGGTGGTGCACATTCAGGGCCTCGAAGAAACCAAGTTCATGCTCGGCGTGCTGGGATTGATCGACGTCACGATGGTCGCCAATCTCTTGACCATGGTGGTCATCGGCGGATACGCCACCTTCGTGAGCAAGTTGAGCCTGGAAGGCCATCCGGACCGGCCCGATTGGCTGAGCCACGTCGATCCCGGCACCATCAAGGTCAAATTAGCAGCCTCGCTGATCGGCATCTCCAGTATTCACCTGCTCAAGGCCTTCGTCGACGTTGCGAACGAAAACCCCGAGCACATCAAGTGGAAGATTTTCATCCATATGACTTTCTTGGGGTCGGCCATTCTCCTGGCCTGGACCGACAAGATCATGCAGAAGGACAAGAAGCATTAACCGGATGCGCTAGCAAGGACCTTGGCCGTCGTTCTTGAACGAGGTGCCCCTTTGATGGGCTGGCGTACGGTCGCGCTTCCTCTCATCGGCCTGCTCGCCGCAGGCTGCGCCGTTTCCGTCGTTGATCTTCGCGACGCTCTTGATCTCAACCAGTCATCCTTCCACGACAAATTGGCTGCCAAGCAGGGACTCGGCGACGAGTTTTTGACTTGCACGACCCGGGCCTACGACGAGCGCGCGGCGCCCTACGCTGAAAACGCCATCCCGGACGCCGATGAGCGGCCAGACGGGCCTGTGCGGGCCATTCACACGCTCATCACACGAGTCAAGGAGGGGCGTCCTTCTCATGCGGAGTCACTCCAGATCGTCGAAGAGACGCTGACCGACTGGAAACGCACTTCCTACCGGCGCCTGGATCTGCATAAGCTCCGCAAGG
>DASTQE010000067.1:0-34409 GCA_035761895.1 Nitrospira sp. | reverse complement strand
ATAGCCAGCCGTATTTATAGTGAGTAAGGCGTCGTACGTTTGAGTGGTCGCCGTCGAACCAAACAGCGACGTGGTTAGCGTGTAGATCGATCCGAAGCAGTTTCCGGCGCCACAGTCTGGACCAAACGAAATGGCCTGGGCCGTGGTGCTCACTCCAAGTAACAGAACAGCGCAGATCAGCGCCGCGAGAATCGGTGCTCCGGTTTTTCCAGTCCTCATTTGATACTCCTCATTACAGGTTAAATAAACATCACTACGCCTAACCTATGCACACTCTGTGCTTGCGTGTCCTACCAAACGAGGCCTTTACTCATCGCCTTAGGCGCTAGAAAGAGCCCTAGGAGGAAGACTTCTTTACAGTGGAAAAGAGGGTGATTCGCTAAACTTCTGATAATGCTGGTAAGGGGATTACTATGGATCTGTTAAATCATTTAACAGTTTGCTGGCAAAGTGGTGCTGGAAGCCGGTTTACCGTGCCCAGGCAGATTGATCAAAGCGCTTAGATGCGAAACGGTAAGGTCTCCCACTCCACTGGACAGGGTCCTCCTGACGTTTGCCCTGCTGTTACGGTCTGCCTTCGAATTATCCAGCCTTCTTGAACAGGTCACCGCGTCCATCCTTCTGTGAATAAACCGGATTCTTGATCTTGATCCAGTGATGAGTCCTCAAAGGGGCCATGGCCCTGCCGCTTGATGCTGTGGAGTCTTCTACTGGTTGCGGTTTCGTTGCAGAGTTGCGCAAATCTGCTTGATTGCCGGTAGGGTCGGATGAAATTCGAAAACCCGTCATCCACCCCAGCAATACCTACTTATGCTGCACCAGTAGCGGCGTTTCGCACCCAAATCTCCACGAGCATCGGAGACAACTATTCACCGTCTACGATCTGGTTCCCCTCTTGAGCTGAAATACTTTTGCTCACTTTCGACTCTCGCCGATCCCGATTGCCAGGGTTCACTCTAGCTTTATACGTAGGGACGCGGAGGTATTGTCGTATGTGGTTGGAACACTTTTAAGGAGGCGTATATGAAATTGAGATGGATGTTGGCACTAAGTCTTTTCTTCCTCTGCATGTCGTTCGACGCGCCACCGCCTTCCCTCGCAGACTCAATGGATAAAGCCGCCAAGGAAACTGAAAAGCAGAAAATGGAAATGGAACGGGAGGCCCAAAAGAAGCGGCATGACATGGAACGGGAGGCGCAGAAGGACAAACACGCTAAAGAGCGCGAGGAGCGCAAACAAAAAGGAGAAATGGTTGGGGAAGCAGAGAAACTCCAGCGCGAACAGCGCAAACACAAAGAAGAGATGGCGCGGGAAGAAGAGAAACACCAAACGGAAATGGCACGCGAGGAAAGGAAACATAGAGAGGAATTGGAACGAAGCGGGCAGAGTCATTGATCCCAGAGCCATCTCAGACGCAGGCTTTACCGCTCTTGTCTTGAGGAAAGAGAGCGAGGACTTATTTCGTAAACTACGGGATGTCCCTAGTGTCCGAAAAGCTTGCGCCGGGACTAGTCTGGAAGGTGCTGTACTTACCTTGACACATCAACGACTGGAGGTCCTGCATGAAACACGCTAGAGTCTTCACCACGATGACCTGTCTTTCTGTCCTGTTGTTCTTGCCTGCCTGCGCGAAGTCGTCCAAAGCCCGCGTGGCATCAGACGATCGGGGCCACGGACAGGTCCAGAGCCAAGACATCGCAGCCGGGACGAGCCATCCCAGCCAGGAACGCCTTGAGCGGCCGGTGGCTTCGACATCGCCAATCACCTGTGTTCAGCACCGCGATTCCCGCGGCAGGATGGTCTATGACAATCCGGCCTGTACGGATAAGTACCGACGCCAGCAAACGGAGGTCGCGGCCGCCTGTGCGTCGTTCGTTGATCGTGGCGATCAAGTCCGGATGTCCGGGGATCCCAATTATCCCGATCGGGCCTCCGCGTCACCCATGTCTGAGCCGGTCCGAGACCCTGCTCATCCCGACGGCAATGTGAATACCGCGTCCCGCACCTCCGAGCCGGTCCGAGAATCTGCTCATCGCGAGGGCAACGTGAACACTGCCTTGAATGATGTGCTGAAGGCTGAGGCAGCCGGCAACGAAGGCAACATTCCGGAGATGCTGCGCCGCACACGAATGTCATTGGACAGCGTCAATGCGTTGCAAGGCGCCGGCGGCAACCCGTACCTGCATAGCGCAGTCATGGACCTGAGGGAAGCAATGACCGTCGGATGTCGGAATCAAATTGCACCGGCCGCCCTTGGCGACGCACGCGCGAAGCTGTCACAAGCTGCTTTGGCGGGTGGAAGCACGCAGGCGCTGAAGACGGGCTCGCGACTCACCACCCAGACAGTGACCGGCGAACTCGTTCGCGATACCAGCTCATCAGGAACCATGGGCGGAGAGCACTTTCTTGTCCGTGATCGTCAAAACAACGAAATTCCAATTCGATTATCCCCGGAAATGAGTTCTCAAGTTCACCCGGGAGATATCGTCGAGGCGCAAATAGATTCGAAAGGCGAAGTGGTCGCCATTTCCAAGGCCCAATAGGTGTTCTCGACTTTTTCTTTGGAAGGGGGGCAGTCTGCTGACTGCCCCCCTAGATGGTGAAGGCCGGATCCTCAGCTATTTCGCGAGGTCATCCTCACACTCCATTCCCGAGCCAATTTCTGCGCCTCGGCAATTTGCTTCTCACTCATTTCATCGGCGAGCCGATCGCGCCATCGTTTCCCCTCATCATAACCATTGGCAGTCGCGAGGTTGTACCACATATGCGCCCGCACAACATCCTGTGGCACGCCATGTCCCGTATGATGCAAACGGCCAAGCATGAACATCGCACGGCCGTGACCCTGATCAGCTGCCAGACCACA
Organism: Nitrospira sp.; assembly: GCA_035761895.1. Classification (GTDB taxonomy): domain Bacteria; phylum Nitrospirota; class Nitrospiria; order Nitrospirales; family Nitrospiraceae; genus Nitrospira_C. Next base: position 31,543 of record DASTQE010000067.1, on the reverse strand, counting down.
CCAGCGCAACGCCTCTTGATAGTCCTGAGGCAAGCCCTGTCCTCGCTCGGACATCTCGCACAGTTTGTATTGTGCATCCTTATGGCCTTGCATGGCAGATAGTCGATACCAACGGACGGCCTCCTGGTAGCTCTGCGAGACCACGCTCCCGCGCTCGTATCGCACGCCGAGATTGTATTGATCATCGGCAGTCCCTCTCTCGGCGTGTAAGAGAAGCTCCTCCGTTTCTCGAGACCGATCCGTCACATCGTCGGGCCCAGGTCGATGGTCGGCGCAGGCAGCGATGAAGCATAGGGTCATCGCCACGAATAGAAGTGAAAGGCGCGTGATCATGTTTTTTCGTTGCTCCTTCATTTTCGAGTGTCGGCCGGAGCCGAAGTCTGATCGTTCGCGGGTCGGCTCGAATCAATGGACTGTAGTGTACTTTGCACGCTTCCTGGTCTGGGCGTTCCCCTAGGTTCAGAAAAAGAGAATGAGCGAGAAACCGACTATTCGGACTTGGGGGCAGGGAGGGGCCCAAGGGAGGATTCGCTGTCCGCCGGTTCGGCGGACGGGGGCGCAGAAGTGCGCCGCTGAAGCCTTTCCAAGACTTCCTGCTTCAGTTTCGTGGGTTCTTCGATGCGGTTTTCGCGCTGGAGCGCATTGAGTTCTGCGGCCTTGCGCGCATTGAGGTCCACCATGTCCATTTCATCTCGTACAAGCGAGGGCGTCAAGAACACCAGCAGGTTGAGCTTCTCTTGTTGCCGGCTCTGAAACCGGAACAACCATCCCAACAAAGGGATATCTCCCAGAAACGGGATCTTACTTTCACTGACGGTCAAATTGTCCCGCACGAGGCCGCCCACGACGAGAGTTTGCCCATCCTTGGCAATGGTCGTGGTTTCCATCGAGCGCTTGGTCGTGGTCGGTCCGACGGGAACGCTGGCTGTTCCGGTGCCAATCGTCTGAGCGACGGCTTCCGCGATCGCGGTAATCTCTTGCTTGATCTCCAGGCGGATCAAGTCGTTTTCCAAGACTTGTGGGGTCAATTCGAGGGTGACGCCAACGTCTTTTCGTTCGATGGTCACAAGCGTACCGCCCGTGATGCCTTGCGCCTGACCGGTCGGAAAGGGACGATTTTCACCCACGACGATCTTCGCTTTTTGATTGTCGGCTGCCAGGACATGGGGGGTCGACAGGACATTGGTGTCGGTCAGGTTCAGGAGCAGATGCAGGAACGCGCGGATGTTGACCGTGTTCAGCAAGGGAATCGTCCCGCCGCTCGTCGTTCCCGCCGCGATACCGAGGATGGTTTGGGCCACCGTGGAAATATCTTCCGGCGCCCGATTAAAGCCATAGATTCCCTGGACATCCCCTTGCTTCGCGGCCCCGAGCACTTGGACCGGATCCGTTCCGATTTGCCTGAGTCGGTCGACCTGCACTTCCAGAATCACGGCTTCAACGAAGACTTGTTTCCGTCGGCTATCGAGATCCTTGATGACGGACGCCAGTCTGCTATAGGCCAGCTTCGTTGAGCTGATAATGATGGAATTGGTCGCCTTGTCGGCGAAGACTTGAACGGGCGCTTCGAATTCCGTGAGCGGTCTGATCGGTGGTCTCACGCCCGGGGTGGTCTGGGATACCGTCTGCGACCGGGCAACCAAATTCGTCAACACTGCCGCCAAATCGGTGGCATTGGCATGCTTCAATTTATAGACAAACACACCCCGTTCGGGTGGGAGTTCCCCCATGGGGACGATCTGATACACAGGCCCTCTGGGGACGACCGCCAAGCGGCTGACCTCCAGGGCGGAGACGAAAAGACTGTACGCCTGATCCGGCGTCACTTTGGTCGGAGAAAACACCGAGATCTTCCCGCCCACCTTCTTTACAGCGTCGTCCAAGACGAAGTTTTTGCCCGTGAGCTCGCTGATAAAGCGGACAAAGACCGATAGATCAACTTCATTGAAGTCCAGGGCTACGCGGCCGCTGCCGTTGGGCTGGGAAAATGCAGGAGAGAGGGGCAGCATGCCCGCGACCGCAACGACGAGGCCCACGCGAAGGACCCACTGCCGGCAACCAGTTAGAATCTGAAAAAGCACCCGATTGAGGCCGGCCAGACGGCTCGCAGAATGAAAAAGTGTCATTCGCCCTGACCGGGTTGTGGATAGAGGTAAAACATGGGGGAGACGGTATCACAAGCTTCCGTGCAGCACAACCAACTATGGTCGTGTCTTGCCCATTCTCGGTAACGTTGTGCATTTTTGAAGTTGCGCCACGCGTGCCGACGGCATAACCCGGGCTAACCGGTGAGAAAGAAAGAGAAAGAATCGAAACCGGACGGGTCACGATGGCATCAGGATTGCACATCTGGCCGCAGTTTCCCCCACTTTGTCTAATGGCACCGGTTGGCGCCGTGACGTAATCCGGCTGTAAACAGCCCTGGAAGCCGGTTTATGTCGACGATCTGCTAAGGTTAGAACGTGCGAACAGACAAGCGCCAAAAATCTGACAAAAAAGCCCCCTCGCGTGTGCATAAGCGAGGCATTGTCGGCTACAGCAAAAAGAACGCACTGCTCGAGGAAGCCATTACCCACATGAACACCGGCAAGTACGGCCGGTCGTCTGCTGCGCTGAAGGAATTGCTCGCCCTCGATCCCCAAAATATCGAAGCCCGCCGGTTGTTTGCCACGCTGCACCTCCGGCTTGGAAGTTTGGTCACGGCAAGACAAGCCTTTGAATCGCTCGCCAACGAAGCCATCGGCCGACAGGATTACTGGCTCGCGGAATCTCTTTTGCGAGAATACTTGGCCGCCGGCCCCCGTTGCGTCCCTTTTCTCGAGCAGCTGGCTCACGTCTACCAAGAAAAGGGCGACGAAATGGCGGCGGTCGCCGAGCTTGGCAAGGCTGTTGAGATCTTGCGAGACGATCCGGACGCAGACAATCCCCAGAAGGCCGCGCAACTCTATTCCAAAATCAGAGAACTCGCTCCGGCAAGCTCCGTCGCGCTCCAGCTTGCGCCGCTGTTCGACGTGCAGACCGGTGAGTTTCTGGTCCGTCCTCCCGATCCCTCTCCCACAACCCCGGATGAAGCCGCTGGCTCCGAAGATTCCGTCATGGCGACCGACACGAGTCAGGCTCGCGCTGAGGTTGAGTACCCGCTGCCTGATGTCATGCCCTGGGAGCTGACCGAAGAGCCGGATACGGCGGTTGAGCCGGAACCCGAGCTGGCCACACCCACCGAGCCAATGCCCACCGAGTTCATCGAGGCTCGAGAACTTCCTCCGCCACCGGCGCAGGAAGATGTTCAGCCGGAAGTGGAGCTCTCTCACGATCAGCCGGTCGTATCCGATTTAACTCATGAGGAGACATCCTTCTCCTTCAAAATTGCTGAGGATACGCCCTCAGTGTCATTGCCGGACAGCGCTCCGACATACCTCGAACCCAGTGAAAGCCCGGCACCGACTGAAAGCCCGGCACCGACGGCCGCTGGTCTTTCCTCACCGATGCCATGGGAGGAGCTGGCTGATGCGTCGATACAGATCGCGGCGCCGGAGACACCTCCTGCTCCGGACGTGCCTCCTGCTGCGGAGGCAACTGCTGCCCTTGAGTCGGAGTTGTCCTTGCTGCCAGTAGAGGAAGCCGGCGTTGCGGCCTCATGGCTTGTTGAAGAATCGCCGCTGCCGGCACCGGTAGAGAGCGCACAAAGGGAGATGGCTGCACCCTCAGAGTCCGTCCCCATGGGATCCGCTCCACTCTCGGCACCCATGCCTTGGGAACAGATATCGGATCCGGCGATCCAGATTTCCGTGTCTGAAGCCTTGCCCTCGCTTCCGCCAGAGGAATCCCTCCTCAGCATCCCTCTCGAAGCCCCAGAACCTCCGACCGTCGCTTCGCCGGTTGTCTGCGATATGCTTTCGAGTCCACTAGCGGCAGTCGATGTGGCTTCAACTCCTGAGGCAGCCGCAGAGGCAGTCGAAGCATCCCCGACAGAGAGCTGTCACCCGCCGGAGCCTTCCACTTCCAGCGCTGCCGGAGAGCCGCCGTCTAGCTCGTTCTCGTGGAACTCCGTCTTCGACAAGGCCTGGAAGTTCACAGCCGGCACGATGGCGCCAAGTCCGACTGCTCCGTTGGAGAAAGGGCCGGAGGTCTCCGATGAACCGCAGCACTCGGAAATGCCTGTGGCGGACGAGACCATTATGGTGGAGGCACCCACCTTCGCACCTCCATCGCCTCAAGAAGATCTATCAGCTTCGGTTGTACCGGCGATAACCGTTTCGCTCTCGAATATGGTGGAAGAAGAGGCGAAGCAGGACGTCGCGTCCATCCCACCGGTCGAAACTCCGTCACCACCTCCGACATCTCCGCCACCAGAACCCCCGTCGCACTGGAGCACCGGCGAAGTGGCGGTGCAGGTGCACCGGCCCTCCAAGAAGAAAAAACGGTGGGAAAGGGAGGAGGGTGAGGCTGAACCGGCTGCCTCTCTCCCTACGGCCGAGCCTCCTTCGGAGACTGCCCAGGAAACCATACGAGAATGGAAATCCACCACTGAAGAGCAGGCGTCCAGTGTCGACAGCGCCATCAGCTCTCCTGTAGACCTGCGTCCTGATTGGATGCAGGCGAGCGAGACGATCACCTTTAACCGCCCGACGCCGCCGCCTCAAGCCAGATGGAGCGATGTGGACACGGCGGTCCCTTCGATCGGTGAGGCAGCAAGCACCCCCGTTGCGTCAGCAATCGACGTCCTTTTTGCTCAAAGTACGGCCGATGGTGTCCAGCCTCATACTCCTGTGTCCTGGTCGAAGCCGCGCCCCCGTTTGATGGCTCGCCTCCACCGAGTCCGGATCGGCATTTCCTCCTTTATCGGGTCGTGTTTTTCAACTACTCGGTCTCTCAGCTTTCTCGCGCTTATGATCACGATTGCCACTGTGTCGGTGGCGGCGGTGGGTGTCTGCGCGGTCGGGGTCATGTGGATGGTGATGGAAGATTCACCGAGTTCCCTCTATCAAAACTTGACCATCTCGCCTCCCAGAACGATCACGGATGCGAAGAAGAACGGCTATTTCCTGCTGCTGGGATTTGATGCGCCAATCAGTCAGGATCCTGCTCAGGCCGGGTATGAACGGAGAACGGAACGAGAGCAGGACAGAGCGGCAGCCCGCGTGTGCATGGGCGATGAGGCGAAGGGGACTGCCGGAGCGGGCGGAGCCTCCGATCACGTGGTCAGGAATTGGATCCGCCATGCCGATCCCCTGGCCCTCGGCAGAGGGCAAGCGGGAACGCTCAAGTCCTTGACGGCTCGTGAGTCGACCGCGCTTGCACGGTATGAGCAGTGGCTCGCGATGCCGTTTGATGATTGGGGCTTCGGACAATCACTCAGCCCTAACTGCCCTCACGTGCTGCTCGCACACCGGCTGTTCGTGCTGAATGGGTTCAATCAGGATCTGTCCACCGGCCTCGACCGGCTGGAGGCCGACATTCAGGCGTGGCGCGGCGCCCTGGGACAGGCCAAGACGCTCACGATCAAAATGCTCGCTGTGACGGCGGTACAGGACGACGCCTCGATGGTTTCCGGCCTGTTGAGCCGGGCGGACCTCGATAGCGCTGCGCTTGCCAGGCTGAGCAAGATGGTCCGTCCCCTCGATCAGGTGGAGCTTTCCGTACGTTGGCCGATGCAAAGTCAATTTGTGTGGGCGACTAAATCCGTGCAGTCGGACCTGAAGGCCGACGAGGCGCAAGACCGGCCATGGCACGCCTCTGTGGCCGCAGCCATGCGCCTCCCTGTGCAGCGCCGTGCCAATGCCTATGCAGAATACTACGAAGCGGCCAATAAGGCGGTGGCGGGAGGGCGGTATACCAACTTGCCCAAGGTCTCGACCTACATTCGAACTTCGCCGTCCGGCGTGATGGACTACTTGACCAATCCCGTCGAGCACATTGTCGGGATCGAGCCGCTCCCGTCGTGGGAGCCGTATGTCATGCGGATGATCGAGACCGACGCGCAGCTTCGCTTGGCGGGGCTACAGGCCTGGCTCAGGAGAGGACCACAAGACAGCGATGTTCTCATGCGGCTGGCGAAAGCCGGTCAAGCCTATTACGACCCGTTTACGGGCCTCCCGATGCTGGTCAATCAGCGGAAAGGGGTGATCTACAGCGTCGGGCGCGATGGGAAAGACCAGGAAGGCGATGATGTTCACGATGTGACAGCGATGATTCCTCTCTCAGTTTCCGAATCCCGGCGTTCCGCCGCTGCTTCCTCAGTCAGATAATTCTCACTTCTGTCCGATGCTTCCGCATCTGTACGGCCTTCTGAAGGCATAGGCGCGTCGCGGGTCGCTTGACACTGCCGGAGCGATTCCAGAGAATCGTCGTGCCCAGATCTTTCGAAGAGGCGGCCATGAATCGTGGTTGGACATCGCGGTTTCGTCGTGGAGCCCGTTCCACGGGACCGATTCCCACACAGATCGTGTCCAACGAGGAGTTTCCGCCCTGGCCGCGCACTCGCGAGCAGGCATGGGTCGAGGAGGCGCTCGCCGACATGAGCCGACACGCGTCAATGCGGCTCGGCATGAGCCGGAGGCAGTTTCTCAAGACATCCGGTGGAATGGCGGCGGCGCTGATAGCCATGAATTCGGTGTTCGGAAGCCTGTTCGATGTCCTGCAGACGGAACTCTTCGAGTCTGCAGCGTTCGCCGAGCGACAGGGAGATCCGTTTTTCATCTTCGACGTGCAAACCCATTATGTCAGCGCCGGCTATGATCCATCAGATACGGAAGGCCGCCGCCCAGGCGCGGTGACGAAGGACGCCTTATTGGGGTTGCGGCGCCGGGCGCGCGAAACGGGGCTCAATCCCCGCCTCGCGGCCGATCGCGGCACGCTTGACGATCTGTCCTGGCAAAACTTCATCAAGGAAGTCTTTCTCGACAGCGAAACTTCTATCGGCCTCATCAGCACGCCGCCGGGGCCCTATCCGCAGGAAGCGGTGGTGCCGCCAAAGGAGATGGCCCACATCAGAGACGAGGTCAACCGCTTGGCGGCATCCCAACGCATGCTGGCCCACGGACTGGCGACGCCGCAATTGGGCGCAGCGGATTTGGAGTTCATGGCGATGCAGGTGGAGCAACTGAAGATCGACGCCTGGAAATGTTACACGGGCTCCTGTCCAAGGGGGTTCGACCACGGCTGGTGGATGGACGATGAAAAGATCGCTTACCCCATGCTGGAACACGCCAGAACGCTGAACGTCAAGCGGGTGTGCGTGCACAAGGGATTGCCGCTGGGACCGGTCCCTGAGTACAACCACCCCAAGGATCTCATCAAGGCCGCCAGAGATTTCCCGGACATCGATTTCCTCGTCTACCATTCGGGCATGAAAACCGCCGCTTCTATTAATGAAGCGTTCGAAAAAACCGGAGAAATTCCCTGGACCACCGAGTTCTGCCGGATGAAGCAAGCCCACCCCGGCGTGAAAAACATTTACATGGAGATCGGGTCGACCTTTGCACAGCTGGTCACCACCCATCCGCTGATCTGTGCGCACTTCTTCGGCCAGATCGTGGACGCGTTCGGTGCCGATCATGTGCTGTGGGGGACGGACTCGATCTGGTACGGAACCCCGCAATGGCAAATCGAAGCATTTCGGCGGTTCCAGATTCCCGAGCCGCTGATCGAGAAGCACAAGTATCGCGCGCTCACGCGCGACGTGAAAGCCAAGATTTTCGGTTTGAACGCCGCTCGGCTGTTTCATGTGGATGTGGCAGCCGCCAGGAATGCCCTGCCGAAGGATGCGATAGGCCGCCTTCGCATCAGCTATCAAGAAGAAGGGCCGGAGCCGAGTCACAGGCTGTATGGTTGGGTAGCAAGATAGGCGGCCTGGTCAGTCCCTGTGCTTGCGGAAGGCGGCACGCCAGAAAGAGAGAGGGCGTGAGGGCTGGTTGATCTCCTTTGCTCGCCGAACGCGCACACCAGAAAGGGAAGTAGCAGGCGATTGGTCGCCTTTGCTCAGCGATGGATGAAACCGCATGGCTCTGTCGCTGCTTGGCTCCGCCAACTTGATCCGTCCCGGACTCTGTCCGAACGGACCTTCGAACAGTGCGTCTCGCCATCGCCAAGAGCGACCGCAGCCACAGAGCCTTGCACCCATCGCAAATCGCAGGCGACTATCCGCCTGCTCGGGGCAAGACGCATATGCAAAAGCGCGCATGTTTGGACTGATCCAGGCTGCTCCGTATGAGAGAAACAAGCTAGCTTGGAAGGAATCATTGGGGTGTTCGCCTTTGTCAAGAGGCGACCGCAGCGACAGGCCATGCACAACCCTCGCAAGTCGCATGAGACGACCATCTACCTCCTTGAGAAGGGAGAACCAGCGACAATTGGGCGGAGGGAGCTTTTAAGAGGTGCGCCCCGGGATACTTCTCGGCGCGGCATTCGAGAACGCCTGTGACTTGATAGAGGAGAAGAAGGATGAAGAGTGAAATTCTGTATCCGGGCGCGTTTCCGATGGTTCGTGTGGAATTGACGGCGGGTGAAACCATCAAAGCCGAGTCCGGGGCGATGGTCGCCTCGTCACCGACCATCGACGTTGAGAGCAAAATGGAGGGCGGGTTTTTGGGCGCGCTCTCACGTAAGTTCCTGACCGGGGAAAAGTTTTTCTTTCAGACGCTTCGGGCGAGTCGAGGGCCGGGCGAGGTGCTCTTGGCGCCGACGGTTCCCGGGGAGATCGTGACCTTGGAGCTCGACGGGGTCAACGAGTACATGGTTCAGAAAGACGGCTTTCTCGCAGGTGCCGAGACGATTAAGCTGGAGAGTCAGATGCAGAGCCTGAGTCGGGGCCTCCTTGGCGGCGAAGGGTTTTTTATTCTAAAGGTGAGCGGGAAAGGGACGCTCCTGTTGAACAGCTTCGGAGCGATCCATAAGATAGAATTGAAACCCGATCAAGAATATATCGTCGATAACAGTCACCTGGTCGCCTGGTCGGGCACCACCTCCTACAACATCGAGCGTGCCGCTTCGGGATGGGTCGCCAGCTTCACGTCCGGCGAAGGATTCGTTTGCCGCTTCCGCGGGCCGGGCGTCGTGTACATCCAGAGCCGGAATCCAGGAGGATTCGGGGCATGGGTGCGTCAATTCATCCCCGTCTCCGAATGAGGTGAAGAGAACGCTTCCCTCATGATGAGCCCCAACGCCCTTTGCTTCGGCGAGGATCTTCCTGCCACAGGATTGCCATGTCATGTGGAAATATCTCCGACAGGGCTGACGGTTCGCTTCGAAGAACAGAGTCCGGCGCTCGGCGAGCTGAGTTTGCCATTCTCGGCCGTTTCGGTCTCGGCCGGTGGTCTGGATCACGATCAATTAGTAGTGCGATGGGGGCTCGCACCCCATGTGCATACACTCTATCTCAAAGATCCATCGTTGATTCGTTCGTTTCGCTCGGCTGCGCCGCCCGAATTGACGAAGCACCTGGATGAAACAGCCGCCACGGTCCGGCGGACGCGAAGCCGGAATCGCGCGGTTTGGGCCTTTCTTCTGGCGGTTATCGGAGGATTGGTGCTCCTCCTCTGGTTCAGCACCGATGTCCTCGTCGGATGGGCCGTCGATCGCATTCCTCTGGACTGGGAGCAGCGGCTGGGCCAATCCGCCTATCAGGACTTCCTGCTTCAGCAGACGGTGATGAAGGAGGGGCCGTCAGTCGCGGCTGTGCAGGAAATCAGTCAGCGGCTCATTGAGCACCTCGCCGACAATCCTTACACGTTCGAAATCTCCGTCGTGAAGAACGATGTGGTCAATGCATTTGCATTGCCGGGGGGATATGTCGTCGTGTTTACGGGTTTGCTGGAAAAGGCCAAAAGCGGGGAAGAGGTGGCAGGCGTGTTGAGCCACGAATTCAACCATGTGCTCCAACGGCATGGCCTGGAGCGGATCGTCAGGCAACTAGGCGTGGTGGCGGTGTTGGGCATTCTCCTTGGCGATCAACAAGGGTTGGCCGGCGTCATGAAACAAATCGGTGTAGAACTGTTTTCCCTGAAATTCGGCCGGGCCCAGGAAACGGAGGCCGATGTCACCGGACTCCGATTGCTGTATCGGGCGCACATCGATCCGGCCGGAATGGTCACATTCTTTGAGCGGCTGTCGGAGCAGGAACAGGGACGGGTGGAGTGGCTGTCAAGTCATCCTATGAGCGCTGTTCGCGCCGAACGGCTGAAAAAAGAAATTGGGTCGTTGCCCACGACTGTGCCGGAGCCATTTACATTCCAATGGAGAACCGTTCAGGAATCAGCCAGCGCCCCCGCAAGGCGCTGACAGGGCGCCGGGAGCTTCGGATCGGGGTGATCACGGATACGCACGGACTCTACGATCCAGCCGTCGAGCGGCATTTTGCCGCGGTGAAGGAGATCCTTCATGCCGGCGACATCGGCGACGAAGCGGTGATCCGGCGTTTGCAGCGACTTGCGCCCGTGACGGCGGTCTCCGGCAATGTCGACGAGTATGAGGCCAGCGGGTTCCCTCGGCGGCTTGTCCTCCTACGGGGCGGTCTCAGAATCGCTCTCTGTCATGTGCTGTACGAAAAGGGGAAGATGACCCCCGAGGCGGCGGCCTGGCTGGATCGCGAACAGCCTGATGTCTGCGTGTTTGGCCATAGCCACCGCCCCACACTAGGCTGGCATGGCCGCACACGGCTGTTTAATCCGGGATCCGCCGGCCCAAGGCGATTTTCCCTGCCGCGTGGCATCGGGCTCTTGACCGTGAGAGCAGGCAAGGCAAGGACTACGTTGATTCGTCTCAATGACCGCGTCGCTGCAGGCTTACCTCCATCGAGAAAAACCGCCGGAGCGAAAGGAGCCCCATGATGAGAGCCGGACGATTGCCGCACGGGATTGTGTCCAGCCTGGTCGTCATCAGTCTCTTGACCGGGACCGGATGTTTCGGGCCGTTTAACTTGACGAAGAACGTCTATCATTGGAACAACGGGATCAAAGGCAGCGGTGAAGTCAACGAAAAATGGATGAAGGAGATCGTCTTCTTCGGCATGATCGTCATTCCGGTGTATATGTTCTCAGCGCTGCTCGATGCCTTTGTCTTCAACGCGATTCAGTTTTGGAGCGGCACCAATCCCGTCAAGGCGACGCAAGGGCCCGACGGGTATCCGGGAGCCGTGCGCGCCGGCGAAGCGACGATCAATTTCTCCTGGTCGGCCGACCGCCGGAGCGCCACCGTGTCCTACCGTCGCAACGGTGCTCTGATCAAGACGGTGACGGTCGTGTCAGACGGAGACGTGTATCGAATCATCGACGAACACACAAAGGCGTCGTACGTCATTGAGCCGGAAACCAACGGAGAGATGAACATTGTTGACGGCGACTGCCGGTTGATTCATCGTGTTCCGATGACGCGCCTGGATCTTCCGATGCAGCTTCTTGGTGCCGGCATGCCCGAAAGACTCATCTGAACTGTGTTGAGCGAAGGTGATCAACAGCCCAAATTTTTTCGCGACATCTCGGGTCGATTTGGGTATACTTGGCCCCCAGGTACGGCCTATTAGTCGTAGGCACCGGCATGGGACAACTCTTTCACTAAGGAGGATGACTTATGATAAAGCGAGTGCTCGTGATCTCTGTAACGTTGCTGTTCGGTTTGCAAGCCGGCTTCGCTCTAGCGGCCGCGACCGGTAACCCAGATACCGGTCCTGGCTGCGGTCTCGGCAAGTTGGCGTGGCAGAACTATCCACATCAGAAGACCATTGGAGTGCAGATTTTAATAGCAACAACCAACGGCACGTTTGGGAGCACGACGTTCGGCATCAGCAGCGGCACCTCCGGCTGCACCAACGACGGTCAATTCTGGACCGAACAGAAAGTCTATGCCTTTGCGGCCTTGAACTTCGATAACCTTGCCCAGGACATGTCTCAGGGCCAGGGTGAACATCTCACCTCCCTCGCGACCCTGATGGGCATTCCGGCCGACCAGCACCCGGCGTTCTTTGCAATGACGCAGGAACGGTATGCGTACTTTGTAAACGCGGGTGAATCGTCACCGGCGGCCTTGGTCAAGGCGTTGAACGACGCCGTGGCCACGCAGCCAAAATTGGCCAAAGTTTCATTGAACAAGTAGGCTCCGTGCGGTGGGGTTCCGGTCTCATGGGCTGGAACCCCGCCGTTTTCCAGTTCTCCTTCGTTTGTTGTCTCGCCGCTCTTCTCCATTTCAGTACAGTTTCTTGGGGGCACGCCGCCAGCGGTGATCCGTCCTATCTGACCGAACTCATTACTCAGGCCACCACGGCCCGTCTCGCCGACGAGCGGGAATGGCATGTGCTGCTCCATTACCGGCGGAACCTGTTCGGCGGCGTGACCAGCATGCAGGATGATCCCGGCTTCTTTATGGCTCCCAACGGTAAGACCGATCCTCAAGCCGAGATGGCAGCCACACTTGCTCAGTTTTTTTCCGAAGAATTGGTCGGCCGTTCCAAACAGCCGGCGCAATGCGCCTTCATTGCCCGCTATGATTGGCTGAAGGAGAAGCTGCACTTCGATGAGCAGCGGCTGCCGGTCCAACCATGCGAACGGTTCCATCGCTGGTTCAATGAGTTCAATGCCCAATCGATCAGCGTCATCTACCCCGCGGGATTCATGAACAATCCCTCCTCGATGTTTGGACATACCTTCCTTCGCATCGACTCAAGAGGGCAGACGCCGCAAACCCGCATTCTGGATTACACCATCAATTTTGCCGCTGAGGTGCCACCGAACGCCGGACCTGAATACGCGTTTAAAGGCGTTTTCGGTGGCTATCCCGGGCATTTCTCGACCATTCCGTACTATCTCAAGGTGCAGGAATACCGCGATATTGAGAACAGGGACATCTGGGAGTATCGGCTGGATTTGACTCAGGAACAGGTCCGACGTCTTTTGATGCATACCTGGGAAATGGGGAATGCCTACTTCGACTATTTCTTCTTCGACGAGAACTGTTCGTACCACATTCTCTCGCTCATTGAAGCGGCAGAGCCAACAATCCACCTGCTTGACAGGTTCCCGTTCTATACAATCCCTGCCGATACGGTCAGGCTCTTGGCTGAGTCGGGACTGGTCGGGGAAGTCGTCTCACGGCCCTCACGAAGCACCTTAGTCCGTCGAAAGAGGGAAGCCATGACAAAGGAGGAACGTGGATGGGTTAACCGGCTGGTTGTTGATCCTGATGCCCTCAGATCTGAGGGATTTGGCAGGCTTGGCACTGATCGGCAAGCCTTCGTGCTGGAGACCGCTTCCGATTATCTCTTGATGCGCGGGAGCGGAGGCCCAGAGGAGGGTGGCCCGTTCCGCGAAAGAAACAAGTCTATTTTGGCCGCCCGCAGCCGCCTCAAAGTGCCTCCTATGGAAATGCCTATCGAGCCATACGTCAAACGGCCGGATCTTGCGCATGGAACCAGTCGCATTGGGATTGGGGCCGGCTGGCGGAACGACCGGGCGTTTGAAGAACTCAACGTGCGCGCCGCCTATCAGGACTTGCTGGACCCGGAGTACGGATATACGCCCGACGCGCAGATCGAGGTGATGTCATTTGCAGTGCGGCATTACCACAACCAGTCTCAAGCGCGTCTCGAGCGGTTCAGTCCCCTGAACATGATTTCTCTTTCTCCAATGGATTCGCTTTTCCAGGCCCCTTCATGGAAGCTGAACCTCGGTATGAATACGATCGCCCATGGCGGCTGTCAGCTGTGTACCAACGGTTACTTGAACGGTGGCATCGGTGCAGCAGTTGAATCGCATGTGCTTGGTCGACAGGTGTGGTATGCGATGGCTGAGGTGGAAGCCAATGCCAGCAAAGCCTACGAGGAAAATCATCGTATCGGCGGCGGAGGCACAATCGGCCTTTTGGCCGATATCACCGATCGATGGAAGCTTCTCGCCACCGGGAGCTACCTCCGGTACGCCCTGGGAGAAACATCTGACGACTTCCGCTGGTCTGTCGGGCAGCGATTCTCTCTCACCACGAACTTGGCGATCCGAGTGGAGTATAACCATCGGAGCCATGATGATGATGTGTTGGCCACGCTGCACTTGTACTTCTAATCAAGGAAGGTGCTGTGGTGTCTGTCATCCGCATCCCGCTGGTTACCCTCCTTCTGACCTTGTGTTTCGCGGTCCATGTGGTTCAGGCGCAGAAGGGAACGACCGACGATTCTTCGCCCAGATCAGGACCGGAAATTTATGGAGGAATCTTTGTCTTCGGCTCCTTGCCTCAGAACCGGAACTTGAATGTCGGGGGGGAAGCACTCCCCTCGACCAAGGTCAAGAACGCCGGTGGTGGCGGCTTTAAGGCCGGCGTATTTCCCGCGTTCACGGGCTACGTGGTGGGGATTCAGGCCGAATCGTTCGGCTTGGGTCATGAGGTGACGGCGCCGGCGTCCATGAGCTCCACGGGAATCCAATCGGGACGCGGAACCCTTCTGGCATGGACGACGATGGTGAGCCTCCTCGTCCAGTACCCCGGGAGGCAATTCAAACCGTACGCCGGCATCGGCGCCGGCTGGTCGTCGTCATACCTGGTTGACGCACAGCTCACCAAAGGCCCGGTGACGCAGAGCGGCACGCTGCGCGACACCAGCCTGGCCTTTCAATATTTTGCCGGGCTCCGCACGCATGTGACTGAGAACGTCTTTGTGTTTGGGGAGTATAAGTACTTCGCGAGCCGCTACCAATGGAGCGGAAGCCTCGAGCCGTCGCTTGATTTTCGGACACACATTGTCGCCATTGGCGTCGGTCTCGCGTTTTAATGAGAGAAGCAACAGGGCCCCTTGCCCGCCCGGGAGAGTCCTGCTACAAGTGGTCTCCAACGATCCGGAATCCCTGCAATGAACCCCAAAGCCCAACGCCGCGGCGAGCGTTCAGCGGGACAGCGTCCCTATGTCCCTCTCGCCCCCCATCCTCCGCTTCACCGGTACTATCGTGAGGGTGAGGCCCGGCAGCATTTTCTCAATGACCTGTTCGATCGTACCGCCTCCCAATACCGCAATATCGACAAGGCGACCGGCCTCGGGTGGGGCATCCGGTATCGCCGGCAAGCGCTGCGAGACGCCGGACTCACCTCGGGAATGCATGTGCTGGACGTCGCATGCGGTCCGGGCTTAGTAGCGCAGTGTGCTCATGATATCGTCGGTCCTTCCGGTTCGGTCATCGGCCTTGATCCAAGCCTCGGCATGCTGCGCGAGGCGAAGAAAGGCTCGTGTCAAAAGCTGGTCATTGGAGTTGGCGAGCGGCTGCCTTTTGCCGATGCGAGGTTTGATTTTTTAAGCATGGGCTACGCCTTACGCCACGTGTCTGATCTCCGGGCGGCCTTTACGGAATATCGCCGCGTGCTCAAGCCAGGCGGTGTGGTGCTCTTGCTGGACATTTGCCGCCCGCGCTCGCCGGTACTCCTGTCTCTCTCGCGCTTTTACATCAAGACGGTGCTGGGCATCGCCTTTTCGGTGTCCACGGGAAACCGTGACATGAAGACGCTCATGGAGTACTGGTGGGATACGACCGAGTCCTGCGTCCAACCGGAAACGATTGTGGGGGCATTGAAGGACGCGGGACTCTCGGCGTGCTCAGAGCACGAAATGTTCAGCGGCCTTTTGCGTGACTATCGCGCCGTGCGAGCGGCGAATTAACCTTTTTGCGACTGCGAAGAGACTATGTCGTCACAGCCTCTGGAACGTGAAGTTGCCACGCTGATTGTGCAGACGCTCAAGCTCAAGGTGGATCCGTCCACCATCCAACCTGAGGCCGCGCTGTTCGGCGATGGGCTCGGCCTCGATTCCATCGATGCCCTGGAACTGTCTTTGGCCATCGCTCAGACGTACGGCTATCAAATCAAGTCCAGCGACCCTGAGATCAAGGCGATGTTTTCCTCCCTGCGGGCGCTCGCGCGGGCCATTGAAAAAAATCGCACCAAGTGAACCCTGTGGCGTCATGGCGAATGCTCCGTTGATCGGTCTGTATGGTCCCGACGACGCGTTAGCCTGGGAAGCCGACGGCCCGCGGTCCGTGGGCGAGTTTCTCTCCCACGTTGCCGATCTTGCGGACGCGTTGCCGGATTGCCCCTCTGTGCTGAACCTCTTCTCCAGTCGCTACGAGTTTCTCGTGGGCTTTGCGGCGGCCATCGTACGGGGCCAAGTGACGCTGTTGCCTCAAAGCCGGGCGCCGCAGACACTGCGTCGTATAGCCGCCGAAAATGGCGACTGCTACGCATTGACCGATCGAGATGAGTCCATTGAAGGCCTTGCCTCTGTCACCCTGCCCTTGCGGCGAAGCCGGCCTTCCCGTTCGGTGCCGGTTCCGCAGATTCCGCTGCATCAACTGGTCGCCGTTGCGTTTACCTCAGGCAGCACGGGACAACCGACGCCGAACCGGAAAACCTGGGGCGCGCTGGTCTCGGTTGCCCTGGCCACGGGATCACGCTTCGGTCTCAAGGCCGGTGGTCGTCGGACCGTCGTGGCGACAGTCCCTCATCAGCATATGTTCGGGCTGGAGGCCTCGGTCATGCTGCCGATCCAGCACGGCCTGGCCATGCATGCGGGGCGGCCGCTGTTTCCCGAAGACGTGCGTACCGCGCTTGAGGACGTGGGAGGGACGACGGTGTTGGTGACCACGCCGTTGCACTTGCGGGCCTGTGTCATGGCAGGCGTGAAGCTGCCTTCCATCGAGATGATTGTATCGGCGACCTCGCCGTTGCCGCGCGAGCTGGCGCGGGAAGCCGAAGAGCGGTTCCATGCGCCCGTGAACGAAATATTCGGATTTGCGGAAGCGGGGAGTGTGGCGTCGCGGAGGACGGTGGTCACGGACGAGTGGCAGATGTTGGACGGTGTCTGTTTGGCGGGTGAAGATCCGAGCTGGTCGGTAGAGGCCGCTTATCTTTCGCGCCCCGTCCGGTTCCCCGACCGCATTGCCGTCACCGGGCAAGGAAGATTCCGCGTGCTCGGCCGGGCGGAGGACGAGATCAACATCGCCGGCCACCGCGCCTCCCTCGGGGATCTCACTCAGAAGTTACTCGAGGTGGACGGCGTGCAAGACGGTGCTTTTTTTCTGCCCGAGACCGGCCATCCGTTGACCCGGCTCACTGCCGTGGTTGTCGCGCCGGGCAAGACTCGTGAGGACATCCAGCGCGCCTTGCGGTGGTCGATCGACCCCGCGTTTCTGCCACGGCCATTGCTCTTGGTGCCGAGGCTTCCTCGCAACGAAACCGGCAAATTGCCGCGTGAAGCGTTGCGCCGGCTGATGGAGGAACATTCGGAGCAGGAATCACCTCATGGGCTTTGAACGGACGCTGACAATCGCGAACGATCATCCGGCCCTTGCCGGACATTTTCCTGGACATCCCGTGGTGCCCGGCGTGTTAGTCCTCGATGAAGTGATCGAGACATTGAGACATCGTTACGGACAGGCGTTGGTCGTCACAGGGCTGCCTGCCGTGAAATTGTCTTCTCCTCTGAAGCCGGAAGAATCGCTGGTGATTACGATTGAGCCGGAGGATTCCGAGACGGCCGCCTTCACCTGTCGTGTCGGCGGCCGGCTCATCGCATCCGGCTCGATTCGTTTCAGGTTGCCCGGCTGATCTATGTGATGACCGTTGCCTGGAAGGCTCAGCAGGAACTCGGCAACCGGCGGATGATCCGGCTCATGGCCCGGGTTGCTTTTTCCTGCGGAAGACCGGTGGCTCGCGCGCTGCTCTTCCCGATCTGTGTCTATTATCTCTGCCGTTCCCCGGCGGCACATCGGACACTGCGGGCGTTTTATGCGCGCGCGCAGGGCCGATCGCCGCGCTGGACGGATCTCCTGCATCACTATTATTGGTTTGCGTCGACCATCCTCGACCGTCTGTATTTTCTTCGTGGCCGCTTCGATCAATTCGACATCACCATCAGCGGGGCGGACATTCTCGGCCGCGCGCTGGCCATGGGGCGCGGATGCCTGCTGCTCGGCTCGCATCTCGGGAGCTTCGAGGTGGTGAGAGCCGTGGGATTGGCGCGTGAGCAGATCGACATCAAAGTGCTGATGGACGAGGAGAATGCGCCCTTGATGCGAGCGTTCTTTCGTGAAATCAACCCTGCGGTGGCCGAGAACGTGCTTCAAGTCGGGAGGCTGGATACGATGCTGCACGTTCAGGAGTGCCTGGACGACGGTGGCATCGTCGGCATCATGGGAGATCGGTTGACCTCGCAGAGCCAAGCCATATACTGCGATTTCCTCGGTGGCAAAGCGCCGTTCCCGACCGGCACGATGCGATTGGCGCACGCCGTCCGTGCGCCGGTGGTCATGTTTTTCGGTCTCTACAGGGGTGGGAATCGTTACCACGTTCACCTGGAACTGCTCAGCGAACATATTCACTTGTCGTCGGACCAACGCGCGGACGACATCCGCCGCTGGATTCAGCGCTATGCGGATCGGCTTGCGCATTACAGTCGTCAGGCGCCGGATAACTGGTTCAACTTCTATGATTTCTGGCAGGTCTCGGCATAGCCGCCTCTCGCCCGTCGCCGCCGGCGTTTCCAATAATGCGCCTGCCGGACAGGTCCAGTCCCAGCCAAAAGGCCCCACCCTGCGCGCTGGCCACGACCCTCACAGGGTGCTGCGCCGCGGCGGCCTGCTCCTCGGCCCCGTCATGATCTTATGGAGCCTGAGCTCCGCGGCGGCTGACGTTGACTGGACGGTCGAGGCCCTCATGGCGTTACTGAAAGAGCACCGCGAGCTCTCCGTTCCATTCGAAGAAACCACCTACTCTTCATTGCTGACCGAACCCCTCAGGGCCCGCGGCCGTCTGAGGTTCGTTCCCCCAGAGCGACTCGAAAAAATCATCACCGCTCCCTTCAATGAGCGGTATGTCGTCGACGGAGATCGTGTCAGCTTCGAGAGCCAGCGCAAGAGCATGAAACGCATCGTCTCACTTGAAGAGTATCCGGCCCTGCGCAGCTTCGTCGAAGCATTCCGGTCGAGCCTGACCGGTGATGTCGTGCAATTGCGCAAAGTGTATGAGGTCACGTTAGAAGGCAGTCGGAGCAAATGGACGCTCCTGTTGCGCCCACGCGAGTCATCGGGGAAGTCTGTTGTGGACTATATCCTTTTTACCGGTTCACAAGGCCGAGTCGCGACGATTGCCATCCGTTCCCCTGATGGCGACCGATCCGTCATGACCCTCCTGCATGGAGCGGCACGATGAGCCGCAAATATGTGATCCCGCTGCTCTGGGTCCTGTTTATGGCCGGGGGCATGTGGCTCTCAGCGACACACGTGGCTGTCCATAGCGAATTGGGCGATCTCCTGCCGGAAGGGACGACCGCCACTCAACGGCTCTTATTGACTCAGGTGCGAAGCGGTCTGGCCGGCCGCCTCGTGCTGCTCGCGCTCGAAGGAGGGAATCCCGACGAACTGGCACAGGCGAGCAGAGAATTCAGCGAGCGGCTCCGCGTCAGCGGACATTTTACGCTGGTCGAAAACGGAGCCCAGGGTTTGATGCCGCACGATCGCGCCCTCGTGTTCCGATCCCGGTATCTCCTGAGCCCCATGATTGGACCGGATCGCTTCTCCCGCGACTCGCTTCGAGCGGCACTCCAGCAGCGGCTTGACGATTTGCGCTCCCCCTTGGCGCCTCTCATGAAGGATACGATTCCCGCTGATCCGACCGGCGAGTTGTTCACGGTAGTAACGGCGTGGTTCGGCGAGGACAGACCTGCCAAACATCGCGGGGTCTGGATGTCAAAGGATATGTCGAAGGCGCTGCTCCTGGTGGAAACCAAGGCCGCAGGATTCGACGCCGATGCGCAGGCCGCGATCCAGGAGGATGTCCGCCAGAGCTTCGCTTCTCTGGTGCGTCAGCCGGAGCGCCTACGGCTCCTGATGACCGGTCCCGGCGTGTTTGCGGTGGAAGCCAAGCAGACCATTGAGAGAGAAGCCTGGCGGCTCTCGACGGCTGCCGCCGTGGTGGTGGTCTTGTTTCTCTATGCCAGTTATCAATCGATCACCTTGGTGCTGCTGAGTTTGATTCCGCTGACGGCCGGTATTATGGCGGGCATGCTTGCGGTGCAGGGCTGGTTCGGTTTCATCCATGGCATCACGCTTGGATTCGGCATCACCTTGTTGGGCGTCGTTGATGATTATCCCATCCACCTGTTCAGCCATTTGAACGCTCGTGCCTCGGCCTCGGCGGCCATGGAGGAGATCTGGCCAACGATGCGGCTGGGCGTGCTGACCACGGCAATCGGGTTTGCGTCCTTGCTGTTCGCAGGATTTCCCGCGTTGACACAATTAGGCCTTTTTGCCGTGACCGGCATACTGACGGCGGCCGTGGTCACCAGGTGGGTGCTCCCACGCTTTGTTCCGGAAGGATTCCTCCCCCGACCGCTGTGGCCGGCATTCCATGCCAACCTGGAGCGGCTGACTCGGATGACGCCCGTGATTCCGGGCGTGATCATCCTTGCCTGCGCAGCGCTGTTGTGGTCTCATACGCCTCTCTGGGAAACCGAGTTGGCGAGTCTCAGCCCGGTGTCAGACGCCAAGAAGCAGCTCGATCGACAGCTTCGAGACGAATTGGGCGCGCCGGACATGCGTGATCTTCTCGTGATTGAAGGACAAACCGAAGAAGATGTGCTCAAATACGGTGAGGTCCTCGATGCCAAGCTGGAGCGCTTACGGATCAGCGGAGCCATCGCCGGCTATGACCTTATCTCACACTATCTTCCGAGTCGTCGAACGCAACAGGACCGCCAATCCCACCTTCCTGAGAGACCGGTTCTGATGCGCAACCTCGATCAGGCACTGACGGGACTGCCCTTCACGCCCGGGCTGTTCGCGCCGTTTCTTGCTGCGGTCGAGACCGCCCGCACACAGACCCCGCTCCAGAGAAAGGACTTTGAGGATACCGCATTCGGAGCCAGGGTGGCCTCCTTGATGTTTGAGCAGGACGGGACCTGGAAGGCCGTCGTTCCGCTGCGCGGAGTCGCAGATCGAACGCAGTTGACGGAAATCGTCGGCAACTGGAACATGCCTTCCGTCACGTATGTCGATCTCAAGGAAGAGTCCAACCGCCTGATGACCGCGTATCGTGACCGGACCTTCATTATCATGGTCTCCGGCCTTTTGGTCATCAGCGTTGCTCTCGGGGTGGGGATTCAGTCGGTCGGCCTCTTATGGCCGATTTTGTCGCCCATCATGGGCTCGCTGCTCGTCGTCGCTGCCGTGGTGAATCTCGCCGGAGAATCACTCTCACTCTTTCACATTGCGACATTTCTGCTCGTCATCGGGCTGGGGCTCGACTACGCGCTCTTCTTCAACCGGCCGGAGGGAAGCGAAGAGGAGCGGTCGAGCACATTGTACGGTTTGCTGGTGTGCAGCATGACGACGATCCTTGTCTTCGGCGTGCTGGCCAGTTCGGACATTCCGGTTCTCCACGCGATTGGCATGACCGCGGCGGTCGGATCATTCTGCTGTCTGTTGTTTGCCGGTATCATGGCGAAAAAGGTTCGGCATGCCCCCTGAGCGTACGATGACGCCGGTGACGCTGTCCGCGTATACACTCGTGACCGCCATCGGCCGCGGCGTCACCGCCGTGTCGCAGGCGCTGCGCGAGCGGCGCTCCGGATTGAAGCCTTGTAACTTTGAAGACGCCCTCCTCAAAACGTACATCGGTCGTGTCGACGGACTCGAAGGGTTTGCGCTCGAAGAGAGTCTGGAGCGATTCGACTGCCGGAATAACCGGTTGGCGTGGCTCGGACTCCAGCAGGACGGGTTCATGGTGTCGGTGGCCGAAGCCAAGCAGCGGTACGGCGCTGACCGTATCGCTGTCATCATGGGGACCAGCACGTCCGGCATCCTCGAGACGGAACACGCGTACCGCAACCGTGATCCGGCAACCGGCGCACTCCCAGGCTCGTTTGCCTCACGGTATCGCTATACCCACAACATGTTTTCGTTGGGGCATTTTGTGCGGTCATGTCTGGGCCTGCGTGGCCCGGCCTTGGTCATTTCCACGGCTTGTTCCTCGAGTGCTAAGGTCTTTGCCACGGCGGCGCGCTATCTGCAAGCCGGCTTATGCGATGCCGCGATTGTCGGCGGTGTTGACAGCCTGTGCCTGACGACGTTGTATGGGTTTTCTGCTTTACAGTTGTTGTCGGCCCAGCCCTGCCGTCCCTGCGATGAAGATCGTGACGGCCTCTCGCTAGGGGAAGCGGCGGGCTACGCGCTCCTCGAATCCAGTCAGAGAGTGGGAAGAAGGGGGGCCATCGCGCTGCTTGGATACGGCGAGAGCACGGATGGCTATCATATGTCGCACCCCCATCCGGAAGGCGCCGGGGCCATTCGAGCCATGCGCCAGGCGTTGAATCGGGCGGGCCTTCGCCCCGCGGACATCGACTACATCAATTTGCACGGGACGGCTACGACCGCCAACGACGCAGTCGAGGACAAAGCCGTGTACGCGGTCTTCGGCCCCGGGACCCCCGCCAGCTCCACGAAGGGATGGACGGGACATACGCTGGGAGCGGCGGGCATCACCGAAGCCTTGATCGCCGCGCTGTGCCTCACTCAGGGATTTATTCCCGGCACCCTCAATTGCCAACGGATCGACCCCACATTGTGCAGTCACGTTCTGTGCGAGAACCAAGTGCGGCCGGTCCGGCGTGTACTAAGTAATATTTTCGGCTTCGGCGGCAATAACTGCAGTCTTGTCCTGGGAGTGTTGTGATGCGGGTCGGTATCCTGGGCATCGGACTGCTGAGCCCCGGCCTTGCGGGCTGGGCGAACGGTCGGGAAGTGCTTTTGGGCGCGCGGGACTTCTGTTCGGATTCGTTGCCGGATCCTGAGGTGGCGCTGTTGCCCTCGAACGAACGACGTCGCAGCACCGCTTCCGTGCGCTGGGCCGTTCACGTCGCGCAGGAAGCGATGACTCAATCAGGGCTCGATCCCCGAGGGGTGGCAACCGTCTTTGCCTCCTCTGGCGGTGAGATGGGTGTGCTTGACCAGCTCTGTCGTGCGCTGACGACGACGGAGTGCATTATTTCGCCGACGTTGTTTCACCAGTCCGTGCACAATACGGCGGCCGGGTATTGGGGCATTGCCACAAGCTGCCAACAGTCCTCGACCGCGCTGTCCTGCTATGACGATTCCTGTGCGGCCGGCCTGCTGGAGGCCGTGACCTATGCGGCGATGGAAGACTGCCCTGTCTTGTTTGTTTCGTACGATCTGCCGGCGCCCGATCCGCTCATCCGGGCGCGGCCGGTTCAATCGGCTTTCGCCGCCGCATTGGTGTTGGCGCCCTCGTGGACCGGGAGCACCTCAGCCACTGCGAGCGTGACGCTCACCTCTGCCGAATGCGGAGAGGAGACGAAGATGCCGGACAGCGCGCTGGAACGGCTGAGAGCGGACAACCCGTCTGCTCGGCTGCTGCCCGTGCTTCGCGCACTGGCCGGGACTGCCCCTGACACCATCCGCATGGATCTTTTGGGTGACCAACGGCTGGTCGTGGAGATCGGACCTTGACGCGTTTGACGAAAGCAGAGATTGGACGGTTGCTTCCCCATGGAGCATCAATGTGTCTCCTCGAGTCGGTGGAAGCCTGGGATGCCCTCACCATCAGATGCCTCGCCTCGACGCACCGGGATCGGTGGAATCCGCTGCGCTTCAAGGGACGCCTGTCGGCTTCGGCCGGTCTGGAATACGCCGCGCAGGCGATGGGTACTCATGTCGGTCTGGTTGACGGCGACCGCCGCATGGAGCACCGGATCGGTCTCGTTGGAAGCGTGCGGGATGTGGTCTTTGCCACCGATCGCCTCGACCACCTGGACGGATGGCTTCTGGTAAATGCCACGCGCCTGGTTGAGGGCGAACAGGGGTACATGTATCACTTTAACCTCGTGCATGGAGTCGAGAAGCTCATCGAAGGAAGGGCATCAATCTTCGTCAAGGCAGTCGTGTGATGGTCAAGAAGCGTGCGCTTGTCACGGGGGGAAGCGGAGCCATTGGGGCGGTGATCTGCCACCGGCTGGCGGCCGACGGCTATGCCGTGATCGTGCATGCTCATCGACATCCCGAGGCGGCCGATCACGTTGCCGAAAAGATCGTCGCAAACGGCGGTTCCGCCATCGTGGCCTGTTTCGATGTCGTCGATGGCCTGACCACGGCACAGACGCTACAAGCGCTTCTGAAGGAAGGGCCCATTCAGGTGCTTGTCAATAACGCGGGCATGCATGAAGATGCGCCGATGGCGGGAATGACCGCGGATCAATGGAAGCGGGTAATCGAGGTCTCGTTGAACGGATTCTTTCATGTGACACAACCGCTGCTGCTTCCGATGATCGGGACACGATGGGGGCGTATTGTATCCATCTCCTCTCTGGCCGCGGTCATCGGCAATCGCGGACAAACCAATTACGCCGCGGCCAAGGCCGGTCTTCACGGGGCAAGCAAATCATTGGCGCTCGAGCTGGCATCCCGAGGGGTGACGGTGAATGTCGTCGCGCCGGGCCTGATCGAATCACCGGCCGTGAGGCAGGCGTTTACCGCTGCACAGGTGGAATCGCTTGTGCCAATGAAGCGCGCGGGGACAGCGGAGGAAGTGGCCGCGCTGGTGTCGTTTCTCGTTTCGGAACAGGCCGGATATGTTACGGGCCAGGTGATCGGCATTGATGGAGGGATGCGATGAGCCAACCGCCGGTTGCGGCACATGCCTTTTGGGTCGTCATTCCAGCGTATAACGAGGGAGCGACCGCCCGTGACGTGGCTGCTCGAGCCCGGCGACATTGCATCAATGTCATCGTGGTGGACGACGGGTCGACCGATGAGACGGCTGAGATCCTCACTGGTCTCGACATCACCCTGCTGAGAAACGATCAGAACAGGGGGAAGGCGGACAGCCTCTGGCGGGGATTTCAGCATGCATTGGTGCGAGGCGCGGCCGCAGTCATCACACTCGATGCGGATGGACAACATGCGCCGGAAGAGATCCCATCGTTCATTACGGCGGCGTTGCATGACCCGGAAGCGTTCCTCATTGGCGCCCGCCGCGTGGAGCAGCGAAAAGCCTGCAGTTCCCGCTACGTCGCAAATCGTGTCGCCGATTTTTGGATCTCCTGGGCAGCCGGCCGGCCGATTGAGGACAGTCAGTCAGGGTTCCGGCTCTATCCGGCTCGATTCCTGCGGACCCTGACGGTCAAGCATGGCCTGAATCAGAGTTTCGTGTTCGAAAGCGAAGTCTTGATCGAGGCTGGTCGCAGAGGCGTGCAGTGCCTGCAGATTCCCATCACTGTCACGCCGCGAACCGGCTCTCGCACCAGTCATTTCCGGCCGGTATTGGACATTGCAAGAATCAGCAGGATGGTTGCGTGGAAGATTTTGCAGAGAGGTCTGTATCTGCGGGGTCTGCTGGCGTCCACACGATCCTCGCCAGCGAGCCTGCTTGGAACGCCGAGCACTGACGTTGTACGCCAGGCCTCCAATACAACCATACGAGTGCCTGGCGCCTATTGACTTCAAACAGGAGAGCCGGCTCAGTACCGGCGGGTTCTCGAGGAAAGGACTAAGCGATGAAGCATGTACATGTGATCGCTCTCGTCTTGGTAGTGCTGGCAGTCGGAGCAGTCGGTTGCCGAAGTCCCCATCACAGCGCGTTTGCCGAGCAGGCCATCAGGCCTAACCAACTTGTCAAGCTCAACTACAAGACGTTGAAGACCGGCGCCATCGGGGAGAGTACCGGTTTCAAATTTCTGTGGATTCCGTTCGCGAGTCCCAGTGAAGCCGATGCAAAACGTGACATGCTCGAACGCCTTCAAAAGGAAGGGATCAATACATCGGGGAAAAACATCGCGTTCGCGAATGCCACGTCGGATCGTGGTGGGTTCGGGTTTATCGGCCTTATTGGGGCGCCGACCATTACCTTGACCGCTGACGTCATCGAGATCTTAGGCGAGGCATCACCCGCGCCGCTGGTCAGCCCTCAAAATTAACTTCCATCCTCATTGTCCAACGTGCGTGAGGCAGCCGTGATGGATCTGGTCTGATCACGGCTGCGATTCTTCATTCTCCGGCCATTCTGAGCCGAGCCTTGATCTCGTTGTCGAGACGCTCGATCCACTTCGCGTAATTGACATGGATCGTGCGCTTCACGGGATCGTATCGTAGGTTGCTGCTGTCCTTGTAAAGGATGCTGTAGGTTTTTGTCGTATAAGGAATCGTGACATGAATCTGATGGCTCTGGATGTTAAATTCACCCAGCATCTCACCGGGTTTGATCGGCGTCATAATCCAGGTTTGCTTGATGCCGGCGTCGATGATTGCCTTTTGGATCTGATCAAGCGTGAGCGGTTTTGCGGATTCAATCGGCGCATCTTTGACTTCGTATACCTGCCCGCCGGCTCTGCAGGCGACCATGGCGACGAGAGCCAGACAGACCACAATCGCACCTACCCCCCTTGATTTCATCGCGATCCTCCTGTGACAGCAAGATGGTTGTCTCTAAAAGCTGCCTGCTCTTAGTACGAGTGACTCGCTCAAGTCAAGCTCGGAAGAGGAGGCGTGTATGATGGGGGCCGCGACGAAGTGTTGTTCGAACAGGTGGTCGAGCAGGTCTTCGACGAGAGCCAGGTTGCCGGGGCGCATCCCCATCCGGTTCCACTTCGACATGGTTTTTGGGAACCGCTGCTCGCTGGCATAGACGAATTCCGAGGGATGGCAGTAGAAGACCACCTGGCGTGATGCGCGGCTCGTCCAGTCGATCATTTTCCCCATGATCGGCAACCCCAAGACCCTGAGTGTCGCGAGGTTAATTGGAAACAGACAGGCGGAGGGCGGCACCTCGGTGATCGCGCTCTGGCCCGGCCTGCTCAAATCCGTTTCACAGGGCCGATAAGGGTCCGAAGGCGCCCAAAAGTACCTGAGGTAGTGGACGCGCCCGAATCCCAGGTCGAATCGCCGAGCGGGCACCGAGGAATCGTACAGGTAGCCTTCTTCCTCAAGGACGCGGAGCGTGGTTTCGCCGATCCAGAGGTTTGGCGCGCGAAAAATCACCGGTCGAACCCCTGCTGCCTCCGCGACCGCCGCCGTGGCGCGGCGGATCCAATCCCGTTGCTGCTCATAGGCGGCTGTGCGGAAATCCTCATCCTGCTCCAGGCCGCCATGTGCCCAGCCGTGTGTCCCGAGCTGGTGGCCGCGTTCGTGACAGCTCCGTACCAGATCGGGATACGTTTCGGCGAAACGGCCGGTGAAGAACACGGTGCCGGTCATGCGGTAGCGTTCGCAGCAATCCAACAGCGCTTCGAGCCCCTTCTGGGATCCCGGCACCCAGTCGCAGTCGATGGTGAAGAATAATCGTTTTGGGAAGGCCGGTAGGTGCATCCGGAGGTTCAGTCGGTGGTGACGAGTCCTTCTACTTCCACCAGGAGTTCTTTTCGGCACAGATCGCCTTGGAGATATAGCAGGTGGCTGGATAAAAGAAATGGAGCATGGAACACGCGCCGTACGATATCGAGATGCTTCGGGTTTCGGACATAAACTTTGAAGGCCGAATGGGACCTCGTGCCGCGCTCAAAAGAAGGGGGCACGGCTCGAGCGCGATCGATCAGCGCGCGTAGGTTCGTCACGGTCTCCAGCGCTTGCATATCCGCCAACCCTTCATGCCGGCTTTGATGCCCCACCACACTGGCGGTGCCTGAGATAAACAGTTGTGTCGCCCCTTCCGATCGACAGAGCGTGGCACGGGCAAACGACGGGCTGCGAGGGCCATAAATCTCGGGATAATCATACGCGTTGAGCTGGCGCGGATTGCCGAGGTGGGTGCCGGGTTGCGCGCCGGCAAGAAAATAGACCTGAAGAGGACCGCGTTGCGATCCCACCGCCGTACCGGCGGGCAATGAGCTCGGAAAATCCGGGAGTGTTTCGGCCAAGGCTTGATGACGCCCTACGCAAAAGAGGCGGTATCGCTCCAGACCTTGTTGCTCTTCATTGATGCGAGGAAAGTAATTCCATATCCGCCAGAGATGGGGAAATCCCGATTCACGGAGGAGACGGAGGAGCTGCCGGTAGGCCCTTTCGGTCGTCTGGGCCAGGTCGGTATCGGAATCCTCGACTGCCGTGATGGAACCGAAGAGCAAATCGCCGCTCACGGCGGCGGAAACGTCGCGATCCTTATAGAGGCGGACGGGGTGATCGCAGCTCCAGACTTCGCATCGGGGAGGACCTTCGAGCATGGGAAGATCCAGCTGAATGACGGGGCATGATGGGGATACCGGCAAGGCGAAACCGAACGACACGACGGCGAGAGGGGATGTGCCTGAGGTGGCTAACCATCGGCTCAGATCGGCAGGTTCCACGTAGGCGACTCTGACCTGGCTCGCGGGGTCGAGAACACGCTGGGCAGACGGGAGGGAAGAGGAGACGTGAGGGTGTCGTATGCCCATTCGTGAGTCGAACCTGTGCTTACGTCGTTTTGACGGCGTAGTCGCTGACTTCGGTCACTGTCAGCCGGCTTCCTTGCTTCCGCCGGCGGGCCACGGCCCAGTTCGCTTTCCAATTCAACATGAAAAACATGTAGTAGACAACTTTAAACAGAAAAAGTGGAATGCGCATCTTCGGTTGTTCGAAGACGTCGCCCGCGAGCAGCGAGAGGACCGCCCGTTCAATCTTCGGAGGACGCCTGGTTGAGACAAACAACGCCTCAAACGCCGGCTGGTTGAACCTGTGAATGAACCAGGAGAAGGTATCGATTCCACGACGCACGCTTCGCTCGAAGCTCTTCTGACGGTCGGCATAATCTGGCGCTCCGCGCAGGAAGGCGTCGGCCACGCCGGCCCCGACAGTGCCGCTGTTTAAGGCGAGGTGAACGCCGCTGGAAAACACGGGGTCGATAAAGGCGAACGCATCCCCGACGATCAAGTACCCCTCGCCGGTCATGGCATCGCGCCGGTACGAAAAGTTGGCTGCTGCGTACGTCGGAGTCAGGAGCCTGGCCTTTTCCATGCGTTTGGCAATCGGCGGGGACTGACGCAGCGTATCCAAGAGAAATTGATCAAGAGATGTGCGGCGGGTCTTGATGTAATCCGGATGGCAGACCACACCCACGCTCATGGTTCCGTCCTTGAAGGGAATCAACCAGCACCAGCCGTCGTCGAGCCACCCGGCGGTGATGTTGCCCTCATCCATCCCGGTCAGTCTGGTGACGCCTTCAAAATGGGCAAACACGGCAGCGCTGCCGTGCTTCTTGCTCCGATGCTTCCCTCCCAGTTGACTTGAGAGAAACGTGTCGCGGCCGCTGGCATCCACGACGAACCGGGCTTCCCATGTTCGGACGCGGCCCTGCCGGTCTTCCGCGCGGACCACCGATGTCCGGCCGGGACGAAATTCGACGCGTTGCGCTTTGAGCCCTTCGTGAAAACGAACCCCTTTGGCAGCGGCATTCCGCGCCAGAATGGCATCGAACTCAGCTCGCTTCACCTCGAAGGCATAGGGCTGGGATTCATCGAACGCCTTGGCGAAGTGAAACATCTGTGACCGGCCTTGCCGATGGGACACCAGTTCGGCGCCGTACTTGATGATGCCGATCTTTTCCACTTCCGGCAGGACCCCCAGGCGTTGCAGCATCGGAAGGGACTGGGGGAGCAGTGACTCGCCGATGTGGAATCGGGGGTGCGAATCCTTTTCAAGGAGGTGCACGTCCCAGCCTTGGTCAGCAAGGAGTGCGGAGATGGTGGAACCTGCAGGTCCTCCGCCGATCACCAGCACGTCGCAACCGGTGCCGGACTGATTGTCTTGAAAATGATGATTCATCCTGAAGAGTAAGCGTGGAGAACGCGACGGCAGTATACCGAAGAGCAGACGTGTTGGCTAGGTCGAGACGAGGTCTGTTTCCTGAAGGGGTCACAAACCGGTAAAATCCGTTCAGCCGATGTTGTCCAGGAACATCCTTGACCAATTTTTCGTCTTCCATCCGGAGCGCTGGCATGACAAAGACTGGCGCGCGGCGAGCGGGCTTCCGCTTGAGGACGTCTGGTTTCAGGCAGCCGACGGCACGAAGCTTTTCGGGTGGTACGTTGAGGCGCAGGCGGATAGTCCCGTCATCATCTGGTGTCACGGCAATGCAGGGAACATCGTCAACCGACTCGACAATCTGCGCTTCCTGTTTCAGCGGGGTCTTTCGGTCTTTCTCTTCGACTATCGCGGCTACGGGAAAAGCGAGGATCGACGGCCGAGCGAACAGGGCCTCTACCTGGATGCGCTTGGCGCCCATGATTACCTGACGCGTGTCCGAATGATCAGACCGGAGCGTGTGGTCCTCTTTGGCCGGTCCCTGGGCGCCGCCGTGGCAGCCGACCTGGCTGTGCGCAAGCCGGCGGCCGGGATCATCCTTGAATCTGCATTCCCTTCCATCGAGGCGGTCGCGAAGTTCTACTACGGCGGTTTGCCAGTGCATTGGCTTCTGGGTGCTGAATTTCGATTGATCGATCGTGTGCCAGCGCTCTCGCTGCCCAAACTCATGATTCACGGTGATCAGGATGATATCATTCCGCTCGAGCTGGGCCGGCAGGTGTTCGAGGCGGCGAAGCCGCCCAAGTCCTTTCATCTCATCACGGGCGCTCACCACAACAATACGTACCAGGTCGGCGGCGCTTCATACTTTCGACTGTTTGCCGACTTCGCCGGGCGCGCGATCCGGTCGTAGAACCAAAAAATAATTTGGCGACCGGAGGAACTTTTGATACAGTGCGCGGCGATGCCCCTGGGCTTTTTCCTACTACCAAACGCCATGCCCTTCCCGTCAGGTTGAATCCGTGAAGATGTTTCCCATGGGACTCTTGCTGGCCGGGCTCACTGTGAGTCTCCTCATGGGCGGGTGCGCCGGTGCATCTGTCGTCGGCGCTGCAGACGTGCGGCCTTCGAGCGCAGCGGGTACACCGACGCCGCTCGTCTTGTGGGCGGACGCAAAAGACGCGTCGATTCCGGATCTCCCCACGGGGGTATCCAAAGACCAGCCGCTCGGCAGCTATGCGGACGAACTCTTCGATCCGTTTGCCAGGGCGGACGAAGACGGGGAAGAGTACGATCCCTGGGAGCCGTTCAACACGCTGATGTTCGAGTTCAATCGCAAGGTGGACGAGTACGCGCTCAAGCCGGTCGCCCAAGGCTACGACTTTATCGTTCCCGACTTCGTCCAGCTCGGCATCAGCAACATTTTCTACAACTTTCGATTCCCGCAGCGATTCCTGAACAACGTCTTTCAAGGGAAACTGAAAGGCGCCGGCATTGAGGTGGGACGGTTTCTCCTGAATACCACCGTCGGCTATGCCGGATTCATCGATCTGGCGAAAGAGATCGACCTCGTCACGCCCGACGAGGATTTTGGACAAACTCTGGGGTTCTACGGCGTAAAGCCCGGTCCTTATCTGGTTGTCCCGTTCCTCCAGCCCTTCACCGTTCGGGACTTCGCGGGATACGTCACCGACATTTTTCTCAATCCGATCAACTGGCTGGTCGCGCCCATTATCGAGGTCGAGGGCGTCCCCTCACTGATCGCCCATAAGAATCGCACGACGACGACCTTTGTGCAGATCGGC
>DASTQE010000066.1:0-26003 GCA_035761895.1 Nitrospira sp. | reverse complement strand
CATCCCGATCGCCACTCCGGCCCCCGGGGACTTCGGTTATGTTGTCTCGTTACCCGTCGCCACGCCGTCGCTCGGGCCTTACACGACGACGTTACCGATCGTCTTTACTCAGCAGCCGAGCTCGGTGGGCGGGAAGTACACTGTGCAGGCCTCGGCAGCCGGATATACGACACAGACGGCTCCCGTCGATATCGCTGCAGCGAATCAAACTCAGAATTTCACGTTGATGCCGTAACGAGGGCGGCTGCCACGGTAGCGGGTGGGGCTACGATTTCTGCTGAGGCTCCAGCAATTTATCGCCTTTCCTGAACACGCCGAAGATCGCGTGTGACGGACAGGCGTCGAGGCACAGACGGCAACTTTCCAAACAACGAGCGGCGTCGAATTTATAAGGTGGAGTGGACAGCCAGGCCCCCGTGGGACAAATCGGAACGCAGACCGCTTGATGGGTGCAGCGGTCGGGATGACGGACCAGGTGGTCGCGAACGATCATCATGGGTTTGACTCCTTCAAAGAGACCTTGCGAGAAGATCTCGAACATGTTCTTTTTAGGGATGCTGCTCACGGCCACTCCTTGACGAGGGCTTTCAAGCGTGCTTTCAATTCCGGGATCTGTTCCAGGTTGTTTTCGATGGCGCCGATGATTTTTTCCAGACGCGCCTGCCTGAGCGCGTCCTGGTCTTTCTTGGCCAGCCGGTCGTATTCCTGATAGGCGCCGGCGTGTTTGGGTTCGAGAAGCGAACGTCCCGCGGTCAATGTCTCGCCGAGTTCGTAGGGTTCTGCCGCCATCGGCGGGGCGACGGTGAACGTGCCGTCGCTACAGATGATGGCAGCGGCACCCTGTTTGCCCTTCAGCGGAATGACGGCTTCGATGGTTTTGCCCTTTAAGGCCTCCCACGACCCCAGTAGTCCTGGAAACTGCTTCATAAAGGCCACCTTTTCCAGGTTGGCCTTCCATTTGTCTTCCGTGGCCATGCGATCCTTAGCGCAAGGAGTGCAAGGGAGGCAGGGTGGCCGGCGCCGGATGATCCGGCATAAGCAAACGGGTCACCACTTCGCCGTTCAGAATGTGCCGTTCCATAATTTCGGTGACGTCGGATTCCGTTTTCACGCTGTACCAGACGCCTTCGGGATAGATCACGACGCTGGGCCCTTGCGCGCAATGGTCCAGACACCCGGCTTTGTTGGCACGGACAACGTCCTTGAGGTCCAGGCGCTTGGCTTCGGACTTGAAGCGCGCGTGCAACGCTTCTGATCCCAGTTTTGAGCAACTGCCCCTCGGATCGTCCGGGCTGCGCTGGTTGATACAGACGAAAATATGGCGCTTGAACGTGGACAAATGGGATCCGGCGTATTACGCCTGCATGGTCGAGGTTTGAAAGCGTCCAATCAAATGGGCCACATCCGGCGCCGCGAGAAACGGCGACTGGTTGCTCGTCGCCCCGAGGAGGGCGGCGATTTCCCGCAGCCGGAGGACGGCGCGCTGAAAGGTTTCCGTTTGGGACAGCTCGGACATTTGGCCCGCGGCGAGTTTTTCGAACTCGGCCCGGATGTCGCGGAAATCACGCTGGAGGTTCTTCTGCATCGAACAGGGTTCGCAATACCATTTGGGACTTTGGTCGCTGGATGGCGAGAGACGATCGTAAGCGCGGCCGAAAAAGTCTTTCCCGAGCGACAATTTCATCAGGGCGGTCCCAACCGCCCCGCACGCATTACATGATCCGGCTCCTGCATCCATGACTGGCCTCCCTCCGGCTCGTTGAGCTGCGATGTAAGAGCGGAATCTTACAACACCCTTCCGCGCACTGTCCACCGCGTGAGGCCGCTTTCCCCTCATCAGTTCTCTTTCTGCGGTTCTCCCGATACAATAAGACATTGGCTGAGCATTGCGCGGAGCTGAGGACGTCCATGATTATTGGAGTGCCGAAGGAAATCAAAGATCACGAATACCGCGTGAGTGTGACACCGGACGGAGTGCAGGCGTTGCGCCAAGCCGGCCATGAAGTCCTCGTCGAGCCGACTGCCGGGGTAGGAAGCGGTTACTCCGACGATCACTATCGACTGGCCGGCGCCAAGCTCGCCTCTTCCAAAGAGGCTCTGTTTCGCGAAGCCGGCTTGATCGTCAAGGTCAAGGAGCCGCAACTCTCGGAAACCCGCCTTTTTCGATCTGGCCAGGTGCTGTTCACCTATTTACACCTGGCATCCTCGGCCGAGCTTACGAAAGCGCTCTTGGAAGCCGGCACCACAGCCATCGCCTACGAAACGATTCAGGCAAAGGACGGCACACTGCCGATGTTGAAGCCGATGAGCGAAATTGCCGGCCGAATGGCCGTCCAGGTGGGGGCCCGCTACCTGGAAGTCACGCAGGGCGGACGGGGCTTGTTGTTGGGGGGCGTGCCGGGCGTCGAACCAGCCAAGGTGGTGATCTTGGGAGCCGGGACTGTCGGGAGTTCGGCCACAAGAATCGCCGTCGGCATGGGCGCGCACGTCACGGTCATCAATGTCGACATCGAGCAATTGCGTCGCCTTGACGATCTCTATCGGGGACGAATCGTCACACGCGCGTCGACGCCAGCGGCGATCGAGGAGAGCGTGGTTACGGCGGATCTGTTGATCGGCGCCGTGCTGGTGCCCGGCGCACGAGCCCCGAAACTTGTCTCACGCGCGCTTGTCGCCAAAATGAAGCCTGGATCGGTGATTGTTGATGTGGCGGTCGATCAAGGCGGCTGCGTGGAGACGAGCCGGCCTACGACCCATTCGGACCCCATTTACCTTGTGGAAGACGTGCTTCATTATTGTGTCGCCAATATGCCGGGCATCGTGCCGCGGACGTCTACCCAAGCGCTGACGAATGCCACGTTGCCCTATCTCTTGACGTTGGCGTCGTTCGGTGTGGATGCCGGAGTGCGTGCAGATGCCGGATTGGCGAAAGGTGTCAACCTGTCTCAGGGCAAAGTCACCTGTCGCGGCGTGGCCGAGGCACACGGCTTGCGTTTCGACCCTCTGATGTAAGACAATCGCGACTCTTCCAGTCAGAGGCACCCGGTCGGGGCGTAGCGCAGCCCGGTAGCGCACTGCGTTCGGGACGCAGGGGTCGAAGGTTCAAATCCTTTCGCCCCGACCACACTGCTGTCCTTGCCGGCCATCAGGCCTCCGGTCGCATTTCCACATCCAGCAGCTTGATCTTGCGGTGAAGATGGCTCCGCTCGATCTTCAAATCTTCCGCCGTCCGTGAAATGTTCCAGTGATGCTCGCGTAATTTTCGTCCGATATATTCCTTCTCGAACGCATTGCGGGCATCTCGAAGCGAGTCATAGGCTTGCGTAAAGAGCGGGCTCACGGCTGGTGGGGTTACCGCAGTGGCAGCGGCGGATGCGAGTCCGGAAGGTTTCACCTGCAGCGATGCCGTAGCTTGCGCCGCGTCGATCACATTGCCGGGGACCATGATCATCAATCGCTCGATCAAGTTCCGGAGTTCCCTGATATTCCCCGGCCACTCGTACTGCTGGAAGACGCTCATGGCTTCAGGCGTGACTTCTTTGATGCGCAGGCCCTGTTCCTCCGCATGTACTTTCATGAAATGGCGGATGAGCAGGGGGATATCGTCTCGCCGCTCCCGAAGCGGCGGGACCACAATAGGCACCACATTCAAGCGGTAGTAGAGGTCTTCGCGAAAGGTGCCCTTCTCGATTTCCTTGAGGAGATCTTTGTTCGAGGCCGCCAGCACCCGCACATCGACCTTCAGAAGCTTGGTCCCGCCGACTCTGGTGAATTGCTGTTCCTGCAGCGCGCGCAGCACCTTCGCCTGGGTGTTGAGGCTCATGTCGCCGATTTCATCCAGAAACAGCGTGCCGCCGTCGGCCTGCTCGAATTGTCCCCTTTTCATCGAGGTCGCGCCGCTGAATGACCCTTTCTCATGACCGAAGAGTTCGCTTTCAATCAGCGTTTCGGGAATCGCGGCGCAATTCACGGCCACAAACGGCCGGTCCGCCCGGGCACTCTGCAGATGGATCGCCCGCGCCACGAGTTCCTTCCCCGTCCCATTCTCTCCTCCCACCAGGACCCGGCTGTTGGTGGGACCGGCCGTTTCGATCAATTGACGGAGCTGTTGCATGGCGGGAGATTGCCCGACCAGTTCGAACTTCCGCTGGACCTTCGTGCGCAACGACCGGTTCTCTTCTTCCAACCGGTACTGCTCCAAGGCGTGTTTGACCCGCAGCGTGACATTTTCCAGCGACAAAGGCTTTTCGATGTAGTCGTACGCCCCCAGCTTGATGGCTTTTACGGCCGTTTCGATGGACCCGTGGCCCGACATCACCATGACCTGCGCGTTCGGCACCATCTCCTTTATCCGGCGCAAGGTCTCCAGGCCGTCCATGTCGGGCATCCAGATGTCGAGGAGCATCAAATCAGGAGGATCGGCCGTGTAGCTCTTCAGCGCCTCAGTACCGCTTTTGGCGACCGACACCTCATAGCCCTCGTCCTGCAAGATGCTGCTGAGTGACGAGACGATCGCCTCTTCGTCGTCGACCACTAGAATCGAAGCAGACATACGCCCTCGTGACGCGTGATCAGTGATGGGTGATCCGAGTGCCCGCGTGTCATTGCACCGTTTGTCTGCTCAACGCCTATCACGCTTCACCGATCACTCGTTCGACTACACCGGCAACTCAAACGTAAAGACGGCACCGCGCGGCTGGTTGTTGCCGGCCGTGATATGACCTTCGTGATCCGTAATGATGCGCCGCACGATCGCCAACCCCAGGCCGGTGCCCGTTTTCTTTCTCGTGAAGTAAGGCACGAACAATTTCTCTTGGTCTTCCGGCGCAATCCCGGTGCCCTCGTCCGCAATCGACACGACGGCCCGTCGGCGCTTCGTGTCATATTGCGTTGTCACCCACACCCGACCCTTTTGGTTCATCGCCTGGATGGAATTATCGAGAAGATTCACCAGCACCCGTTTGATCTGCTCCCAATCGAATTTCAGGTGGGGCAAGTCTTCATCGAGCGACACGATCAACTCGATGTCTTTATGCGCCCCTCGGTACAGCGCGATCACCTCGTTCACCACGTCGTGCAACGACTGCAAGGCCAACTGCGGGGCCGGCAGGCGGGCGAATTTGGAAAATTCGTCCACCATGTGCTTCAAGCTGGCCACCTCATTCACGATCACGGTGGTGGATTCATCGAAGACCCTGTCGAAGTCGGGCGCCTTCTCCAAAAACTTCTTGCGCATGCGCTGGGCGGACAACTGAATGGGAGTCAGCGGATTCTTGATTTCATGCGCCACCCGGCGGGCCACTTCCTGCCAAGCCGCCACTTTCTGTGCCTTGAGCAATTCGGTGAGGTCCTCGAACACCAGCACGACGCCGAGGTCTTGGCCCTGCTCGTCCTTCATCCTGGACGCATGCAGCGCCACCGTCAGGAATTTTCCCTCCACTTCCACCGTACCGTCGAGCGTCAAGTCATCGCGTTGATCCTGCAGCATCCGATCGTAGATTGTCTGAAACAGCGTCAGCCCGAACTCCTTGAACGCCTCGTTGGCCGGCCGTCCTTGCATGCGCCCGGCGGACACGCCGAGAATCCGCTCACCAGATGGATTGAAATTGGTCACCATCCCGTTCTTGTCGATCGACAGCAGCCCCGCGGCGATTGTGTCAACCACTGTTTCAATGTACGCACGCCGGCGGTCGAGCTCGAGATTGTTGCGTCGCAACGAGAGGTTCGCGGCTTCGATGGTGGACTTGCTGCTTTGAAGATCTGACGTCATGCGGTTGAAGGAGTCGATGAGCGTCCCGATTTCGTCGGTGGCTTTCGCGTCAATGCGCACGGACAGATCGCCTTGGGCGATCGCATCTGTCGCTTCCGCCAGTCGCTGGATGGGGACGGTGATACTGCGGGCCACGTAAAAGCCGAACCAGGTCGCCCCGAAGAGAATCAACACCGTGATCACGGCGACGAACAGATAGGCGCCGGCTTTGATCGGATTCTTCATCGCCTTGATCTGCTTGTATTCCTCATACTGGCGACCGATGCCTTCCATCTTCGCCAGGAGAGATTCCGGCACATAGGCGTCAACTACCACGACGCCCCCGACCTCATTGCCTCGCCCGCTCGCTGCCACAGGCGCCGCGGCGCGGACCAGCCTGCCCGTCGGCGCCTCCTGAACGGTATTCGCCTCCTGTTTGCCGTTGATCGCCTGGAGCACGAGCTGGCCAATGGGCAAATCCAGCACGCCGGAAGGAGTTTCTGCATCAAGGGATTTCGTCAGCGTTTCCATCTTGGCGGAATACACTTCGATGCCCGCCACGCCGAACTCCACCCGTTTGCGCGCCATGGCGGCCACCAACAAATCACGGTGCTCCGGCAGCAGCATGTCCTCTCTGAAGATTTCGTGGCTGATCGCCCGGGCGCTGTTCACGGCCAGCGTAATGTGCCCGGCATGCTGCATCTTGGCGACTTCGTAGGAGTCCCGCATGACGCGGTCGATTTGATCGCTGAACCACACGTCCACGGCCTTGTTCACCAAACCGCTGGCGACAAAGGCGAGCAGCATGGTGGGAATCAGTGAAAAGCCGATAAAGGCGGCCACAAGCTTCGTACGAAACCCCGATCCGATCAACCGGTGCCGGCGCTCGAAATAGGCCTTGATGAGGTTTCGAGAAAGAAGGAGCAGCAGGACCACGAAGCCGATCAAGTCGAGATTGATCAGCAGCAGCACGAGGGCATAGCTCGTCGACGGGAAAAACGAATCAGGATCATCGCTGCCGGGAACAACGACTTGGCCGTAGTAGAACGTCAGCGCGAGACAGGGAATGAGAAACATCAGCAGGATCCAGACCGGCCGCAGATGCCGTTTGCGACGTTCCGGCTCCTGCAGCGCTGGGGTCGTCCGGCTGGTGGGATCTGAAACTTCGGTCGCACGCTTCTCAGGCATGGCACGACGTTCTGGACCGGTCCAGACCGGGGAGGCCATGTTTGGGCGAGGATCACTCACAGCCCGAACTCCTTCGCATGACACGGACCTGCGGCAGGCAAGGTCTTCACTATAGCGGAAATAGAGGCCTGGCTCAAAGGTTGCTACGCTCCATGCAGGAGCAGGAGGCCGTACACAGCTAGCAGGGTTACTTCGAAGTCAAGCTGACGTACTTCATGCGCAGCGCGTAGAGCATATCGCGCAGCACCGTTTGCTCTTCCGTCGTCAGATTTCCTTTCGTCTTCACCTCCAGGACTGAAAGCAGATCGATGATCTCTTTGGCTTGCGGCAGATTCACCGGCATGGCAGGCTGCTGAGGCTCTAACTGTTCACCCATCAACATCAGCGAGGAACTGCCCAGGGAGATGACGAACGAGGCAAAGGTGACCGGCACCCCGCTTCCGGATTCTGACCCCGGCGCAGAAGACGGCGCCTCCTTCGAGGCTGCCTGGGCCGGAGTGGAGGCCGGACTCGGACGATCGGCGCCTGCGCTGCTGCCTCGCCTGTCGCGGATGATGAATCCTTCTTCTTGTTCTCCTGGCACGAATGACTCCGTGAGAACTATGTTCTGACTAGGCAGGCCCGGCGAGTGGGCAGCGTACCATAGGGGCCGAGGCGGCGCAACTCGTTGAAGGGCGCTGGGAACCAGGTATAATAGCGTCGTCTTTGACCGCAAGTGGAGCCCTGAAATTGTCGCAACGCTTTCAAAAACTTACCGACTTGATGGCTGCATTGCGCGCGCCCAACGGCTGCCCCTGGGATCGCAAGCAAACGCATGAATCATTGAAGCCCTACCTGCTTGAAGAGACATACGAGGTGCTGGAAACGATCGACTATCAGGATCGCCGAAAGCTTTCTGAAGAACTCGGTGACGTGCTGCTTCAAGTCCTCTTTCACAGCCAGATCGCTGCTGAGGCCGGCGCATTTACGATCGACGATGTGCTTGACCGACTTGCCGATAAGCTCGTGCGGCGCCATCCTCATGTGTTTCCGAGCGGCTCCCAGGATCCTCTTCCCGCCAATGCCGAGCAGGTGCTGGCCAAATGGGAAGATATCAAACGGGCCGAGCGTCAAGCGGAGGGACGGCCTGAATCGGTGCTCGATGGCGTCCCGCAGACGCTGCCGGCGCTGTTGCGGGCCTATCAAATCCAGGCCCGCGCCTCACGGATTGGCTTCGACTGGAGCCACGACCAAGCCGGCTTTGATCAGGTCTTGGCGAAAATCGAAGAAGAAATTCGCGAACTGAGGACTGCGCTCCGGCAGCCCTCGTCAAGCGAGGCAAGGCACCGTGAGATCAACGCCGAATTTGGCGACGTCCTGTTCTCACTTGTCAATCTGGCCCGATTTATCAAAGTAAATCCGGAGGACGCACTGCGCCAGGCTGTGAACCGCTTTGTCACCCGGTTTCAATACGTCGAACGGCAGGCGGCACAGACCGGACGCGCAGTCGGAGAGCTCTCGTTCGACGAGATGAACCGGCTATGGGGAGAGGCGAAGCACCAGCCGCCGGCGACCGAGACGAGGGGATAATGGGAGACGAGGAAGGGCCCTACCAGGAAGGCAAGCGCGCTGGTCTGCATCCACTGATCGTCGTCTTCGGCATCCTGCTCGGCCTTTGGCTGTTCGTGGCACTGATTGTGCCCAGTTCGCGCAACAAACAGGCGACCGGCACCGAAGGACCGGTGGGCCCTGTCATCGAGGATCCCGAAGCCGCTCCGGTCATTTTTAAGGTCGCCTCAACGGTTCCCGAGATGAATGCCGTCAGTGTGCTTGTACCGGCACAAGCCACCGAGAGCCAGGTCGTCGGCCTCCTGAAACGGCTGAAGAAGGAACGGCTCGCCGGCACGCTCACCGATCTTATTCCGGCAACGACGCCGGGCCACAAGCTCGGCCATCATGCGGTGGCGGACATCTATGTGCTTTCCGACCCGGCGTATGCGGAAGCCGATGTGATTCGAACACTGTCCCGAGGCGCCCATGCACCGGGCGGGCTCTACCCGGACCGGGTACCGTTCGAAGTGGCGATGGAAGAAATCCGCGGACACTACCGCATTGATTTGAACAACACCGGAGCCCCCGACACGGGATCCATCGGGTTTGCGGACGAATCGGGTGTTCACTCGAAGCACTACCGGAAAATCTTTTGAAAGGGGGTGAAGGGACGGCGGCTTAGAGCTTGGCGCGCTCTTTGATTTCCGTCCGCAGCGCCTCCTGCTGCACTTCCAGCCAGGACTCGAGCCTCGCGAACAGATGCGCCATCGGTCCCGTGAACGGCCCCACCACAACATCGGCCCGGCCAGAGAGCAGCCCATCCTGATCGGCGATGCGCAGTTTCTCGTCCGCAATCCTTCTGGTGAGCAACTGGGAAACGAGGAGCTGCTGGCCGGGCGAGCCGCTGACCGAACCGAGGACTTTGCCCCTCAGCACGTCGAGTTCCTCCGCGATGGCAACCTTGACCCGGACGGCATGAGGCATCGGCCAATGC
This sequence comes from Nitrospira sp., assembly GCA_035761895.1. Classification (GTDB taxonomy): domain Bacteria; phylum Nitrospirota; class Nitrospiria; order Nitrospirales; family Nitrospiraceae; genus Nitrospira_C. The sequence goes on along the minus strand of DASTQE010000066.1, from coordinate 16,542 downwards.
GGGCGCTGGATCGAATAGTCGTAGGAAAACGCCGGTTCGCGCGGCTCACGAAACGGCCCGTTCACTCCGAGAATTTTCATGGCATGTGTCGTCGTCATTGCCCCGTTCCTTCTAGACTCGTTTACCTGATAGGTATCGCACGACCTTCTCCGCTGCCACCGTTCCCTCACGGATACAATCCGGAATGCCCAGGCCGCGATACGCCGAGCCGGCGAGCACCACGCCGCCATATCGGCTCAATGCTACCTCAGCTTGCTCCAGGCGTTCCAGGTGTCCCAACCGGTATTGCGGCATGGCCTTCATCCAGCGGTTCACCTCCACATACGTAGGCTCTGCCTCGAGGCCGCAGATCTCCCTCAACTCGGCTTTCACCCGCCTGATCAAGGCCTCGTCATCGAGTTCGAGAATCGATTCGCGCCCTTCTCCACCCACGTAACAGCGCGCCAGCAACTGATGCTCCGGAGCACGATGCGGCCACTTCAGCGAAGTCCAGGTGGCAGCCAGCAGATCCCGGTGCTCGATGCGAGGTACGACGAACCCGAATCCTTGGACTGCGCCGCCAATGACGGAAGCGGGATACGCAAGCGCGATTGTGGCTGTCGAGGCATACGGAATCATGTCGAGCATGCCGGCGGCGATCGGCGTCAAGGGACGCAATAGGTCAGCCGTGACAAACGCCGGCGTCGCCAGTACCAGGCTGTCGGCCGAGAGCGCCGACCCGTCTTGCAGCATGACGTCGTAAGTCCACCGCCCGAGTTGATGCGAACGCACCCGCAAGGATTCAGCGGTCACGCCGCTTCTCAACGTCACGCCTTCAGCCGTCAAGCGGCGGACGAGCGCGGTGACGATCGTGTCGAGCCCGTGCTTGAGACTGACGAACATGGTTCTGCGGGCCGCCCCTTTGGACTGGTCGTTTCGGGTCGATCGCGCCGCCAGCATGCCGCGCAGGACGCTGCCATGCGCCTGCTCAAGCTCGACAAAGCGCGGGAACGTCGCTCTCACGCTCATTTGCTCGGCGTCGCCGGCATAGATGCCGGCCATCAACGGCTCCAGCATCCGTTCGAACGCCTGCCGGCCGAACCGCCGGCGAACGAACGAGGCGAGCGATTCATCTTTCTCAGACCGATTGGCCGGGAGCAGGAGGTCCAGCCCCATCCGGGCTATGCCGCTCAATGACAAGAGGCCGCTCTTAAGGAAAGGGCCAATCTGTCCCGGCGCGATCGCAATGAGGCCTTCGGGCAGTTCTCGCAGGCGCCCGCCCGAGTAGACAAAGGCTTTCTTGCCGGTTTCGTTCGTGTTGATCAAATCGCCGGTCAGACCGAGCTTGGCGACAAGTTCCACCCCGGCGGGCTTGTTGGACAGGAAGGAATCAGGACCGGCCTCGGTGATCAGATCGCCGATTTTATGAGTGACGATCTTGCCGCCCCACGCGAGACTCGCCTCAAGCACCGTGCACCGCAGGCTCAAACCGGAGGCTTGAGCCTGCTCCGCGAGCGCGAGCGCGGTCGCCAAACCGGAGATACCGCCACCGATCACTGCCACTGTCAAGGGAAGGGTCACGACGAAATTGTCAACGAGGCTTCATGGGCTGTGACGACGTCGATGAGCGTCTCGATAAAGGGGGACGAGTCGTTCAGCATGGTGATGCGCTCGAGGCGGATCCCGCGGCCAGCCGCCAGCTGCTTCAACTCAATGTCAATATCGTAGAGCGTCTCGACGTGATCGCACAAAAAACCGATCGGCGCAACCAGCACGTGCCGCTGCCCCGAGCGTGCCAATTGGTCAACGGTCTCTTCCACCGTGGGTCCGAGCCACCGTTCGGCCGAACGCCCCTGGCTTTGATACGCAAATGCAGTAGGCTGTCCACCCAGGAACCCGCTCACCGCAGCCACGGTGCCTTTTACTTCTTCGGGGTAAGGATCGTTCATGGCCACGATCCGCTCGGGCAGACTGTGGGCGGTGAAGAGAACGGTCACATCGGGTCGGACGGACGGAGGAAACACAGAGAGCTTTTGCTGAATGTTGTTGACGATGGCAGCAATGAGCCTCGGATGGCGGTTCCAGCTCCCGACATAGGTCACGGAATGGTGGTCGTTCAGGAGCGCTTGGGCGTCTTCCACTTTTTTGCGATAGGCCCCGGTGCTCATCGAGGACTGCTGGGGCGCCATGCAGAAGCCGATGATGTGTTCAGGGTCGTCCCGAAGCAGCTCCGACAACGTGTCCTTGATGAATGGATGCCAATGCCGCAGACCGACGTAAACCCTGTAGCGGCCCTGGCCGGCCTCGTTCAACCGCGCCTCCAGCTTCCTTGCAACGTTAAACGTGATACCCACAGCAGGAGACTTTCCTCCCGTCGCCCGATAGCGCGCTTGTATTTCAGCAATCAACTCAGGAGGAGTGGGCCTGCCGCCCCGCACGTCGAGCAGGAATGGCTCCACGTTCTCCAGACAATCCGGCCCTCCCATGGCCATGAGGAGGACGGCGATTGGCTTTGACGGGGACGGCATGGCGATTGGACTTTACCGTTGACTCAACTTGTGAACCATATTGATGGCGGCCTCGACATGCCCGATCGGCGTCGTCGGCAGGATACCGTGGCCGAGATTGAAGATATGCCCATTGCGGCCACCGGCCCGGCGGAGGACGTCTTCCACCCTGCGCTCAATTTCATGAAGGGGAGCGTAGAGCGCCACCGGATCGAGATTCCCTTGCACGGCGCGATCGTGGCCGATCATCGCCCACGCCTCATCGAGATGAATGCGCCAGTCCACGCCGATCACATCGCCTCCCGCTTCGCGCATCTGGCGGAGAATCGCCGTCGTGCCGGTGCCGAAATGGATCATCGGCACACCTTCCCGCTTCAATCCCTCGAAAATCAATTGTACATGAGGCATGACATACTCGGCATAGTCCCCCGCCGAAAGACAGCCGACCCAACTATCGAAGAGCTGAATCGCTTGAGCGCCGGCCCGTATCTGCCGGCGCAGATAGCCGGTGACCACGCGTGCCAGCTTATCCATCAGCAGATGCCAGACGTCCGGTTCACGATACATCATCGACTTGGTCAGCACGTAATTGCGGGATCCACCGCCTTCGATGGCATAACTGGCAAGAGTAAACGGGGCACCGGCGAATCCGATCAAAGGCACACGCCGGTGCAAGGCTTGGCGAGTCTGTCGTATTGCCTCGGCGACATACTCCAATTCTGCCCCGTCGACGGCCTTGAGTCGCTCGACATCCGCTCGCTCACGCACGGGATTGTGAATCACCGGCCCCTCGCCTTCCGCGAATTCCAAATCCAGTCCCATCGCTTCGAGCGGCAGCAGGATGTCTGCAAAGATAATGGCGGCATCCACGGGGAATCGGTCAATGGGCTGTAGCGTGACCTGCGCGGCCAGCTCGGGGGTTTTGCAGAGCGCGAGCATGGAGTGTTTGGCACGAAGCGACCGGTACTCGGCCATGTACCGTCCCGCCTGACGCATGAACCACACCGGCGTACAATCCACCGGCTCGCGCCGACAGGCCTTGAGAAAGCGGTCGTTCATAGGCGGGGCATTTTAGCAGGATGTTCACAAAGTCTCTATTCTGACCTGCCCTCTAATGCCGCAAGATGCGCGGCTCTGTTCTGAGCGAACAGGCCTTCGAGAGCACGGGATGAGCGGCATTTTCGATCGTGCCACGGTCGCGCTGGCGCATCGAGTCCCGTGGCACGAGGGCGAGGCGGAAACTTCGCGTATTTTCGCGCCGGTAGACAGCGGCGCGTGATCCGGTACACTTGAGAAAAACTTGAAGCGACCCCCTACCATTCGGAGAAATTTAATGTATAATGTAGTCCCATCGTCCAAGGCCCGTGATAGCACTGCGAGAATAGCCTTGGACTGTGCAACCCGCCTCGTGAACCACCTTCAAGTGCCGAGGCCTTACTGAGATTGAGCCGCCGTGTGTGTGCCCGGTCTGAATGCCGGGATTGATTGGAGGTAATCCGAATGTCCGAAGTGCGTACACTTCATCCGACCAGGGCGCATGATCTCTGGTTCACATTCTTGCGCTGGTTCGATTCCTGGGCAGGCCTTGAGTACATGAAAACCGATGGCGTTCCCAAGATGGACTGGCTTCGATGCATTCCGATTATCGCCGTCCATCTCATGTGCCTCGGTGTAATATGGGTGGGAACCAGCTGGATCGCCGTGGCGGTTGCAGTCGCGTTCTACTTCGTGCGGATGTTTGCGATTACGGGCTGGTATCACCGCTATTTCTCCCATCGAACGTTTAAGACGTCCCGAGCCCTGCAGTTTGCTTTCGCGGTACTGGGGGGATCCTGCGCCCAACGAGGGCCCCTGTGGTGGGCGGGCCATCATCGACATCATCATATCGCCTCAGATTCTTCCAACGACGTGCACTCGCCGCGTCACGGTGGATTTCTCTGGTCGCACATCGGATGGTTCACTTCGCAGACGCATTTTGCGCCCCGGCTGAAAAGCATTGCCGATTTCGCCAAGTATCCTGAGCTGCGGTTCCTGGACCGCTTCGACATCCTCGTCCCGACGCTTGCGGGATTCGCGATGTTCGGATTCGGGAAAATCCTGGAGACGTACGCCCCCGAGCTCGGCACGAGCGGCCCCCAGATGCTGATCTGGGGATTCTTCATCTCGACGGTCGCGCTGATTCACGGCACCTGCACGATCAACTCGCTCTCGCATGTCTACGGGTCTCAGCGTTATGACACCGGCGACGACAGCCGCAATAATTTTCTACTGGCGCTAATCACGATGGGCGAAGGGTGGCACAACAACCACCATTTTTATCCGGCCTCGACCAGGCAGGGATTCTATTGGTGGGAGATCGATCTGACCTATTACTGCCTCAAAGCGATGGAATGGCTGGGGCTCGTATGGGACATCAGAGAGGTGCCGGTCTACGTGCGCGAACAGAAAAGCAAGCAGGAGACCATCGCAGCAACACTCACCGCAGCGGAAGGCTAAGCGGGAATCCGCTCACACCCAATCCGATTCTCCAGGTCCCGGACGCTCGACCGCCTGTCCGGCCAGCCTAGCTCGAATTTGCCGGCTTTCCTCGTCCACGGAACCGCTTTCGGCCGGCGGCACAATCCAGGCGTCCTGCGGCTCTAGCTCGAACCGATAATGATTCGATCCCGCCGAAAACCATTCGACATAAGGATGGGGAACCAGATTCGGATGGGGATCAAATGAAATGAGGTTCACGGTTCCAATCTGCGGATTCTCGATGTCGCCAATCACATGGGCGGCCAAGTCATCATCCTCAAAACGACTGTTTCGGAACTGAATGAGCTGTCCGGCGATATCCGCTTTGAAATCGCCCCTCAGATACAGATCCACAGGACCAACGGCAGCCAGGACGATGCGACCAACGACAGTGCCTTCGATGCGGTTATCCAGAAACCCTCCCCGCACCCACCGACCGTTGCCGAATTTTTGAGCCATCGTTCTGCCACCACTCACGCCGGCTCTGTCGCGCCGCCCACCGCTTGTGGCGAGGGTGACACAAAGCCGCCGATGATCACCGCAGTCAGAATCAATCCGCTGCCAATCCAGGCCTGGAGATCCAGTGTTTCACCCAGAAAATACCATGATAACCAGGCAGCATAGGCCGGTTCGGAGGCAAAAATCAGCGCGACCTGTTGGGCGGGGATCACCTGTTGGACCCACATCTGCACGGCAAACGCGCCCGTCGCGAATACGCCCGTCACCGTGAGGCCGATGAGGAGCGGCGCCGACGGAGCAAAGGCCTGGGCGGGCGCCTGTTCCCACCCCATGATCAGAAGAAACAGCAGTGTCATTGCGCTCATCTGCCATAAGAGCAGACTTGGCGCATCGAACAGACGAGTGTAACGTTCAAGACAGACGATATGTCCGGCAAACGCGACGGCACAGCCGATGGTCATCACATCGCCGAGATTCATGGTCGCACTGGGTTTGACAAGTAGCCACAGCCCTGCTGTGGCGATGGCGGTGGCGGTCAGTACGCGCCGATCGAACCGGCGAAGCATGAGCGGCACGATGATCACATACAAGGCGGTCAAAAAGGCGCTATTGGAGGCACTCGTGTAATTCAGGCCGACCGTTTGCAGCGCATAGCCGAAAAAGAGAAACACGGTGGCCACGGCGCTGGCAGACAAGACCGCTCTTTCCCGTCGCAGACGATATCCCGTTGCGAGGAACCAGCATGCGATGAGCAGGGTTCCAAGCAGGAATCGAAGGCCCAGAAACGACAAGGGAGGGATCTGCTCCAGCGCCGCCTTGGTCGCAGGAAATGTCGCACCCCAGATGAAGGTGGTCAGCAACAGTGCAAGACGAGGCATGAATGGAAAAGAGTGCTGAGTCCTGAGTGCTCGTTGACTCGCACTCACCCATAGAACTCAGCACTTTGCTGGTCACGGTTTACAAAGAGGGCATCGCCGCATGTCGGTCGGTCCGGCCTGTTCCATCGCGGCGAGCGCGCGTTCCTTGTCAGGGTAATCGTACCACCCGCCACCCCAATAGTCCGTCGAGGTTTGCGTGGAGGGCACTTCGGAGCACCGGTCCCTGTGCAACGTCACCCGGTCGATGGAATGGGCGACATGAATCCAGTACGTCATGAGATGAAGTGTACAGGCTGGGGCGTGATGAGGTCCCTTCCGCCGTCTAAGGAAGGAGCTGCCACTCGTCCTTTTCGATGAACACTTTCACACCGGTCTCCAACTTCTTGATGTCGTCCTTTTCAAACAGCCGGAAATAGCGCTCGATACGATCGTCGTCGTCGATGCGCTCTTCCTGCATCATGCCATTGTGACCTTTATACCGTCGAATCAACACCGCCATCGCACATCCTCCTCATGCAGCCGATATCCCCTAGTCTTCGAACCAGGCAGGTGTGTTACAATAAGGCAAACTTTAACGGATGGTCAAGGGCGCAGGTCGCGCTCAAACGACCGCCGAACATGGCGGGGGAAAATATGCCACTGTACGAGTATCGTTGTCGGCGCTGTGAAAAGCAGTTCGATGTCACACAGTCAGTCCACGCCCGAGTCGAGGATACTGTGTGTCCTTTTTGTCAGGCTCAGGACGCGACGCGACTCTTGTCATCCTTCGTGTCAACGGTCAAGGGCGACCATAAGCCCGGCTATAAGGAAATGAAGGCGTACGACATGCTGAACCACCGTGCGGCCAATTTCTCCAAGCTCCCACCCCTGTTCGGCGCCCGGAGCACCCCGCCGCCTATCCAAGATGTCTTTTCCGGTTCGGAGCCCCCGCCACAGACTCCGGACAAGACGGGAAGCTGAATCGCCCGCATGGATCCTGTGACGCTCTCGTCCGCTACAACCGCCTCGAGCCATCGACCAGGTGTTTTTCCGTACCTCCTCCTGCTATGCGCAGTCTGCATCGCCGTCGCTGCCGAGGCTGCATTGCCCTCCTATAGCCAAGCCGAGCTTTCAGGCAACCTGATTATCGTCGGAAACGGGCCGGAACAGACCACCATCGAATCTCTGGCCCGGGCATTTGAGAAAGCCAATCCCCGCGTCTACGTCGACGTGGTGTGGGACGACCATTCCAAGCCGGTGGAAATGGTCAAGGCGGGCGACGCCCATGTGGCCGTGACCGGATCGGAAGACCCCGCATTGGCCGCTGCGCAGATCGCCTGGGACGGCATCGGCATTCTGGTCCATCTTTCGAATTTTACGAAAGAGGTGACCAAGCAGCAGGTCGCCGACATCTACTCCGGCAAGGTCAAGGAGTGGTCGGAGCTCGGCGGTCCTGAAACGAAGATTCTGCTGATCGATCGACCCAAAAACCAGAACATTCGCGATGCGTTCGAGCGCCAACTCGGCATCAACGGTAAGATTCCCGACAACGCGAAAGTCATTGCCAAGGACGACAAAGTCGTCAAAACCGTGGTGGGCACGCTTCCTCCAATGTCGGCAGTAGCCTATATTTCATTGAATCAGGGTTTGGCCGTCGTCACGAGCGGCGTGGCTGTCCGGCTGCTGCCCGTCGACAGGGTCGAACCGGAGGTTCCGACAGTGAAGGATGGAAGATATCCGCTCAGGCGACCCGTCCTGCTGTTGGCGAAGAAAGATCCGAATCCCTTGGTGGACGCCTTTGTGCAATTTGCACAGTCGCCCGCAGGGCGGCAAATCATTACAGATACCTATATTCCGTTCGAGCGCAAATAATCCCTGCCTCATCGTTCAAGGAGGGCTCTATGCAGATCTGGCGATCCTCAGTCTATCTCGTGGCGCTGGTCGGCCTGTGCCTGATCTCAAATCCGGATGCCCGTGCGGAGCAACAACAGTCCGGCGACCAGGGTGCCGTCGTGGAGGGGGCCGGCTTCACGCTCTACGACATGGAATCCATCAAGGGGTCGGATGCAGACCGAGTGGAACGCGATCCCGTGTGCGACAGATCCAGACGTCCAAAAATCCACAAAGTAGAACCGGATGAAGCCAAGCCCGGCCAAAAAGTGACGATCAAGGGTGAGAATTTCGGAACGAAGGAATGCTTCCACGGCGTTGCTTTCAGCGCCGCAGGGCCGGCGAAGATTGAGTACAAATTCGTGAACGATACGACCATTGAAGCGACGGTTCCCGACATCAAGGCTGGAATGTCTTTCATCGATGTCGTCGCTGGCGGCGGCAACGCCAGATCCAAGGGATTCTTGGTGCAGGCCAAGTAGCTGGTAGTCTCCGAGGAAGGGACGGCTGGGTCGCCCCTTCCTCCGATCATTCTCGTCCTCTTCGCACGCTCTTCCCTCGACATTCTTCTTGATCTTATGCTAACTTACGCCTCCTTTGCGCCCGTCTACGCGGGTCAGCACATGGGCTTTCCGGAACAGGAACGCGAGATGTTCAAGAAGATTTTGGTGGCCAATCGCGGTGAAATCGCCATGCGGGTGATCCGCGCATGCCGCGAATTGAACATCGCGACCGCCGCTATTTATTCCGAATCCGATTCGACCGGGATCTACGTCAAAAAAGCGGACGAAGCGTACCTCGTTGGCCCAGGACCGGTGAAAGGATTTCTGGACGGGCAACAGATCGTCGAGCTTGCTCTCCGAATCGGTGCCGACGCCATTCACCCTGGGTACGGTTTCCTCTCCGAAAATGCGGAGTTCGCGCAGCGGTGTCAGGCCGCCGGCATCACGTTTATCGGACCCTCGCCATCCGCCATTACGTTGATGGGCAGCAAGGTGAAGGCACGTGAATTGGCCGAATCTGTCGGGGTGCCCATCGTTCCTGGCACGAAAGGCGGGGGCAGCCAGACCAAAGAGGCCTTGGCCTTTGCCAACAGAGTCAGCTATCCCGTCATCATCAAAGCGAGCGCCGGAGGAGGCGGCCGAGGACTCCGCGTCGTGCGGTCGGATAAGGATCTGCAAGAGAACATGGAAGTCGCCGCCCGGGAAGCTCAGGCAGCGTTCGGAGACGGCAGTGTGTTTCTCGAAAAGTACATCGAGCGGCCGCATCACATTGAATTTCAAATCCTGGCTGACCGGCACGGCCACATCATTCACCTCGGCGAGCGGGATTGCTCCATTCAGCGCCGACATCAGAAGCTGATTGAAATCGCGCCTTCCCTGATTTTGACGCCGTCACTGCGCAAGGAAATGGGCGAGGCTGCGATCACCGTCGCCCGAGCCGTCAAGTACGACAATGCCGGAACCGTCGAGTTCCTCCTCGATCAGGACGGCCGGTTTTACTTCATTGAAATGAACCCGCGGCTGCAGGTTGAGCATACGGTGACCGAACAGATCACGGCGATCGATATCGTGCGCAACCAGATCTCGATCGCGGCAGGCAAGCCTCTCGACATTCGACAGCAGGACGTCACCCTGCAAGGGCACGCCATCCAATGCCGGATCAACGCGGAGGATCCGAAGAACAATTTCCTGCCCTGCACCGGCACGATCACCGCCTACCTCTCGCCAGGCGGCATCGGCGTCCGGATCGACGGCGCAGTCTATAAGGATTACACCGTGCCGCCCTATTACGACGCTTTGCTGGCCAAGCTGACGGTGCGCGGCCGGACCTGGGAAGAAACGGTCAGCCGCATGCGGCGATCGCTCGAAGAATACGTGTTGCGCGGCGTCAAGACGACGATTCCCTTTATGATGGCGATCATGCAAGACCAGGACTTTCTCGCCGGGCGTTTCGACACCTCTTACCTGGAGACTCACCCCGACCTCTTCATGTACGACGAATTCGAGCAGCCGGAAGATCTGGTGGTGGCAATTTCCGCCGCAATCGCGGCCTACGAAGGGTTGTAATCCGGACGGCGGCTGTTCTTGTTGAGACAACACCCGATGGCGACGAAACGATCCGTCAAGAGGCCTGCGGCAAAGAAGCGCCCTCCGCGCGCAGCCTCCCGCGCGAGCGCCCGGCCACGCGAACTGTCCATTCAACCGGCTTCGGGGAAGCCTATCCTCATCACCGACGTCGCCCTGCGCGATGGCCACCAATCTCTCTTGGCCACGCGCATGCGGACGGAGGATATGCTGCCGATCGCTCAAAAGCTCGACGCCGTCGGCTTCTGGTCCTTGGAGGTCTGGGGCGGTGCAACGTTCGACACCTGTCTGCGCTTTCTGAAAGAAGACCCCTGGGAGCGGCTGCGGGCGCTTCGTGCCGCAATGCCGCACACGAAGCTGCAGATGCTGCTCCGAGGCCAAAACCTCGTGGGCTACCGTCACTATGCCGACGACGTGCTCGAGCGGTTCGTCGAACGTTCCGCCGCCAACGGCATCGACGTCTTCCGCATTTTCGATGCGCTGAACGACGTACGGAACGTCGACCGGTCGATCCGCGAGGTGAAGGCCTGCGGAAAACACGCGGAGGCGGCGATCAGTTACACCGTCAGCCCCGTTCACAGTATCGACCGGTACGTCGATTTGGCCAAGCAACTGGAGGACCTCGGCACCGACACGCTCTGCATCAAGGACATGGCCGGCCTGCTGGCTCCTCTTGATGCCTATCATCTGGTGCGCCGGCTGAAAGCCGCCGTGAAAGTGCCGATCCACCTGCACTCGCATTACACGTCCGGCATGGCCTCGATGTCCGCCCTGATGGCCATTCTGGGCGGACTCGACATGCTGGACACCGCCATGTCGCCGTTGGCCGGAGGCACCTCGCATCCCGCGACCGAAACCATGGTCGCGTCGCTGCATGGCACACCCTACGATACGGGGTTGGAGCTCGACACCCTGTTGCCGATCACAGAGCACTTCCGCAACGTCCGCCGGCGGTATCGCCAGTTTGAAAGCGATTTCACGGGCGTCGATGCGGAGATTTTGACCTCGCAGATTCCCGGCGGCATGCTCTCGAACCTCGCCGCCCAGCTCACAGAGCAGAACGCGCTCGACCGTATGAAAGAGGTGCTCGACGAAGTACCAAGAGTGCGGAAAGACATGGGCTATCCTCCGCTGGTCACGCCGACCAGCCAAATCGTCGGCACACAGGCGACCTTGAATGTCCTTACAGGCGAGCGATACAAAGTCATTACCACAGAAACCAAGAACTATTTTCTGGGCTTATATGGGCGCGCTCCCGGGCAAGTCGATCGGGATATCATGGCCCGAGCCATCGGAGACGAAGAACCGATTAAGACCAGACCGGCAGACCGGTTGGACCCGGAGCTCGACGCGGTCAAGAAAGAGCTGCCGGCCTCGGCAACGACGGTGGAGGATCAGCTGTCTTGTGCGCTTTTTCCCGCGATTGCGAGGGACTTTTTCGAAGCGCGTGAAAAAGGGGATCTTACTCCCGAACCACTGGAGATGACGCCGGCCAAAGGACCGGCAGTGGCGGGCGAACTGCACTTGGCGCCGGTTGAATTCAACCTCACCGTTCACGGCGAAACCTACCATGTGAAGGTATCGGGATCCGGCCGCAAGACCGACGGACGCAAACCCTATTACATTCGCGTCAACGATAAGCTGGAAGAAGTATCGCTCGAAGCCATTCAGGAAGTGTTGGCCGGCGTCCCTGAAGCTCCCGAAAGCGGCAAGGATGCCAAACCGAAACGACCGAGGCCGTCGAAGCCGGGCGATGTGGCGCCCCCGATGCCCGGACGCGTCGTCAAAGTACTCGTCGCGAAGGACCAGCGCGTGAATGCCGGCGATCCGCTGTTGATCATTGAGGCGATGAAAATGGAAAGCCGCGTACCGGCGCCGCTTGACGGCAAAGTCGTCGCCATCCTTGTCACCGAAGGCGAGAACGTCAAAACGGATGAGACGGTCATCCAACTGGAATAGTGCCGTCCGGCGAGGCGTCGCCGCTTCGCTCGCGACAGTCATCGTCATGGCGGCCTGCTCTTCTCCTCCTCCGATTCCTCCCCACTTCGAAGCGTTCGAGCGCATTCCCATCCGCACCGTTGACGTCAAAGGCCAACGCATGGCGTATCTGGACATCGGCCAGGGCCAGCCCGTCATTTTGATCCATGGATTCGGTGGATCGATGTGGCAGTGGGAGCATCAGCAGAGGCCGCTGTCGGCCGAATTCCGGCTTCTCACCCCCGATCTCATCGGTTCGGGACTGTCAGCGAAGCCTGAGATCGAGTACCGGCCGGACCAGACGCTGGATTATTTCGTCGGCTTCATGGACGCGCTGCACATCCGGCAGGCGGCGCTCGTCGGCAACTCCATGGGCGCAGGCCTCGCCATCGGCATGGCTCTGGCCCATCCGGATCGTGTCTCGCAGCTGGTACTCATCGATGGCCTGCCCGCAAATGTGCGCGAGCGCTTGACCAGCCCATCAATCCAACGGGCGCTCGATACGGCCGCCCCTTCCTGGCTTGCCTCGTTCGGCAATTGGCTCGTCGGCGGATTGATGATTGAATCGATATTGAAAGAGATCGTGCACGATCCCGCGCTGCTGACGCCCGCGGTGCTCGAACGCTCGAACCGCAACCGGCAACGGCCCGGCGTGGTCCCGCCTCTCATGACCGTCCGCGACACGCTTCCCATGTGGGAGGCCGGCTTTGCGACGCGGATCGGAGAGATCCGCCATCCGACACTCATCCTGTGGGGGGAAGAGGATCGTGTCTTTCCCTTGTCCGTCGGGGAAGACCTCCAGCGAACGATCAAAGGATCCGCCCTCGTGCGGGTTCCGAAGGCGGGACACATCCCGCAATGGGAACAGCCTGATCTGACCAACCGAGCTATGATAGAATTTTTACGGCGGTAAGGATCCGTTTCTTCTGCGATGAGATGGAGGACTTTCATGACACCGATCCGTGGACGACGCTTGCTCACCTCTGTGTGCCTGGCTGCGCTGCTGTTGACCGGCTGCAGCGGTGGACACGATATGTTTCTGTACAAGAACTACACCGTCGCCGACGGCAGTGCGAAGGCCGGCGACGGGCACAATGTCCTGTTCAAAGGCAGCCCCCTGTCGCTTTCAGGCAACGGCATCAAAGTCGGGGATCCTCTGCGGAGCGTGAAACTTGCTCAACCTGATCTTTCGCTCGTCAATCTCGCCGATACCGTCGGCAAAGGGAAAGTCCGCATCATCAGCGTGGTGCCCTCGCTGGACACCAAGGTCTGCGAGCAGCAAACCCATTATCTCAGCGAAAAAAACAAGGGTTTGGACAAGATGGTCGAGCTGATCACGGTCAGCATCGACACGCCTTTTGCACAAAAGCGGTTTGCGGAAGAAGCAAAGATCACCAACGTGACCTTCCTGTCGGATTTCCGCAATGCGGACTTCGGGAAAACGTACGGGCTCTTTTTGAAGGACCCGCACATCCTGGCCAGGGCCGTCATGGTCGTCGACGCCCAGAACATCGTCCGCCACTTGCAAATCACACCGGAACTGGCTCAATTGCCCGACATGGACGAAGCGTTTCAGGTCGCTCGCAAGCTCATTACGGCCAGTTGAGCTGTCCGTCCCGAGTTCGCTCTCACCTTTCGCTTGAGGTCTTGATGGTTCATTACGACCTCCTGGTCATCGGCACGGGGCCTGCCGGCCAAAAAGCGGCTGTGCAAGCCGCCAAGCTCGGCAAGAAAGTCGGGATCATCGAACGGCAAGAGGTGGTCGGCGGCGTCTGCATCAATACCGGCACCATTCCCAGTAAGTCCTTGCGGGAAGCCGTCCTGTACCTCTCTGGTTTTCGGCAACGGAATCTGTACGGCGCAGGGTATCGCGTGAAAGCGCATATTACGATTGAGGATCTCGCTTTTCGCGCCAACCATGTGATCGCGCGTGAACTCGAGATCGTCAAAAATCAGATGTCCCGCAATCGGGTCGATATGATCCAGGGCAATGCCAGTTTCGTCGATCCGCATCGATTGCGCATTCATCAGACGACTGGTGAGGTCGAACATACGGCAGACTTCATCGTGATCGCCGTCGGCACGGAGCCGGCCAGACCCACAGAAGTGCCGTTCGACGACGAAGGGATCATCGACACCGACGGGCTCCTTCGGCTCAAGCGGATCCCTGATTCGATCGTAATCGTCGGCGGCGGCGTCATTGGCACCGAATACGCGTCCATCCTGGGCGCGATGGGTATCCCCGTCACCTTAATCGACAAGCGTCCGCGCCTCCTGGAGTTTGTCGATGAAGAAATCATCACAGCCCTTCAAACTCAAATGAGAGATATCGGTGTAACGCTGTATCATGAAGAAGAAGTGCTCGCCATCGCCAAAGAGGCCGATCAACAGATCAACGTGTGTCTCAAACACGCGAAGCCCATACACACCGGCACGCTGATGTATGCGGTCGGACGTGAAGGCGCGACCAAGGGACTCAATTTGGAAAGCATCGGCCTGAAGTCTGATCAGCGGGGCCGTCTATACGTCAACGCTCACTTCCAAACCGCGATTCCCCATATCTATGCCGCTGGCGACGTCATCGGGTTCCCCGCGTTAGCATCGACCTCCATGCAGCAGGGCCGCCACGCATCCTGTCATGCCTTCGGATATCCCGACCGGACGGATACGGACCTGTTGCCCTTCGGCATTTATGCGATCCCTGAAATCTCGATGGTCGGGAGGAACGAAGAAGAGCTGGCCAGAGAGGACATCCCGTATGGGGTAGGCATCGCCCGCTACCGCGAAATCGCCCGTGGTCAGTTGATTGGCGACGAGACGGGCATGCTGAAGCTGCTCTTCCACAGGCAGACGCGAGAACTGCTCGGCGTGCATGCGATCGGCGAAGGGGCCACCGAACTCATCCACATCGGACAGGCAGTCATGGCCTACCGTGGGAAGATCGAGTATTTTATCGATACCGTGTTCAACTACCCGACGCTCGCGGAATGTTACAAGGTCGCCGCCTTGGATGGCATTAATCGGCTGCCGAGGCCTTGGGCGCCGTCAATCTCTTAGCGCCATGTCCTTTTCAAACCACCTTCGACAGCTGGCTCAGCCAATATGGGATGCGCAGTTGACCCACCCGTTTGTCGTTGCGTTGGGCAACGGCACATTGCCGGAGCGCAAGTTTCGATACTACATCCTCCAAGATGCCCGCTTTCTCGGCGATTTGGCTCGCGTCTTTTCAGCCGGAGCCTTGCGCGCACCGGATTCGGAATCCGCTTTGCGACTGACCAAGCTGGCTGAGGAGACCATCGTCGTTGAACGAAGTTTGCATGAAGGCTATGGGACCAAGTGGAAGATGAGCGCCAAACAGATGACGGCAGTATCCATGGCGCCGACCAACTATGCGTATACCCGCCACATGCTCGCGGTCGCTCAATCGGGATCGGCGGCTGAAATCACCGTCGTGGCACTGCCTTGCGCCTGGATTTATTGTGTTGTCGGCCAGCATCTATTGCGGCACGGTCCTCCGCCGAAAACCCATCCTTATCGCGACTGGCTCATGCTCTATGCCTCGCCGGAGTTTGCCGAAGTGCAGCGGTGGATGCGCAAGAAGGTGGATCAGTGGGCGAAGACGGCCGGTGCAGAAGAGAAGCGGCGGATGGAGGACTCATTCCTCATCAGCTCCCGTTATGAGTGGATGTTTTGGGAGATGGCCTGGAACGAAGAAAAGTGGCCGGTGTGAGAGCTTTAAGGGAACCAGCGCCTTCCGGCTCAGGCACTCCGGCTCAACCGCACTACACCTCACGTCTGCTCGGCTGTGCAACTTGCTGCGTTCAACGCTACGCGCGAACGCAGCTTCGAACAGTGCTCGCCGTCCGCCCTGCGGACCGCATCCGTTTGGCAAGTGCGGTGGCCCGAGCCTCCGTGCAAATCGCCGGACAACAGGCATTGGTTCCCTTGTCGCTTGGGAAAAGCACCGGCCCGACGCCTAACCTAGCCCTTGGCATGGGCAGTGTCCGCCGCCCCCAAGCCAGAGAGAAAGCATGACCTCTCGTCAGATTGGACTGCAACTTGGGTTGCTCGTCGCCCTGATGGCGGTGCTGGGCATCGTGTATTGGCAGCATACGGGTGTGCGGGCGGTGCCCGCGTTGATTGACGCGTTGGAGGGCAACGATCTTCAGGCGCAGATGCTGGCGGCGCAGGAACTGAAACAGATGGGCCAGCCCGCGGCAGCGGCCGTTCCAACGCTTCTTGAGTTGGCAACCGAGCCAGGCAGATCTT
>DASTQE010000065.1:0-3093 GCA_035761895.1 Nitrospira sp. | reverse complement strand
AAGGCCAAGGCCGAAGCGTTGCTCAAAGAGGCCCTATTGAAGGAACTCAACGCATTACCGGCGAGTCAGTTGGTCATGCTCAAGCTCACGCTTCCGGAGCAAGACGACTTTTACCTTGATTGCATCCGACATCCTCATGTCTTGAGGGTCGTCGCGCTATCGGGCGGTTATACGAGGGAACAAGCCAACGACCGTCTGCGGAGGAACCACGGCCTCGTGGCGAGCTTTTCGCGGGCGCTGGTAGAAGGGCTGTCGGTCGATCAATCTGATGCTGAATTCAACGCCATGCTGGATAAATCGATTCAGAGTATCTTTGATGCGTCGAATACTTAGGACAAACGGCACACATCGATGACTGAATAGGGACAGGCTCCGGCGAAGCCGGTGCCTGTCCCCTAGTTCGAGGCGGAAACGGGGACAGTCGCCGAGATGAAGGCGACAGTCCCCGAGTCGCCGGGAAGAAGGTAATACTCCCCGACATGCGGGTTCTGGTGATCAATAGCGGAAGCTCATCGGTCAAATTTAGAATTGTAGATGTGGTCGGCGCGCCATCAGGGATATTGCACACCAGCCCTCCGGTGCTCGAGGGGGCGGTCAAGGGCATTGGTGGCGCCGCGACGGTTGAGGCGAAGGGTCCAGATGTGCCGCAGGTGAAGAGCGCACTGGACGTTGGGAACCATACGCAGGCCTTGCGCATGCTGTTTGATCGCTTCGGCGGTTCATTCGGCCGCATCGATGCGGTCGGCCATCGGGTGGTGCACGGCGGAACTGAGTACATGGAACCTACCGTCATCACAGACCAGGTTGAAGCAGGGATCGAGGCGCTGGCTGAACTCGCGCCGCTGCATAATCCGGCCTGCCTTGCCGGGATTCGGGGAGCCAAAGGGGCATTGGGTACGTCTATCCCCATGGTGGCGGTCTTCGACACGGCCTTTCATCAGACGATGCCGGAAGTGGCCAGGCGATATGCGATCCCCATGGACATGGCCGAGCGGCACCACATCCGTCGCTACGGGTTTCATGGCATCGCCCATGCCTCGCTCGCGGATGGATATGCAGTCTGCGCCAGAAAACCGTTGCAAGGGACGCGGTTGATTACGCTGCAACTGGGCAACGGTTGCTCCATCGCGGCGATCGTCAATGGCAAATCGGTCGAGACGTCCATGGGATTTACCCCGCTCGAAGGCCTGGTCATGGGGACGCGGTCCGGTGACGTGGATGCCTCCATCGTCGGGTACCTGTCCGAACGGGAAAAAGTGGAGCCAGCCGAGGTCGAGCGATGGCTCAACGAACGATCCGGCCTCCTCGGAGTCTCTGGGCGATCCAACGACATGAAGGAGCTACTGCGTGCTGTCGAACGGGATCACGACAAGCGGGCGGAGCTAGCGGTCGATCTCTTTTGTTATCGGGCGCGGAAATATCTGGGCGCCTACATGGCGGTCCTCGGAGGAGCCGATGGCATCGTCTTCGGCGGCGGGATCGGGGAAAACGCTCCCGAGATTCGAACGCGAATCTGTCGGGAAATGCATTGGTGCGGCATCAGACTCGATGCGGATCGCAATCGTGCGGCGGTGGGACTCACCCCGGGCTCAGGGGTCAAGATCAGCCACGAGGGGGCTCAGCCGGAGGTTCTTGTGGTCGCAGCGGATGAGGAGACATGGATTGCGAAGGAGACGGCCCGCTGCCTAGGAAGTAATAAGTGATAAGTGATGAGTGATGAGTAATGAGTAATGAGTAATGAGTGGTAAGTGATAAGTGCTGAGTGCGGTGATAACTCCGTGTTGAGCATGATGAGAAGAGTCTTCCGCCGGCATGAAGGAAGAATCATATAAGGGAAGGGGTACAACATGGCAAATGCGTTGTCGGAAAAAGAACTGAAGCTGATCGATGCCTATTGGCGTGCGGCGAATTACCTTTCTGTCGGACAGATCTATCTGTACGGCAACCCTTTGCTCAAAAAGCCCTTGAAGAAGGAGCACGTCAAGCCCAGGCTGCTTGGTCATTGGGGCACGACACCGGGGCTGAACTTCATCTATGCCCATCTCAATCGAGTCATCAAGCAGCGAGACCTGAATATGATCTACATCATCGGTCCAGGCCACGGCGGGCCGGGCATTGTCGCCAATGCGTATCTGGAAGGAACCTACACGGAAGTGTATCCGAATATCGAGCAGGACGAAGAAGGCATGAAGCGCCTGTTCACCCAATTTTCATTTCCGGGCGGCATTCCCAGTCACGTGGCGCCGGAGACTCCCGGGTCCATTCATGAAGGAGGCGAATTGGGGTACGCCATCTCGCACGCGTATGGCGCGGCGTACGACAATCCTGATTTGATCGTGTCGTGCGTTGTCGGGGACGGGGAGGCTGAAACCGGGGCACTGGCGACCTCATGGCACTCCAATAAGTTTCTGAATCCGCTTTCCGACGGCGTCGTGCTTCCAATCCTGCATCTGAACGGCTACAAAATCGCCAATCCCTGCGTCTTGGCCCGCATTAGCCATCAAGAATTAGACCAGCTCTTCCGCGGCTACGGCTATACGCCATACTTTGTCGAAGGGAGTGATCCGGAAAAGATGCACCAAACGATGGCATCTACGCTCGATGCGGTTATCGAAGAGATTCACCGGATTAAAACGGAAGCCCGCAGGACCGGCGCGAAAAAGCGGCCTTTGTGGCCGATGATCATTCTGCGTTCGCCGAAAGGATGGACCTGTCCGAAAGAGATCGACGGCAAGCGCACGGAAGACTACTGGCGAAGCCATCAAGTTCCGATGGGAGAAATGCACGAGAAACCGGGCCACATCAGAATCCTGGAAAAATGGATGAAGAGTTATAAGCCGGAAGAGCTCTTCGACAAGACCGGCCGGCTCAAGCCGGAGCTGGTGGAATTACCGCCGAAGGGAGACCGGCGGATGAGCGCCAATCCTCATGCGAATGGAGGATTGCTCTTGAGGGATTTGCGCCTGCCGGACTATCGCGACTACGCAGTTCAGGTCGCCAAACCCGGCGTGACGACGGCGGAATCTACCCGACAGATGGGGAAGTTCTTGCGCGACACGATGAGGTTGAATATGGACAGCCGCAATTTCCGTC